>NZ_CP067007.1:1316727-1645909 GCF_018128925.1 Nitrosopumilus sp. K4
TGTAGCAGTAAATGTAATTTCATCACCAGAGTTTACTACAAAGTCAGGATTGTGTCCTTCTTCACCAGGTAATGCATTAAATGCCAATGTTCTAAAGTCTGAAGATTCCACGAAATCAACGCTAAAGTCATGATGTACTCCAGTTGGGGCTGCGGCTTTGGCAGTTGAACCACCGGATTTAGCAGGACCAACGATAATTTCACCTACCATTCCTTGTTCTCTGTGTCCTGGAACAGTACAGATGTAATAGTAAGTTCCCTCCTCACCTGGAATGAATTTTGACGTGCCACTTTCGCCTGGTTTTAGGGGACTTGATGCGCTTCCAATTTCAGAGCCCGAGATAATTCCAGAAAATCCTTCTTCTGCTTTGGTTACACCAAATGCATGGAATGATTTCCCATCATTAACCAAACTGAAATTAATTTCATCACCAACATTTACATTAATTGTTGGATTGCTTCCTTCGTCACCAGGTAATGCATTAAATGCCAATGTTCTAAAGTCTGAAGACTCTATAAATGATAATTCAACTGCATGATGAACTCCGGAAAATGCAGCTTGAACGTCATGTTCAGTAGTTTCACTCATCATTCCAACAACAGGTGCGGGAGAAGATGTCCAATAGTCCCACATGCTAAAGAAGATTGCACCGCCAACGATACAAATGCCTAGCATAATTGCCATCATTTTACCAGTTCTGGCAGTTGTTGTCCTGTAAATTGTTTCGTTATTTTGACTCATTTCTTTTATCTCCTAATGATGTGGGTTCTTTTGTTCGAACGGATAATAGTATTTGCCGCCAAGACCAAATGGGTCATCTGGATTGGCAGGCTTACCTTTTCCTGAACTGTAAATTATGTTACCCAAGAAGATTGCCATGCTGACACCAATAATCATTGCACCTATTGTTGCAATTTGGTTCATTGCAATCCATTCTGGGATTGGTGGATAATCAAAAATTCTTCTTGGCATGCCATACAGTCCAAGAACGTGTTGTGTAAAGAATACCAAGATGGTACCAATGAAAGACAATACAAAGTGTGTAACCCCTAATTTTTCGTTGTACATTCTTCCTGTTACATATGGGAACATGTAGTAAAGATAGCCAATTGAACCAAATGCGATTGTACCCATGACAAATAGGTGGAAGTGTCCAACTACCCAGTATGTGTCGTGAGTTGAAAAGTCCAAAGGCATGGCACTGTTTACAACACCACCTGCTCCTGCTGAGAAGAATAATGCAATTCCACCAACTGCCCACATCATTGGGGTTGCAAATCTAATTCTGCCATTCCACATTGTTGCAATGAAGTTAAAGACGTGCATTGCAGAGGCTGGAACTGCTGCTAATGTTCCTACCATGAATACTGTCTTTTCAGTAAAGGACATTCCTGTTGCATACATGTGATGAGCCCATGATGAAAAGCTGACAATAGATAACAAGACAAATGCAAAGACACCAGAACTGTGGCTGAAGATGGGTTTTCTTGAAAATCTTGGAATGATTTCATACATCATACCTATTGCGGGAATAACAAGTACGTATACTTCAGGATGGAAAGTAAACCAGAATAAGTGTGCATAAGCGATTGGGTCACCACCCATTGCAGGGTTGAAGAATCCTGTAACTCCAAGTCTGTCTGTAAGTAACATCAAAAGTGCTGCGGCAAATGTTGGAATTGCAACAAGTACAATTAATGATGAAGACAAGAATGACCATGCTAACAATGGCACCTGACCAATTGACATGTCAGGATGCTTACATTTTAGAATTGTGACAATGAAGTTAATTGCGCCAAGGACTGAAGAGATTCCCAGAATCTTTAGTCCGAAAATCCACATATCTGCAGCTGGACCTGGGGCGCTGATGATAGAATAGGGAGGAGTTGCATACCATGTAAAGTCTGCAAAGCCCAGCCAAATTAGTGCACCACCAGGAGGAATCATCCAAAATGCAATTGCATTAAGTTTTGGATATGCCATGTCTTTGTATCTAACCATAATTGGAACAAAGTAGTTACCAACAGCTGATGCAAATGGCAATAAGAATAAGAAGATGAGAGTAGTTCCGTGAACGGTAAACATTCTGTTAAAGGTCATTGCATCAGCGATGAATTGTGCTCCTGGCAAAAATAATTCGGCACGAATTGCAAGTGCAAGTGCACCACCTAAAAACAAGAATCCCAGTGACATGATAAGATAAAGCAATCCCACATCAGTGTGATGTGTTGAGAACATTATTTGCCAAATGGGTCGTGGTTTTTGTAATTCTAGAACCATTAGATAGTCTCCTCACTTGAAATTACAGATAAATGTCTTAGCATCAAGATGATGGCTCCTCCACAATTAGTTTTCCTCTCATGTTATAGTGAATCAAACCACAATATTCTCTGCATTGGATATCATGTTCGCCTGCTTTGTCAGGTGCAAACCAAACTGTGTTAACTCTGCCTGGAACTGCATCCATTAAAACAACATAATCATGAATATTAAAAGAGTGATTGACGTCTTTGGCAGTTACCTCAAACTTGTATGCTTTTCCAGCTTCTACATGTAACTCACCAATTTCTTTAGTTCCATCCTCATGTTCAAAAGTCCAGAACCATTGTTGTCCAGTTACTTTGATAACCTCAGCATCAGCAGGAACGTGCTCAACTAGTCTTTCAACGTTCCATGCTTCTCCACCAACCCAGCACAATAATGCAATTACGATTCCAATGTAGATCCATTCAGGCCAGTTAGAGTGTCCACCCATTTTCTACCATACTCCTTCCTTTTCATATGGTGTTGGAGTAGCTTTTGGATGCGATTCTCTGAATCTCCAAACCAACCAAATCATGGTACCAGAAACTACTGCACCAACAGTAAATGCAACAGTCATCATTCTAAAGAATAAATTCCAAATCAAAACACGTCGATCTACATATTCGCCTGGTTCATCACCTGCAGCTAAAGCATAATCAGCTACTGGAATGATTACTAAAATTGCAAATACTAAGAACAGACCGACCATACTCTTCATTAGCGTGACTGACGTGACCTTTGATTTCTATTTAAGGGTTTTCAAGATTATTAGCTACCAATCCTGATCGAATCTGGATGGATGCATTACGTTAAGTCCAGATACTGAGAACATACGTTGGTATTCTCTAAATATATTCAAAGATGCATTTGCTATAATCAGCTCATATAGATTCTTTGGAGACAGATCAACTATTGTTGCAAGCATTGCCTTGATAGGATCCATATGGGTTACAAGGACCACATTTTCATCAGGATGATTTTCTAGAACATCATCTACAATTCCCAATACACGTTTTTTGACCTGATCAAAAGTTTCTACGCCATTATGTGCAATTTCTAGTTCACCGTTATAGAATTTCATGAACACGTTTCCATGACTTGAAAAAATTTCATCATAAGGCATTCCAGTAAATTTTCCCATGTCCAACTCAATTAATCGCTCGTCAATTCTAACATCAACTGAATTATGTTTTCCAACTATTTCTGCAGTGTTTTTTGCTCTTTCAATAGGACTTGAATAAATTGCCGAAATGTTCATGTGTTCTAAAAATTCAGCTGCCTTTTGGGCCTGATCTACTCCTTTGTCTGTCAAAGGGATTCCAGGGGTTCTACCTGCAAGAATTCTTTCAGTATTATTTTTTGCCTGTCCATGTCTAAGAAATATTATTGATCCCAACTATACCGCATCTCAAATAGAGATAATAATAACATTATCAGAACAAAGTACATGAAAGTAGGAATTATTGGTGGAACAGGAGGAATGGGGAAAGGTTTTGCTCTTAGATGGTCTCTTAATCACGATGTCATTGTAGGTTCCAGAGATGCTGCAAGAGCATCATCATCAGCAACGGAATACACAAATCTTGCAAAAGAAGCATTTGGAGAAATTAAAGGAAGCATTACTGGGAATGATAACATTTCTGTCGCAAAAGAAAGTGACGTTTTGGTTTTGTCAATCCCATATGAAAATATCGATACAGTATGTTCAGAGATATTGCCTCAAACAAAAGATAGTTGTGTTGTAATATCACCAATAGTTCCAATGACCAAGACAGATGTTGGTTTTGAATTTATTCCAATTAAAGAGAATAAACCATTTTCATATCAGTTAGTATCAAAGTATGTCAAGGACAAATCAAAATTAGTTTCAGCGTTTCATGTGATTTCTGAAAAGAAACTTGTTAACCCAACACTAGAATTGGATTATGACATCTTTGTATGTGGCGATGATAAAGAATCAGTAGGTGTGGTGAATAGCTTGATTAATGAAATAAAGGGACTAAGACCAATTTACTTGGGGCCCGGAGAGTTATCATACATGGCTGAAATTGCAACACCACTCTTGCTAAATGCAATGATTAGAAACAAGATAAAAAATCCAGGAATCAAAATTATCTAAGCATAATTTTGTAAAGTTATGAGTCACGAATACTATCGACGTGGTAGAAATTGGTATACTGCAATTGGTGCTCTTTTTCTTATTAGTGCAGGAATTGTTATTGTCAGACAGCTGTTAATTTGGGGACCAGAGTTTATGATGGATTTTTTGGTAAATTCTGAAATAACAAATGAAAAAGTTTCAGTTGCAATGATAGGATTCGGGGTTTTTATGATAGCATTAGGTTTTAGAAAACATGAACAGCCGAGATAAATTTCTCAGAGAACAAAAAGTTTTACGGCTTGCAACCATAGGCAAGAACAAGACTCCTCATATTGTTCCTGTTTGGTACATGTATAGCTCAAAAAAAATCTACATAGGAACAAACACAAAAACTCAAAAAGCAAAAAATGTACAAAAGAATAAACGGGTTAGTTTTTGCATAGATGTCGGAGTCAATGCACCAAATATCTATGGTGTAATGGGACAAGGAAATGCAAGTTTGATTTTAGAGAACTCCAAAGTAAAAAGAATTGGAAAAAAAATTCTTCTCAGATATTTTGATACCATAGAAAATAAATCAGCAAAAGAATTACTTGATGATACTGACTGTATTATTGAGATAATTCCTGAAAAATGGTCTATTTGGAATTATTGACTTACGAACTCTTCAATCTTAGTCATTGCTGAATCAAGTGTTTCCAAACTTGGAAGATAAACTAGTCTAAAATGTCCACTACCATATTTTTCACCAAATCCAGAACCATGAACAGTTAGAACTCCTTTCGATTCCAAGAGTTTTGTAACAAATTCTTTGTCAGTTCCAAATCGATTGTCTTCAATTTTTGGAAATGCGTAAAAAGATCCCTTTGGGTTTGGACAAGAAAGTCCAGGTATTTCGTTTAGTCTTTTGATGACCAAGTCTCTACGTTGTTTTATTTCAGAAACAAATTTTGAGATGTAATCTTGAGATCCACGTAATGATTCAAGTGCAGCATGTTGTACTGGCAGGTTAGTAGCAATTCTAACCCGAGCAAGTTTAGGAAGGTTTTCTCGTAAATCATCTAGTTTAGAAGATTGATTAAATGCAATGTATCCAATTCTCCATCCAGACATTAAATGAACTTTAGAAAAACCATTTAGGACAATTACTGGAGAATCACCAGCAACTTTGCCAATTCCTGTAAATTTTTCATCAAAGATAATTTGATCGTAGATTTCATCACAAATAATGTAGAGGTTGCTCTCATTTGCAATGTTTACAAGTTCCCTAAGTGAATTCTCATTAAATACAACCCCAGTAGGATTGTTTGGGCTGATTAAACAAATTGCAACAGTTTTTGAAGTAATCTTTTTTCGTATGTCTTCAATATCAGGAGTTGAATTTTCCAAGTCCACTGCAAATTCAACAGGCAGTCCTCCATGCAGTCTTACATAAGAAGCATATGGCGGATAGTAAGGACCCGGTAACAGAACCTCATCTCCTTCTTCAACAATTGAAGAAATTACCATATCAAGTCCTTCAGAAACACCATTTGTAACTAAGATATCATCAGAGTCAATTGATAGTCCCTTCACATTTTCCTTTTTTGCAATTTCATTACGTAATTCAGCCAGTCCTTCTGATGTAGAATAATAGTTTTCGCCCCTGTTGATTGCATCGATCAAAGCTTGTTTTACATTATCAGGTGGTTGAAATCCAAATTGCACAGGATCACCAATGTTAAGATAGTCAACCTTCATTCCTTTTTGTTGAACTTTTCTTGCAGTTAGAACAATGTCTCTAATTGCATATTCAACACCTGCAACTTTTTTTGACACTTTCATTGTATCTAGACAGATTTTTAGGCCTGTTAAATTCTTACTTGTTTGGACTCGTAGCACAGTCTGGATAGTGCGGGCGGCTTCGAACCGCCAGGTCGAGGGATCGAAGCCCTCCGAGCCCTTTAGATTATCTTATTAAGCAAAAAATTTTCAAGAGAAATGAATTGAAGGTTTCATTGTTCAAGATTGGAATTATGCTAAGCATTGTGGGAATTAGTTGGATTTCAATGGTTTTTCTACAAGGAGATAGAATTTCGGAAGAATTTCTTTTAGAATCATCAAATTCTCACAAAATAGATATGAGTTTTGCAGGAGAAGACATAGGATATTACAAAGTATTCATGCCTAATTTTTCTGGAGATGAAGTGTTTGTGCAAGTATTGGATACTGTGGGTAATGTAATTTCTGAACAATCAGTTCATACAAAAATGTCAGTAGCATATTTTGATTATGAAAAAACTGGAAAATATTCTGTGAAGATTGTAAATGTATCAAAAAATCCAATTAATATTCAAGTCGAATTTGGAGATACTAATTCTAAGGAAATGATTCCTGCGGGAATCATAATACTAGTAGGTTCAATAATGATAATTTTGGCGTCATATATGAAATTAAAAAATTATAAAATTGCACAACCTGATGAGAATATTTCGTAGACCGGAATACATTGAATAACATGTCCTAAAATCAATGCAAGATTGAAGGCAAGCCAAGTTGTAAAGAAGATAAATGAAATAATGGAAAATGGCAATAAGAGTTTGAGTTTAGTATGTTCTCTATTTTTTATAATAAGTAATCCACCTAGTGATGCTAAAACAAGACCGAATTCAAGAGGTTGATGAGACCAAGAAATCAATCCATCAATTCCAAATATATCATGTGATAAAGAATCTCCAAATCCTGAAATGAGTTGAATACCAGATCCAATTATTACAAGTTTGATACCAGTATTTAATGAGCCTCTGACAGATTTTCTTATCAGTAATATGATTCCTAGAATTGCCGCACAAGAGACAAGAGATACACCAAAGTAAACTGTAATGTGTTGTGTTGTCCAGAAGAATTCAGGTTCTCTTAAAAGATGAGAAATGGCATCCCAAAAACCACCAGAAACTGTAATGACAGGACCTAAAACAGCCAAAATAGAAGTAAATGAGATCAGTGTAGTACTTTTTGCAAAAGTTGAATTTGAAAGCCTAGAAATTAGTTTCATTTCATTTTACCTATCTTAAAGTGATATTTGAAATATTGTAAATTTACTAATTAGAAAAATTGAACTTTGAGACTAATTTTATCAATTAACTAAGTCCACGTTATACGTATAAGATAACCACTTGGGATTTTTAACAGTAGCCATACCTAGATACTTCAGTGAACGAAAGCAACAAACAGGCAGAAGCAAACAGGGCATTGCAGAATTTTCTTGATGCAGTATATTCCACATCTCACAGCTATTCGTCTGTTCACGGTTATGGCACAGCAATCAAAGGAAAAAAGAATGGCTTTAGAAAATTCCTAGACGAATGCTACAGCATAAACGAGATCCAGTTAAGAGACAAGATAGGCAATAACGAAATTGACGTATACAATGTTCTCAGCGATTATGTAATATTTCTGTCAAAGTCGGAAGTATATCCAAGAACCGTCAAGCAATGGTTTTCAGCAGTAAAGAGCTATCTCACATACATTGGAATTGAGATATACAATGAGAAATGCAAGCAGAGAGTACGACTGCCAAAGATTCACAAGATCAGAAAAGAGCCGCTTACAAGGGAGCTGATAGTGAGAGCTCTCAACGTATTGCCGTTCAAGCTTAGAATAGTATTCTATGTTGCAATTGCAAGCGGCATGAGAATAGGCGAGATTGCAGAATTGCGTTTGTCTGACATTGACTTTGGCAACAGCCCTACAAGAATTTTCATCCGTGCTGAAACAACAAAGACAAGAGAGGATCGTGAAACATTCCTTACAGCAGAAGCTACAAATGCATTAAAGGATTATCTTAATCGTTATTTTTCATGGAAAGAAAACGACACCAATGTAGATTTGCAAAACGTGAAAATTTTTGGAAGGACATCATTAGCTAGAAGAAAAATAATGCCAAAAAAAGATGAACAGCGCGGGTCTGTTGATATTTTAGAGCAATCACTAAACAATTACCTGAAAAACATACCACATCTCAACATGAAGATGCGAAACGGCAAGAGACTAATTCACTATCATGCACTAAGAGAATTTTTCTATACTACAGTCAGCAATATTGCAGGATCAAATTTTGCTCATGCACTAATGGGACATCACAGTTATCTTGACACATATTATTCCCTTCCAGAAAAAGAAAAGATCAAAATGTATCAAAAATGCGAGCCACACCTTACAATGTCAGACTTTGCAAAAATAGAAGAAGAGATTGAAAAAACAAAAGAAAAACAAGTAGAGATTGAAGAGACATATGTCAAGCTTGCAAAGTTTCTAAAAGAAAAAGATCCATCATTTGAAAGGTTCTTAGAGTTGATTACATAAACAAAATTTCTATCTAAGATTTTTCTGTTATGATAAATTCAAAAAATCCCAAGCTTGATTTTTTGTAAGCAAAACTTACTTCCAGAGAGTCATTTGATAGAACCTCCTTTCTTTCTCCTCCGCCGACATCATTTCCCGACACCATTACATTCTCTATCCAGTTTGAAGGGGTTTCAGATATACCTAAAGTATTCAGCTCATCTTCAAATGTCTCTGCAATGGCTTTGACTATAGATTCGGATTTTGTTGTAGGGACTGCACCGTTTTCGTTGGACAGAAAGACTTTCAGCTGAAAAATGTTGTCAAATTCTGAAGGGTGCCATAGGGCATCAGATTTTCCGTAATAGATTGACATGTCACCAATCCATCCATCCTCATCGTGAACTATTTTGTATACTTGGAATTGGTTTCCATTTGTAGATTTGTCTGCATCGAATTTAATTAGAAATTGAGTGGAACGTCCAATTTGACTCAGATTTTTTAGAATGTCTTCCTTTGACGAATCAAAATCAAATTGAATATCTATAGTCTCACCTTTTGCCACATTGATTATTCCATTAGATACCAAATACTCGATTCCTTTAACAAAATCCTCGTCGGTGATCTGTCCTTCAGACCACCAGCATGCATTATTTTTTATCCATGGAGGAATTGATTGCGAGTCCGAGTTGGCAGAAGTTGTTGCGGTGATTAGAATTATTTCGTTATCAATAAGATACTGGATTCCCTCAATAAATGACGCATTATCGATTTTATCGTCACACCAGAATTCTGCAATGTTCTTTATCCAGTTTGGTACTGTTATTCCAGGTGGATTTACGGTAACAGTAAATGAGACCTGAGCAGCTCTATTGCTTGCAGAATCTGTAGCATCACATACTACAACATGGCTTCCAATTGGAAAAATCGATCCTGAGACAGGATTACAGTAAGGAATGACTAGCTCATCTACATCATCAATGGCTAACACATCAAATGAAACACGTGCCCCATTTTGAGTTTCGGCATTTGTTGTGATATCAGTGGGCTGCAGTATTTTTGGAGGTGTGTAATCGTCTTTTGTAGGAAATGTAAAATCATCAATGTATTCAAAAGTAGTAGTTGCAGTTCTTGACTGAGTTCCGTACTGCACAACTATTGTATATTTTCCTGACTCCATAGATTCGTCACCTAATTCAACAGATGTAGAAAATGCTTTGTCTCTGTTTACTCGTAGTTGATCTATTACAAAAATTTCTCCTGTTGGATGTGTGATGATAAGGGAGACTGCTTCTCCACCAAGAATATCTTTTACTTTACCAGTAACATAAAGAATTTCACCGTCACTGTATGTTTGCTTGTTTGTTTCTACTTCTATTACAGGAACTGTACTTAAACTCTGAGATGTTTCAGATAAGAGATGTGTTCCAATTATTTCAATTTCTTCGCTTCCTGCTCTAAACGGAATTGTGATGGTTCTGATCTCAGAAGTCGAAGTTTCGTCATAATCCTTGGTGTCACCATCAACCAATACAAAAAACTTGGAATCGTTATTCTGATACTTAGAATCAATTAATGTTCGGGGTAGATGTAATGTGACATAACCTTCGTTAAATGTATCAATACTAACTATCAGAGATATTGCATCCATATCAGGTGTAACATAGAAAACTTTTCCGCCGGAGATTTCGTACCTTACAGATTCTTTGAAGCCTGAGACGCTTATTGTGCTTGCATCTGCATCCCCTGTTGCAGTAGATGAACCGCTGTAGTAGAACGTAGTCTTTGCAGAACGTGATTGGTTTCCATAATCAACGTTAATCGTGTATGTTCCCTCTGCTCTCATAAGTGAGCCACCTGCAGTTAACTCGGTTCGATATTCATTGTAATTATCAACGGGAATAGCTGTGACAGTTACAATATTTCCATTAGGTGCAGTCATTACAAGATTGACTGCCTCGCCAGAAATCTTGCTACTCACCTCGCCAGAAACAAAGATTGTTTCGCCATGAGAGTACGATGTTTTGTCCGTTCTAACAGTTATTGGATCGATGACCTGCGCATGTGAATCACCTATGAAAAAACCAAGAAGTAAGATTAATGAGAATAAAAATAAGAATTTCATAACAAATTCAGAATTATCTAACTATTAATCATATTTGCTGAGGGCAAGAACGGAGTTACGGTTCAAATCTGTATGATTTGGTCGTCACTATGGGTATGATTAGGATCATTTTTTAGAAATCAAGAAAAATGTCATTAGGCTTGGTTAATGTAAATCCAGAAACAAAGCGTCATGAAGAAGAGGTAGAAGAATTTCTATCAAAATTAGAATTTACAAAGATTATGTCTAATGAAAGAATTCTGGACGGCAAGTTGGAGATTGGAGAAATAGATTCTCTTTTTGAGTATAAAGATTATTTATTCATAATTGAGGTAAGCACAAAAAAGAGATTAGACAATCAGAAAAAGAATTTCTTTTTTTCAAAATGGTCTGACGGATATAATCTTAGAAAACTCAGAAAAAAGTATAATCTTACAGCAAAGAAAACATTCAGAATTTATTTTGACAAAGTCACAAGCACTCCAGAAAATCATGCAGGACTAGATCACATTACAAAAAGAAGAAAAGGAAACAAGATAGTTTATGCTGACAAATATGCGGGATTTTTAAAAGAATTAAAGAAAAATGTTTCATCGGCTAGAAAGAACTTTTTAGAATGGATAGAGCAATCTTAGATTTTGTACGAGCCAGATTGGCTCAAAATATAATATGTTAATCATGAAAACAAAATTTTGATTTAGGGTTGATATTGTTCAAGGTAATGTAAAAAATCACAGACCAGTTAGTAAATAATTCAAAAATACAAAAATTCAAGAAATGACATTAACAAGAAAACAAATTCTTCATATTCTTTGTAATGCAGATCTTAAACTAAAAATTGCAATTTTGTTAGCATCAAGTGCAGGTCTAAGAATTAGTGAATTAATTCAATTGAGATATAGTGACATAGATTTTGATTCTAAACCAACAAAAATTTTGATTCGAGCTACATCAAAAAAGAAAAGAGCACGTCAGGTATTCATTACAGAAGAAACAACTATTCACTTACAAGATTATCTGAAAAAGAACTTTGGATGGCATAAAAATAGCCTTAATTTGGATATTTCAAGCATCTATATTTTTGGAAGAACATCTGTGACAAATGGTGGAAACGTACATAGATTCAATCCAGATTCAGCCAAACAATCACTTCAAATGTTACTGAAAAATCATGTCAAAAATATTTCAGAACAAATAGATCAAAACAAAAATGAACAAAATACTATTCGTTTTTATGAATTTAGAAAGTTTTTCAGTTCTACGGTAGAAAATGTTTGTGGTAGAAATTATGCTGAAGCATTAATGGGCAATAGAGACTACATGGATACTCACTATCAACTATCTGATGAAGACAAATATCAAAAGTATTTTTCAGTAGAACCATACTTAACCATTTTAGATTTTGATAAAATTGAAGAAAATTATAATGATTTATCTCAAAGATACAAAGAAATTGAAAAATCAATAATTGGGTTAAAGCAATATTTGGTTAGTAACAGTATTCTATTAGAATCATTAAAATAAAATATTTTGAAATGCAGTCAGCGGGATTCGAACCCGCGTCACAGGGTTGGAAACCCCGAATACTAACCAGGCTATACTATGACTGCAACACAATCAAACTTTTATTCTTACATAAATATGGTTTTTTTATTATCGTAAATCTATTTTTCCTGTAGTTGCCGATGAAATTAATGAATTACGGAATTCTCTAAGTTTTTCAATTTTATGATTACATTTAGAAATAATTTTGTTTATTTTTGAAATTTCGTTTTCTACAAAACTAACAATGTTTTTTTGTTCATTAAGAGGAGGTATAGGAATAAAGAGTTTGGACAAAATTTCCAAATTGATTATATCCATAGTTCCACCACGGCTAGATTCTTCAAGCTGTGAATAACATGAAGAAGACTTCAGATACTCAACCAAAAATTTTGGGAAGCAAATCTTCGGATTTGGTGTTAATTTTATCAAACGAGGATTGATTATTCCCTTTTCAATATTTTCTGGGACCAGAGCAATTTTACCAAATGTTCCAACACAACTTATTAACACATCATTTGGAAAAACTTGAAATCTCTTCATAGTTT
This sequence comes from Nitrosopumilus sp. K4, assembly GCF_018128925.1. Lineage (NCBI taxonomy): Archaea > Thermoproteati > Nitrososphaerota > Nitrososphaeria > Nitrosopumilales > Nitrosopumilaceae > Nitrosopumilus > Nitrosopumilus sp. K4. The sequence goes on from NZ_CP067007.1 coordinate 1,329,650, forward strand.
GAAATTTTTCTTTTGGAATATAGTAATCTCCGATTGAAAAATTTGCTGGGATTACTTGTTCTTGTCCATATACTCTATATCCATTTTTAGAATATTCTTCTTTTTTTAATGATGAACCAAAAGGTCCTGAGATCATCTCTAATACTACATGTTTCAGTTGTTTAATATGATATTTTTTTGGAATTAATCCAATGGCTTTAACTTTCGAATCCTTCATTAGAACTGAAGGTTCTAATCCTTTTGTAACTGCTTGATTTACTACTATCTTTGCTTTTTCTTTAAGAAGATTAGCCATTTTTTGATATTTTTCTGAATAAGAATCAATTTTTGATGTTTCAATTTCTAAAAACTTTACAACATTATTTTGTTCACCAGATGAGGGAAAAGGGATTCTTGTGTTAGCCAATGTCAGGTTTGGTAGATTTGATATAGTAACTCTAGCAGTAATTGCTTCAAACCATTTTGAATTTTTTATAGATTCTAAAACATACATCAGAAATTTTGTATTTTGATTGTTTTTTGGACGAACGATATGAACGTGATTCTGTGTAATACAATCCATTTCAATTTTCTCTAAAACAGCTGAACGTCCTCCTTCTCCACCTTCACAAACTAACAGATCTCCATTCTTTACACCGTATTTTCTTATCTCATTTTTATTTGCCCACATTGTTGGCAAATTATTCAAATCAATTTTTTCCCACAGGACATTACTTGTGGTGATATATTTTACAGGAATTTCATCTTCATTTTCTACGCTACTTTGAAGGGTCTTTCCACTTCTAATATCAAAATCATATTTAATCTTCTTTATTTCCCAATTCTCAGGAACCTTTCCAATCCATTCTACTCCTGAATCTTTCATTTTTGGGTATGATTTTAGTCTCAAAAGCTAGTACCTCCTTGACAATTGCTCACGTTTTTCCTTAATTTTATCCCAATTTTGCAAAATGTCAATGGATTCGGAACTATTCCACCATTCATCAAAGGGAACTTGAGAGGTAGTTTTTCTAATTTCACTATATTGGCCAAGATTTACTGTAGTAGGTGATGGAACATTATATGTTACATTTTCTGCAATCATAAATCTATCATGCATCTGTCTATGCAAGTCTTTAGTCATTATCACCTGCATCTCACAAGAAATTCCTTTTTCCTTTAATTCATTTTGGAATTTAGAGAATTCGTTATACAGTCTATCATTAATTCCATTCTGATAAACACTTGTTAGAATTTTAACATGTTTTACATTATCCATATCAAGTCCGTGCATTAAAAATTCCAATCCTTCATAATTGAAGTATCTGTCAACCCAATGCAGATGTCCTCTACAACTTGAGATTGTCTGTCTAAATCGTAATCTGTTTTCTACAGGATTGGCAGGAGTGATTGGAGGAATATGATTTTCTTGAATTCGTTCATAGTATGCGTCCACTGCTTTTTGTACTATTGCAGAATGATATTCTTCATCTTCCCAAATTCTTGATACTAGTCCCTTATATTTTTCCGCAGTTTGTCTACTTCCAATAATTTTGTCAAATTCCTCTTTGAATGCTCTGGCTAGATCATTTTTATCATTGAATTTTGATTTAGCAATCTCTTTGAGTGAGGAATTTTTCATCAGTTCTGACATCCACTGATCAATAGTCATTACTTCAGCATCGCTAAGATCAAATCCTTTTCCAAACTGATCATTCATTGCGCGAATAATATCAGATAAGGATGTTAGAATCTCAGGTTTTTTACCAGATGGGATTTTTCCTGAAGAAACAAGATTTCTCTTTCCAGAGTCAGGAGAAATATTTCCTTCATGAATCTTTTCGAGCCTAAATCTCTGAAGCGAAATGTCTCCTTGTACTGCTCCAAGTTGCAATGTATCCCCTGATAATAGTTTTTTAGCCACAAGAAATTTGATTAATGCATACAATTTCTCAAGATTGACATCCTTGTATTTTACAAGTCTAGTTAAAAATGCATATTCGCTATGATATTTGTGCAAGTTTGATCTAAATTCATCTTGAATCTTTTCATCACTTTTGTTGTATCTGTCAAGTAGTGGTTCAATCCGTCTAAAAATTTCAGGGTGATCAGTTGAATGTGTTTCAGGATCAAACCAAATGTCTGCAAAATCATCAAGATCTTTTTGTGTGATAATTTTAAACTCCATAATATGAGAAAACAATTCAATAATGAAATTTGGTTTTACTTTGTCAATTAATGATGTTCCTTCATAAAATACCTTAAAGGAATCTTGAATTGATTGTGCTTCATTAACAAAATCAATTACTCTAGTTTCTTCCTTTAATGGATGATATCTGTTAAGACGAGACAATGTCTGAACAGCCTTTATTCCTTTGAGTTGCTTGTCTACATACATTGTATGCAATAATGGCTGATCATATCCTGTTTGATATTTTTCTGCAACAATTAGAATATTATATTCAGGAGTATCAAATAATTCTCTTAGCTGTTCATCTGTACTTGTGTGATTTAGCGAGTATTCAGTATGAAAATTTCCTTCTTCATCTTTGATAGAGCCAGAAAATGCAACAAGTGTCTTTACGCCTTTGATCTCTTTTTCTTTGATTAGTCTGTCTAAGATTCGTTTGTACTTGAATGCTGCAAGTCTGGCAGGAGTTACAATCATTGCTTTTGCTAGCCCGCCTATTGCAGGCTTGACATTTTGTTGAAAGTCCGCTAGAATTACTTCACTTTTTGCTTCTTCTGCCATCTCGTGAGAATTTACCCATCGAAGAATTGCAGCTGTTGCTCTTTTTCCTTCAACTATTTTTTCTCCAGTTGAAGTTTTTACCAGATTAAAATATTGATTGTATGTCGTATAGTTTTGCAATACATCTAAGATGAATCCCTCCTCAATTGCCTGCCTCATTGTGTATTCATGATGAGGATCATATGGGATTCCATCCCCCCTCCTGCTGGGCTCAGAAATCTCTTTTCCAAAGAGCCTAAGGGTCTTTTCTTTAGGGGTTGCAGTAAAGGCATAGTAGCTGAGATTCTCAATTGAGCGAAATTCCTCTATTTTTTCAACCAACCCTTTTTTGGATTCTTCTTGCTGCGCCTCTTTTTTGATTTCCTCAGGCATTTTTGCTGAAAGCACATCAACAACTGATTTTGCTTCATCTCCTGCTTGAGAAGAGTGTGCCTCATCAATAATTACTGCAAATTTTTTCCCCTTTATTTCTCCAATTTTTTTTAGTGTTTGGGGGAATTTTTGCTGAGTCGTGATTAGAATTTTGTTTGCAGTTTGTAAATTATCAATTAATGCAGGTGTGTTTTCCATTTTTTCAACTACACCTTCAGTTTTTTTGAATTGTTCTATTGTCTTTGCAAGTTGATTTACAACCCCTACTCTGTCAGACAAAACAATTACAGAATTAAAAATTGCCTCATCATCATTATCATGTAATGAAAATAATTTGTATGCAAGCCATGCAATTGTATTACTTTTTCCACTTCCAGTGGAGTGTTGAATTAGATAGTTATCTCCTGCACCATTATCTTTGGTTTCATTTTCCAGTAGATTTACCGCATCTAATTGATGATATCTTGGGAAGATGAGTTTTTCTTTTGGTTTTTCCGGATACTTTTGTGGAATAATTTGTATTGCAATGTATCTTCCAATAATGTCAAGCCATTGATCTTTTTGTAGTATTTTTTCCCAGAGATAACTAGTTCTCATTCCAGAGGGGTTTGGAGGGTTTCCCTTTCCGCCATTGTATCCTTTGTTAAATGGCAGGAATTCAGTTTTTGTTCCCTCTAGTTTTGTAGTCATGTGAATTTCAAATGGATCTACTGCAAAGTGAACCATTGCTCTTTTTTTAAACGCAAATAGAATCTCTTGTGGATCCCTGTCTTGTTGATATTGAGTTATCGCGTCAAGATAGCCATTTTTGTAGTCTTTGAGTTCTGCTGTTGCTACGGGTAATCCGTTTAGGAAAAATCCCAAATCAATTGACTTTTCATTTTTTGTAGAATAGTGAAATTGTCTTTTTACTGAGAGAATGTTTTTCTCATAGAGGCGTTGCAGTTCTGGATTTCTACCCGAAACAGGCTTGAAATAGGCACAATCTAGTCTGATGTCAGATAGTACAAATCCGTTTCTTAGAACATGTATCATGGATTCAGAATCTAATGTCTTTTCTACACTACGAAGAATCTCATCTCGAGTATTTTCTCCATGAATCTCTTTGAGTTTATTGAAATTATCTTGTTGTGAGTTTTCAATGAATCGAATTAAAATCTCATAGTCTATGCCAAGTTTTCTGTCATAGTTTTCTGTAGATTTTTCATAACCAGATTCTAGAAGAAAGTTTTCAATTGTATCTTCAAATTGTTTTTCTGTGACTTGAGTTGTCACGCAATCGCCTCCCGTACATCAATTTTACCAGTAACAGCAGATGTGATCAGTGCTTGTCTGAATTCTTGTATCTTTTCTATTTGAGATTCTGTTTTTGAGATTAATGAATCAATTTTAGAGGTTTCTTTTTCTAAAAATCTTGCAATTTCATTTTGTTCTTCTTTGGGAGGTACTGGTAAAACCATATTACCAATAAAACTCCATTCAGCCCTTGGCATTTTTGCTCCATAAGTTGATGCATCAATATTCTTTATTGTTCCATCAGATAACAACAATAAAGAAAGAAATTTTGATTCGTAATCTATTCCTTTGAATACTAAAAACTCACTAGAACATCTTCCTGCAAATTCTGCATTCCATACTTTAGCAAGATATGGTCTCAGTTTTCCTAATAAAACATCCTTTTCTTCAAACAATTTAGAATCAGATTCATTCATTTCATTATTTACATCAATCAATTTTCCATTTTTTGATGTAATATTTTCTAGTCCAATATAAGGTCGTGAATTAGAATCTCTTGATTTGTCTGAACGTAAGAAAATTGAAAATTTGAGTCTTTTTTCATTCCATCCTTTAGGTATCTCACCAATCCAATCCACACACGAATCCTTCATAGGAACAGTAGGATCTAGTCCTTTTGTTACAGTCTGATTGATGGTACTCTGCCTCTTTTCTTTGAGCAATTCAACCAGTCTTTGGTTTTTTTGGATGTCCGAATCAATTTTTGTAGTTTTTTTGTCTAGAAAATTTGCAATTTGTTTTTGTTCTTCTAGTGTTTTTGGCAATACAAATTGAAAGTTATTGAATGATTCTTGATATAGATGATGAATTGTTGAGCCTGTTTTTATCCAATTAATGAATTCTAAAAATATGCTTGACTGTAACATCCAAAAAATAAATTCTGACAAATATGTATCTTTTAATGGTCTGATTACCATTACTCCAGTGTTTAATGTAGTGGGTGCAGGAATTTGTTCTACTTTTGCAACTTTTCCAATTGTTCCATCTTTTGTAATCAAAATATCTTTTTCTCTTAATTGTATGTGGGGATCTTGATCATATCTCCATTGATCAACATGATGACATGTATTCCAATTAATTTTTCCATTTTCAAAATCTGTTCCAGTTACTAACAAGGGACCTTTATCAGTAAATTCATCGGAACGTAATCCCTGCCAACCAATTCTTCCTTTAACATATGATGTAAACTTTATTTTTGTTATATCCCAATGTTCAGGTATTTCTCCAATCCATTCCACACCAGAATCTTTCATCTTTGGATAAATTTTCATTCATTCATCAACTCCTCCAGGCCTTCAGAGATTTCTTTTTGTAATTTTCTTATGTCAGCATTGATTTCTTCTAGTGGTCTTAGGGGGGTGTACTTGTAGAATTGACGTGTAAATGGAATCTCATATCCAATTTTGTCTCTAGTTGATTCATCTATCCATGCATCTGGAACATATTTTTTGACCTCTTCTTCAAAATATTCATCAATGTCTTTTCCCAATGGAATATTTTCATAATCTCTTAGCTCAGAATCGGCTACAGGGTGAGGATCATCTTGTTTTTCATAGTATGGCTCTGCCGTCTCATCTCGTTCAGATAATGCATTTTCTATTGTCTTTAATAGTGGAGATGGGAGTTTCACTTCTTTTTGTGTGAAAACTTCTTTGACTTTATCTGAGAATTCAGTATAATTTTTGAAAGTTTTAGTTGGAATGCTAGCAAGACATTCTAGAACCTGTCCTTTTGATGGAATTTTCTTGAGTGGTTTTTCAGGTAATTTTTCAAAGTTTTTCTCTTGTTTTAGATTCTCAATTCTTTCCTCATTTACAACAAAATTTCTCTTTAATGGACGCTCTACTGTAATTCGGGTATATCCAAAGTATTCGTTATCATAAATCTTTGAGAATTCTCCTTCCTCAAAGTCCTTGAATATCTTTGTAATTTTTGAAATCTGACCATTCTTTTCTTCTTCTATCTCATTTCTTTTCATACCAAGACTGCTTTTCATTTTAGAGTAAAATTCAGGACCAACTGCATTAATCAATTGGACCTTTCCTTTACGATGTTCAGGCTTGTTATTAGTTACAATCCATAGATATGTGAAAATTCCAGTGTTGTAAAATAATTGGTCTGGCATTGCAATTACTGCTTCTAGCATATCATTTTCAATAATCCATTTTCTGATGTTGCTTTCACCAGATCCTGCTTCTCCAGTAAATAACGGAGACCCGTTTAGAACAATTGCAATTCTTGCACCACCATTTTCTTTTGGTTTCATTTTTGAAATCATGTGCATCAAAAATAGCAAAGAACCATCGCTTTTTCTTGGAAGTCCTGCACCATACTTTCCATCAAATCCCTTTTCTTGTTCAGCAAAAATCTTTGTAGAATATTTTCCCCAATCTACACCAAATGGAGGATTAGATAACATATAGTGAAATTTATCGTCTGGGAATCCATCTTGATCAGTCAGGCTGTTTCCAATCTTAATGTTCTCTAAGTTCAATTCCTTAATCATCATATCTGATTTACAAATTGCATATGCAAATGGCAAAAGTTCCTGCCCAAACAATTCTACTTTTAATTTTGAATTAACATCATCATGAAGATGGTTTTTTGCCATTGCAAGCATGCCGCCTGTTCCTGCAGCTGGATCATAAATCGAGACAGAACCGCCCCCTTCTTTGAGTTTTTCTTCATCTTCTGAAAAAATTAGATTTACCATTAATTGAATAACTTCTCTTGGTGTAAAGTGCTCACCTGCCTCTTCATTTGTTGCCTCACTTGTTTTTCTAATTAGTTCCTCATAGATTCTGCCCATTACTTCATGAGTGACAGATTCTTTGTCAAGAGGGGCTTTTGCAAAATGCTGAACAATATTGTATAATTGACCTTGCTTATGTAATTCATCAATGGTATTGTTAAATTTGAAATTCTCAAAAACTTCCTTCACCTCTTTTGAAAATCCCCGCATGTACTCTTTCATATTTTTATGAATATCATCTGGTTCTTCGAGGAGTTGCTCTAGATCAAATTTGCTTTTGTTATGGAATTCATAACCAGTAACATCATTTAGGATTTTTTCTAACAGTTTTTCATCTGTTCCTTTGTGTTTTTCTAATTCTTCAAGAACTTCTTTTTTTGTTGGCTCTAAGAGTCTCCCGAGTCTTCTCAGGACAATAAATGGTAAAATAATTCGCCCATAGTCAATTCTCTTAAAATCTCCTCTGAGGATCTCTTTTGCGTTCCATGCCAATGATACAATTTCATTCCATTCCATTTTCTCACTCGTACTACTATCATTTAGGGTATCAAAATAACTATTACTTTCATAATTCTGATCGGAAATTTGCCTATTTTTCTTGTTGCTTTTGATTTTATTTTGTTTTTTCATACATAATATACTGAATCCTAACTCTTATCCCTAAATTTGTATAATACAAATAAAATTTGTATAGTCTACAATATGCTGCCTAGCAGATCAGAGAATTCTGCATAGTATTCTCCTGAGGGGGTAAGCTGAATAGTATTTTTTTTGTTATCCACTAATGATTTTCCCGTCATTTTGTTTTTTGAGGGTTTTTCCCATCCACGAGTAACTGTAATGAGATCATTTGTTTGAAGTTTTGCCAAATGATATTCAATTCTTTGGTTTTTCTTTACTCGAGTATCTTTTCTTACCTCTTCTAATAACATAGAATATGTGCATTTTCCTAATTTCTTAATTTTTTCTAAAACAATCTTTGTAATCTTTGATGTATTTCCTTTGTCATCTTTTTCAGGAATTACAGGCATTGGGAGTTCTTTTACCAATTCTTCACCTCTATGCTTTGATGCTTCCATTACATAGTATACCCTAGTTCCCGCAAGATATGCAGCTACAGTTGCTGCTGAAACCATCAATTTTGTCCCACCTGTGATATTTATGGCAAAATCCTTCTTACTCAGGTTAGCGTTGGCCTTTTTTTCTTTATAGATAATATTTAGAAGTGAATGGATAATTTTGTCCATATCAAATGCATCAACTTTTTCTAAAATTGTTGGTATTTTGTATTGTTCTTCAATTTTCTTTTTGAGTTTCTTTGCCTCTTTTTCAAAATCATAGTTTGATTCTTTTTTTGTATGAATAATGTATAATTTTTCAGGAAGTGATTTTTTCAATCCTTCTTCAACAACAACTGGTGTCAATCCAAGTGTAGCTAATTGAATCATTTCCTACAAATTTTATTTGTATAATCCAATTATTTACATATTTTTGTTATATGTGTAAGAAAATATGAAAAATGGAAGTTAAGGAATATCTTAAATGTTCTCGGATAAAGACAATGATAGGAGGTTCATACTATGGAAGATGATGAAAAGTGGGAAGAGGCTCAAGAAGCCGAAGAAGATCTCTTTGAAGAAGATCTAAAAAAAGAAGAGGAAGATAAACGTGCCTGGGAAGAATTTCAGCAAAAACAATTTGAAGATGCTGCAGAAGAATATTTTCATGACAAAGAAATTGAAAATCTGACTGAATCATATGAAGAAGAGTCAGAGGAAAGTCTTGATTTAGATACGGAACAAGAATACAAAGCAGATACAATTGAGAACCTCCTTACAGAATTAAAGGAGACAAATTATGATCATTTTTCAACAGAATTAGATGAATTATCAAAAACAATTAAAGAAAAATATCTTGAAGAACTTACAAAACCTCCAAAAATAATCGAAAAAGAAAATGAGATTGATCTTGATTATGAGGCATATAATTTTGCAAGAACATCAGCAATTCTTTCTTTGCAATTTTCATGGGTAAAAATAGAATCAAAATTCAAGTCATTACTTGAAAAACTAAAAGAAACAAATTTTTCAAAAGATAAGGAAATTAAAGAATTGGAATTAGTTCTTGACAAATTTAAAAAAACATGTGTAATGGAAATTATTGATTCTAAGAAAACACTAAATCAAGATGACAGTCAATTTGATGAAACTGAGAAGTTTGATGACATTATTACCAAATTAGATAAAATCTATGCATCATTCTTTGATGTGTTCTTAGTACCAATTACCAATTGGCAATATACCAGAGAAAAAGCGTTCAAATCAGCTCCAAAAACTATGAAATTTCGTGCATATAATATTGATCTACGACAGAAAAAAGAACAGGCATTAAAAAACAAAGACGAGAACTACTCTACAGATTATTCCACATGCAATTATGATACTCAATTTCATTTAGGTGACGATGGACCTACAATCCGTGGTTTTTTGTTTCAAGGGTATTGGAGAGTTGAAACGATGTTAAAAGAACTACGTAATCATACTGAGCATTGGAAAAAGGGAGAAAGCAAGGCATATCTTAGCAACAAATTAAAACGAATTTCAGAAGATCCAATCTCCAACATAGAATCTCCTGGAAATTTTCTTATTTTGATTAGTGTCTTGATGTTAGTTAGTTATCATTTCATAGACATAATGCAAACCTGGATTGACACAGATACTATTCTAAAGCAAAGATTATACAAATAATATTTGTATAATACAAATTATAACATAAGCATCTAAACCTGATAACTATAGGTATGAAACAACAACTTTCATACCAAATGGGTGGCGGCCATAACGCTGAATCTTATGATTCCTTTGAGAAGTTCGTCTTCTCTGATATTGACGAGAATATCGTCTACCACAAATCTACCATAGATGAACTCTATGACAGAGTAATGGCATCACTTGGAAATTCCTACAAGGGAGCAAACAAGTATGTCTATGGAAATATCTTACAGGCAATCAAAGCGATTGTAAACTGCAAGAAAAACCATCTGAAATCTCCCGTAAGAGGGCAGGCTATTGCTTTCTTACATCAGGAGATGCAGTTCTCACCTTCTACAATACAAAGGATTCTTCTTTTGTTTGATGTAGAAATGGGAACATCTGAAATCCTAAAGCAGTCAGACAGGGTCTTTGCAGACAAGCCTGCTCCTGCTTGGATTAAGAGATTCTTTGGAGGTGTGAACTAGTGTCAGAACACATGAGTAACTCATTGCAACGAAGATACCGAATTACTGAACTCGAATACGATATTCGAAGAATGGAAGTAGATTTGGATTGTTGCAGGGATCAAGCAAAACTCATTGAAGAAGCAATAAATGAGAAACAACGACATCTCGATAGACTTCAGCACAGACTCAGACCATCAAGAGTCATGGAGGAAGATCATGACACAAACTGATTGTCCTAAATGCGGCAGTCTGAAAATTAGTTATTTTTTAAAATCTGACTCTAAAAATCTAGTTCAGTTCAAAGCATGTGATGACTGTAATTATGAATGGGAATGGAAAGACTAAACAAATTTCTATTTTGGTTTTTGGTTATAGTTCTAGCTTTTATGCCACATGGAATAATCATGACGTTTGTAATTATACTATTTTACTATGGAATACCTTACATTAAATCGGAATTCAAAGACGAGTTCAATTTTGAGCCTAATAATGAGCCTAGGAAAAGAGAATCTATAGATGAATACTCTGACGATGCCCTAGAAAAAATGAGATAATGGACAGAATTTAGTAAATTCTATTTTTTTTCATAATTCTTTTGAGATGTTCATTAGAAAGTCCTATTTCATCAAAGAGATGTTCATTTTCTTCATTAGTATCATAGATCAAATAGCAATCAAAAAACATGTTTGATTTACTAATTAAAATCATAATCAAGGTTATTTTGTACATCAAATCTCCATCATTAAATTCAACTTTTTTTCCTGCATGAATAACTTGATGTCTTAATTCAAATAATTTTTCAATTTCATTCCAACTGTGTGTTAAAGTTCCTGAACCTGTGATTTGTTCAAGATCTTTTACTGTTTGAAAAAAATCCAAACTCACAAGATTTGAAAAAACATGTCCTATACTATCTAAATTTTGAAAATTAAAACTAGTTGCAACAACATCTGCTTCTAAATTCCAGTCTGGATTCTTGGTTGGTTTTAGTATTTTTGGATTTTTTTCATCTAATGCTGTACTTCCTGCAATCTTTCTAATATCATTAATCTTTTTTTCTAGACTACTGTCTTCTGGAAATAATTTTGGTAAATTATAATTGAATGCACCATACCAATATCTCATCAAATTCCGAAAATGTATCTCTACCATTGAAACCAGTTTGATTATTAGCAGTTCTTTTAGATATGATTTGATTTTTTCATCTTCAGTTTTGAGTATTTTTGTTAAAAGATCCTTGATAGAAGGATCAATTTCCAAAGATATTGAATTATCTAAATTCTCAATCTTAGAATTATGATAAAATTTTAGTCTTGATTTACTACAGCTTAAACAAACATTATATTTTGAATTTGAAAGTTCTCTCCCACAGTTTGAACATTTTTTAGGATTTTTCTCGTTCATCACTCATCATGAATTTGCTTTTTGATTTGATAAAGTAACTGTTTGAGCCCGGTAGGGTCTAACACATCTGGAATCAATATCACAATTTGTCCGCTTAGTAGAACGTTAATGTCGCCTACTCGCCTGCTAGTTGATTGCCCTTGAGTAAATCCCATGCCTGCATACATAAACCCAGGCATCATTCCTCCTGCAATTGCGCCAGTTCTCTCAGAAAATGAATGTGCATTACTAACAACAACATCCACATACTTTAGAGGAACTTGAGTCAGCTTGGCCTCTTCTTCGTTAAGACAAAAAATTCTATAGTTTGTGACATACCAGCTAGTTGTTTTTTTAAAAATAATTCCAGTTTTGTGTTCATACATGGCAATTAGTTGTTCTCCCATCTCTTTCTTTATTCTAGGACTTTCCAGGATGTTTGCAAGTTTTCTTGCGTAAAAATCAGTTTCTTTTATTTGAATTTCAAAATTTGGAAGATGGAGAGTGATTGCGTGTAGTGGCTCTCCATCTTCTGTCAGAGATACAACGGGCTCTTTTGTATCCCATTTTTTTGACAGTTCATCTTTTAGTTCTGTCACTTTTCTAGAACCTCCGCTGTAATCTCGTCTAGATCAGTCTGAGTGATAGACTCTATTCCACTAGTGACATCATTGTATGTCTTTACTAGCTGATCATAGAGATCACGTCTTGTCTTCCACAAAGTATTGTGGTCTTTCTCCTCTTTTGTCTGCAGCAAGTAGAGTTTCTCATTTATTCCTGCAATGTCTTCAATGGTCATTGAAAATTCTGAACTCATCACAAACTGGTAGAGTTTTGCTTGCTTTGATTTCTGGTCTTCTTTACCCATAGAGAGTTTTGAGACATCAATAATTCCTGTTCTAATCTGTTTTGCAACTTCAGTTACAATGCTTGGATGAACTAAAAGAATCCCTTCTCTTGTACCAAACAATCCATTTGGAACGCTAGTCTTTGGAAGATTTGCAGAAACTATGATGACATAGTTTGTTCCATGAATCTTTTGGTATTTCTTGGCTTTCTCAATGTCTTTTTTGGTTACAGTGTTTGCTGCCTTGTTGTCATAGACTATTGGAGTATCAAGAGATTTGCCTCTGATGCGAATCTGCTGAATTACATCTCCGCTTGATTGGCCTCTCTTTTGCCTTCTAAACAGGTCATTTGGGAAGGCATCAGTCAGGCTCGAATACAAGTCTAGCTCGCCAGCCTCTCCTTTTAGTTCAGATTGGCTTTGCTGGAGTTGTTTTTTGAGAGATTCAATCTCTCCTGCAAATCTGCTGATTTGAACATCTCTTTCCTGAATTGTCTGATACAGTTCACGCTCTTTTTGAGCATATGTGGCATTTGCTTGATCTATTGCGGCTTTTTTGAATTTTTCTTGTTCCTTTTTCAATTGCGAGATTTCTTTTCCTTTCTCTGAGATCTCTTTTTTGTGAACTGCCTTGAGTTGCTTTTCAAGCTCCACAAACTGTTTTTCATTCTGTTTTAGAATTGAATCATAGTTTTTCTGCATTAATTCAGTCTGGGTCTTGTATGATTTTTCAATGTCTTGTTGCATTTGCTCTAATTGTATCTGATGAGACCTGTGATTCTCTTCTATTGTTTTCTCATAGTCTTTTTTTAGTCTAGAGATTTGTTCCTCAAATTCTTCTTTTTGATTAGAGTTTTTCTCATCAAAGTTTTGTTGAAGTTTTTCTTCTAGTTGACTAATAGCTAATTCATATTCCGTATTTGCAAGTGTCTTTGAGCATAATGGACACTTGAATTCAGATATTTCTGATAGATTGTTACTCATCAGTAAATCCTCCTGCAACTAGTACATACTGGATTTTCTACAGGCAGTAGAAATGATTCTTTACACATTACACATTCTGTTGTATGCATTGTGTCTTCTTCATCCAGATATCTTGGACGTTTTACATCAACAATTTTCTCAAATCTAGGCACTTGATTTGAAAATACTTTGTCAAGTAGTGTAGGATTTGCCAAATACTTGTATTTTTTAGGACACAAGTCAAATCCACAACAAGCAGAGTGTTTTTGTATTGAAACTAGTTGTTGTTTCAATTTGAAACCTCCTTTACTTGTGCTAAGACAATTCCAGGTGCTGACTCCATGAAATTAATAAAACTCATGACGTCTACAATTCCTATCATGTCTTGTGCAGCGATATTGTGGCCCCCGCTGTCAGGGATTAGGTTTGAAACTTTGTGCTTCATACCTTAGTTATCAGGCTCAGAATGATAGTCATTTAATTGTATTATACAAATAATATTTGTATAATCCAAAAAAAATGCTATGCGTCTATTCCAGACATCTAAAGTATGAAACAACAGATTTCAAAACAAATGGGTGACGGCCATATCGTCCAGCAATTTGCTGAAAACACTAGACCTCTAAATCTAGTTCAAGCTTTTCTTTATGCTTGCTTTGGAGGTTTCTCTGTAAAAGAAATTTTGGAGGGAAAAAGAATTTGAGTACAGTTCAAAAACAAAAAGAACAAAGTCTTACTACAGAAATTGATACTCCTGAAGGAATTGTTAATTTCTTAGAAAAAAGAAATGGATTGTATTCCAAAGACTATACTTCAAGATATTCAGTAACAGAATTAGTTGGATGTCAAAGAAAGTCACTTTACAAGCAGTTAGAGGTACCTCAAGAAGAGCTTCTGGAGGACACAACTCTAGAGTCAATGTGGGCTACAGTCCGTGGGGACTTTTTGCACAACATGACATACGCATACAAGTGGCGTGAAATGGACATTGAGCATTATGTTCCATTAGAGAATGGCAAAGTAGCAACATTAGCAGGACGTCTTGACATGTATGATTGGAAGACAAAGACAATCATTGATCTAAAGACTACAAAATTTGTAAGATGGCAAATAAAGCAAGGATTCTTGCCAAAGCCTGAACACATTTTGCAACTACAATGTTATGATACAATGTTCTCAGATTACATGCCAGTAGAGAATCTAAACATTGTCTATGCTGACATGTCAGACATTGTAACATACAAAGTGCAAAAGAGAGACATGACTGACTGGATAAAGACTAGAGTTCAGGAAATTGAAACAGCAAAGGACAGCAATACAATTCCAAAAGGAGAGGTTTCTGGCTTGTGCAAATATTGTAGATACCAGACAAGATGCTTTGATGCAGGAGATGGATTGACAGACAAGCCATTGTCCACTCCAAAGTCAAAGGAGGCATCTGAATGAAGGTTACAAGACTTTTGCCAAAAAGACTGGCAATAGAATTTCAAAGACACGACATTGAGAGAAAGGAGACAGAATTGAAATACTATAGGGCTCGTGTGTTTGTTTTGGAGCAACTAGTACAAGAGAGATACGAGGAATTGGAAAAACTGGAGGGAACATCAAGATGATGTCTGAAGAAAAGGTAAAGATTCTGCTTGAGGACATTACGTCTCAGTATATGGTAGGATATCTCAAGGGTGACTTGGATTTTGAGGCTGAAAAGTGGGGCCAGATTCAGATTTTAGAATGGATTTTGTCACAGCAATAGCTATTTTTGAATGTCAGCTAGGAATTGATCAGCCATTTCCAGGACATGTCTTGCAATGTCTTCTGTTACTTCAAAGTCACTTGCATGAACGGTTCTGTTTCTAACATTTCTGATGTAGTGTAAATTTATGACATGGTTTCCCAAGTCAGGATTTGACTCTAGTTCCTTAATTTTTTCTTCCAGTCTGAGATCTGAACGATTAAGAAATGTGGACAATGTGTCCTCTATAGCAAGTGATGAGTTGATTACAGAATCTCTAAAACTACTTTTCTCAAGGGAATTTTTTGCATAGCGAAGGAATTTCTTTGCCCTGTCAAAATTCTTTGAGTCATCAGTATCCACAAAGGAATTTTTTAGTCTGCGAATGTATGCGTCTCGAATTTCTGCCCAGTCTTGAGCTTCGGGTATCAGTTTGTCTTGAAGGAATTCTGAAAATGTTACAAATTCCACATTGGGAATTTGTATTGATGCAGATTCTAAAAGGTGATGGAAATTGTCTTCATTGCAAAAGACTAGTTCTTTTTTTCCATATGTTCCAATTTGCTCAATTGTTGACATTTTATTCCATTCTTCTGTTGTGTACACGTCATTTGGAAAGTCCTGATAATCAAGATAGTCTTCATTAAGATGTATTATGAAATCAGCCAGTTTGTCTGGTCGTAAAATAAGTTTGTGTGACTTTGCAAAATCTTCATTTTGTAAATCTTTCATATAATCAAGAACATGATAGGATGTAAGATTTCTGTTTCTAAATTCATAAAATAGTTTATGAGTATATTTTGAATCAGCATCTAGTTTTGATTTGCTCAATGCAAGATTTGTCTCATAAAATGAATACCAGTCCAATAGCAAGCAAATTGTAATGTCCTTGCCAGATTCATTGAAGAATTGCTTGAAGACGAATGGGGGTACACTATAGTCCTCATCTACGCTATGATAGCTTAGCCCCATAAAGTCAAATTCATCAAGATAGTTTAGCCACCAGGATTTGTCATCAAGGGTTCCTTTGTAGCCTTTAGCCAGTTTTGGCTTGTATCCTAGTTTTAGCATAAGATATGTCAAAAATCCATTAAAGAGTGCAAATGCCCCATCCATGGCCATGGTTTGTGGGATGTGACATGAGGAGTGTAAAGGAATCTTCATGTCAATGATTTCAGACTCGAATTTGCCCCAAATCAGATCGTCGATTTGCTCTTTTGACATGATATAGATGAAAAAGTGATGATATTATGAATTTGGTTTTTAGTTGCACTCTAGTTAAAAAAATGATATTCAGTCTACAGTATTTTTGTAAACTGAACTAGAATCCGGTTAATAGTCAACAGGCTTTTCTGTTAAGGTATGCTTTATCAAAACAAATGCAAAGTCGGTATGACGTATTCCATATGATGCCATCAGTTTTACAAAATCTTCTCCTTCAGGAATCTCATCTAGGCTTCTTATTTCCTTGAGTATTTTAGGCCATTCCAATTGTTTTTCAATGTTTGACTCAGGCTGTTTGTGGCAGATGCCATTATTGCAGTTACAAATAAAATCAATTCCAGAGTTACTGCTATAAGACATACAATTTTTGTGATCTCCACAGTCGCATTGTTTGCAGACATAGAAACATACTGTCATTTTATTTCATATTATGTAAGATGTTTATTGTTATAAAGCCCAAGTTGTTATTATCAGATCAAAAGTTTCTGTTCAAAAAAATAGAATGAAAAATTTTTGGCAGTTTTTGGCGCACAAAGGCCATGCCATTGGCATGGTCATTTTTTAGATCGTTTGAAAATGCGATCAGAGTAGAAATGTATGCAGTAGTGGAACAACTTTTGATGCACATATTCCGCATTTTACTACAGTCTGGTCTGGTTCTTTGTTTTTGCACTGACAGTCCAGAACAAATTGTTTACTCTTTTTCTTTGAGAGAAAGTTGAGTACATGAATCAACATCTTGTGTGTTGCCTTGATAGTTCTTTTGAGAAGTGCTGAATAATTGAATTTGAAATACCACAATATGAGATTGTTTTCTGTAGTAAATTTTCTCTGAAGAATTTGTGTTTGCAGTATTGAAACCTTTAGTATTAATGTCTCTAATGATACGTCAATTTCTAACTTTGAATTGTCTGCAGGGACAAAGGATATTCCGTTAAATTTGCCATCATGTTTTGTCTCAAGTAGTTTTTCCATGTCATAGCATACCAATACTAGTTTGTCATATTGGGACAGATAGTAATCCTCTAGATGTTTCTGATGTAATTTTGAATATGCGCGTATTGAGCAATAGATTTTCACAGAATCAAGATATTTCCAGTATCTCCAGTAATGATAGCATGTCTTGGCATTTGGCAATTCTACCTGCTTTCCACCAATATCGCGAATAAGAAATGTAGACGCTTCAGATGCTGTAAATCCACGAACATAGTATGGTCTTAGAAGAGCAGAGATTTTTGGGTCAGGATACCACGTTTTTGGGAGATTTAGCCTCGGAAATTTCATCATGGCAGGATAAGAGAGGAGTATTAAAAACATCATCATAGTTTGTAGAAAAAGAGATAGTTTTGCCGAGCCAATTTGGCTCGTAAAGTACTAGATTGCAGTCTAAAACAGCACATAACAAAATCAATTGGTTGTGATGTCGGGTCAGAGTAAACACAGTAAAAATAGCACGACAAAGTCAATCGAGTCCAAAGATGACACGAATTGCTTTATCGAGTCAAAAAGAGGCTTTATTGTACAAACACGATCACTCTGAATTGCTCAATCCTTGGGATTTCAACCACACAGCCAGCTCTTCTTCAGTAAATACAATATCATCGACTTGAATATTCTCAAATTTCTTTTCAGTTGGAAAATATCTGTATTCTCGTCCCTCTTTGATTCTCGTTAGATAACCCATGTCAAAAAGCTGTTTGAGTAGCTCTCCTGTTCTGTTTTGGCTTTTTTGAGTTTCGTTTGCAATATCAGATACTGTTATTCCTCCCAATGGGTTTTTGTTGAATAACTTCATGAACGTTTTGTAAACGTCCATTGATGATGAATTTATTTTGTTTAGGGTTTGCTGAATTGTTTCACCACCAATCTGCAATGCTTGTTTAAAGTCCTCAGGATCTGCTATCAGATAATAGCTGGACATTTTGTGTGCTTGTAGTTTGTCATAAAAGTACTGACCTCCATCAAAGGGAATCTTTTTTCTTTTTGCAAAATTCAAAAATGCAATTACGCAAGTGAGGTTTAGAATTTTTGGCAAATCCCTTCTCATGGTAAGATTCACACTTGGAATCAGTTCTCTTATTTTATCTGCAAATGGAATGTATATTCCCTTGAACTGTTTTGATACTTCCTTGTAGGTTTGTGAAATCTCGTATAGTTTTTGGAGATTGTTTTCCCATTTTGAACCATAGTTTATTGAGCTGTATTTACCCAGAACATGGTCTATGATTCTCTTTGTTTGTTCTTCTGACTCGTCAACTTGCATCAAAAAAGTTCTGTTTAGCGTCTCAGGATCAATATTGTAGTTGGTAGAAGTGGAGATAAAGACAGGAATGCCGTTTACTTCCAGCGTTTTTGGAGTATTCTGCCCTTTTTCGTTCTTGTCTACGAGTCCAATTCTCAGTTTCCCCTCAGATAGCAGGAATTTCATGCTGGCCAGGCTGACTTGCTTTTTGTCGTTGGTTTTTTCCATCTGCTCCATTTTGAAGATCATTCCGTCCATGTCACTCATGGATCTGTTCAAAAATGCGCTGGTGTACTCTGTAAAGTCAAGCACATCCTCTTTAAAGGGCTCCAAGACGGTATTGACCAGATTGGATTTTCCTCCACTTGACTGACTGGCAATGATTACATGCAGTCTATAGTCTCTGGGCAAATTCTTGGAGATGCAAGCACAAAAGAGGAATTTTATGTTGTTTTCTTCTCCCTTTATTTTTGGCTCGTACAGATTGACAATTTCTTCAAGAATATTGTCTATCTTGGCTAGTTCTTTTATTTTTTCAAGAGAGTCATATTCTATTGCCATCATCAATCATCTCTTGTTTGTTTTTTGTGGCAATGGAATTGTGTTAGTCCAACCGTGCGGACATAATTTTGACTTTTTCAAGATATTGATCTCCTTTGTGACAAATCATACAACATGTTCCACTGTATTGCAGTCTCTATAGCTCTTGTAGTTTGAAGAATTGTTTCTCGGGTAATACCACAAGCTATTTCATCTTCTCTACTATGTTCAGTAGTCAGATGGTATTTTATTGCATAACTTGACTTGTAGATCTTGCTTCCTTTTCGTTTGAGTAGATTGCATAGAATGCATCTCTGTTTGCATTCTACGTAATCTGCTCTATGATGGTCTTTATAACTATCATTTACACTAGTCATGTTTGTCCTCCTTTGCGGGAGTTTGTTTAGTTCTGCTAGGACCTAGTCTCACTTTAGGTCCTATCAGACAACATCTTTGATCTTTGTCAATGATGACTTCGAATCCAGGATTGCTTCCAAGAAATTCTTTCCATTCTCCATCCATTTTAAAAAGGAGTTTTCCTTGCATGAAAAATGAATCAAGATATCCTAAGGATACTTCTTTCAATCGGATTCCTCCTTGAAATATTTTAGTCCTAACTCTAGCAGTTTCAAACAAAATCTACTGCGAGAAGTTGTGTTTTTTGTCTGCTCTATTTCCTCATAGAGTTCCATAGGGATTGAGACAGATACAGTTGTAGATACCATGTAGATACTAATGAGTTACATATTAGTAAGCTGAAAGAGTTGATTTATGATATGCAATCACTCCCAGATGATGTAATTTGGTCCAGTAATTATTCCAGAGACATGGCAAGAATATTGACTAGTTCCAGATCAATTCGATCAAGACAGATTATTGGGTTGATCTCCATTTTAGGTCCATGCACTACAAGAAACATGACAGAGTACGTTTTGGAAAAATCTAACATATATGAATACAAACCCATACAAAAAAAGGATCTGAAAAACATGCAATCTGTTTTCAAGGGAAGATTAAAGGATAGAATTGACAACAGTAGTAACAAAACATATCCTGGTTTAATTAACGAGGGATACATTGTTGAAATCCAAAATGAGAAAGTAAAACAAGGTCCAAAACACACGCTTTCACTTAAAGGATGTTTATTTGCATGTGGATTGAATTTCTCAAATAAAGAAACAGTACAATTCATTAAAAATTCTGCAATGAATCATTTATTTTTTCATTTTTTGTATAAAACATATGAAAAGACATCATTGGGTTTTATCAAAGAGATTTTCTTGAACCCAATTTTGGATTTGATTAAAAGAAAAAGAATCGACTTGGATGATGATATTTATTTGAATTTTGGAATAATTGCAGATACTATAGGAATGACATTATACAAAAAAAGATCAAGTCTGTTGAAAAAACAAGCATACATGTCAGAAAATAGAGAATTTGAACAAATTGAGACATTACGAAAATTAATTATTTATGATTACAACCCAAGAGAAGATTGGTATCAATCTATAGTAGATCTATATTACAAAGGCAATGCCCGTGATTTTTATGAAGAATATTCTGAAGGAAATTTTGAGATGTCACTATTCCATAAGGTCATGTATCAGTTATTGCATGCATATCATGAAGCAGTACCAGAACCAATACCAATAAGATCAGGATTTAGATTACCTCACTCCACAGCATGGAAAGAGAAGAAAAATATGAAGAGAAAATGACATTTCTAATATTGTTAGTTGTTAGGAGTAATTACTTGTTTAGACCTAATTCACGTTTCACTTTTCTAGTTAATTTACCATTGTTGAATGTCTTGTCTAACGCATAGAGAGCCAAAAATCCTATTCCCAATGTGCCAACTTTGTTCCAATCCCATAGATGTTGAACCGTGCCTACAGGGAATTGATATGGATCATGCTCATCCTCATGAATAACACATACTGTATCTTCTGGATCACATGTTGCATGGAGTTTTCCTTTTCTCCAGTGTAATTTTGTCAGATCTGCGCCAACTGATGGAATCCAGTCCAGATCACTTTCAACATCGGCTCGTAAAATTGTGAAGTTCATTTTCTATCTCCTCTTGTTTGTGCTAAAGCAGAAGGTCTTCCACGTTTTACTGGTTTTTCATATGTCTTGATAGCTTCTGCCATCTCTTTTCCCTCATCCTCAAGAGCTTTGATCACATCTTTGGGTATGGATGAAAATGCCTTTTGAAAATATGGTTGCATTAGATTAGTCATTTCATTTGCATGATCTAGTATTTCGGCATTACGTTGTATGGCTTCAGTTGTAAGCTCTTCTACTTTTAATTTTTCAATAATGTCTCCCAGATAGTAAAGCATGATGTATACTTTGACAGAATCTTTGAGTAGGTAGGACACGGAAACATTGTTAGCATCTGCAATTTTCTTAATTATCTCATATTGTTCTGGTGTTACACTTGTGGAGAGTATCTTATTCATAAATACAATTAGTCTTTGAGATATTTAAGACGGATCAAAATGCTATATCTTTAGTAATAACTTTAAGATTAGAAATTATGTTGTTGTTTCCAATTTGACCACAATTCATATGCGTGTTCAATTTGCTCGGGAGCAAAGTTTTCTTTAATAATTCCAACTTTAGCTAGCAAGTCATCTCTAGAGATATCTGGTATGTTATTTTTTACATAATCAATTGTTGCAGCAAGTTCAAGATTATCTTTTGACCATACAGATAGTTCGGTAAACAATTCTCTAGTAAGACGTGTTTTCTCATCATCACAGACATTTTCTACAAATTCATCTACAAATGTTGTACCAGATTGGGTAAGATCATATTGATAAGAACCAAATCCTGGGCGAGTTTCATCAATTAGTTCTCCACGTACAGTCTTCAAGGTAGTAGCCAAGTTTCTAGAATATGGACCGTAATAGTGGAGATCATAATCACCTACATCCCAACCCAAATAACGATCAGCAAAATAGACCATTTTCTGTAATTTTGTTCTTCCAACATCATTGTCTCCAGAATTTTGGATAGCCAGGCACAAAAGACCCATACTTTCAAGTAACGTGTTCATCCTAATTCCTACCTACCTTCAGTTTCGAATTCTTGTTATTAATTCTAGTTGTTAACAATTTCATTGACTCCTGGTAAAACTTCATCAGGTACAAAGATCCTGATCTTTTTGTTCTCTATCTGACTTAAGGTGCTAATTACTCGGGACTGGCTAGAAATCTCTTGGAGTTTGTCACCATTGGGAGTCATAATGTGCCCAATAGGAGAAAATCCACCATCTTCCAATTCTTCTGGGTTATAGGTATCATATGCTGATTTTGCATAACTATCTTCAATGTAATAATAATCTGCAGGATGTCCTGCTGCTTCAACTAAACTGGGCAACTTACCAATTTTCACTGCGCCTAGTTTGGTATACTTTTCTGTAGAAACGGAAACAGATGAAAGTCTTCTTCTTTCTAATATTCGTAAAGAGAGATCTTTCAAAACAGTATCATCAGAATGAGTCCATTCATGGAATAATCCTGTACATGAATAATCATCCATTTTGTAAAGAAGTTCAGGAGTTGTTTTTGTGTTAATGTCAATAACTTTACTTAGATGTGTTTTTGCATCATCTAATTCAGCTGCACGTTTGAAAACTTTTTGAAGTAAAAGTTCCATGCATCTTGAAAGTTTATGAAAATAAACTCCCTCATACATCAAATGTCTTCCAAGAATATAATTTTCAATTGCAGTAATTCCTTTGTTGTTAATTATAGCTGTATCATTGAATGGATCATTAGATTCCCCATGCCAAACTTCCATGGTGTTTGCAATTCTATAAAGATCAATTCTACCATAGTTAACACCAGTAAAATAAGAATCTCGCATAAGATAATCAAGTCTATCTGCATCAAGTTGGCTGCTAATTAATTGAGAAACTAATCTCCATTCCTTGGAATCAATGTGATTAATCAGATCACAAACGGATTGTGGATCAATACCATATTTTCTTAGAATATCTTTGATTTCAGTATCAGTGATTATAGAACATGTCATCTCTTCATGAACAAATTTTCCAAAATTTCTGTCTAAAATATCCTCAGAAGCATGTGAAAATGGACCATGGCCTACATCATGAAGTAGTGCAGTTATTGCTCCAATCATTCGTTTCTTCTCCAAATCAGGAAAAGAATCTTCTTTTCTAGTAACAGCATCAAAAAGAGTAAGAAAGACATGCATCACACCTAGACAATGGGCAAATCTACTATGAGTTGCGTTAGGATAAACAGCAGAAGTTGGTCCTAATTGTGCTAATCGACGCAGTCTTTGAAAATATTTTGATTCTACTAATTCTTCAATGACAGGATATTCTGAAATGTTGATGAATCCATGAATCGGATCCATGATCATGGTTTCTTTTTTTACCAATGAAAATGTATGACAGTATTACCTTAATTATTTATCGATAGTTTAACAATTGACAATCTAAAGATGTTTCAGAGATTTCTTGTAAAAGCAAAAAAATAACAATTCCAACGATCTTTTGTTTTAGTTCAAATTTTTAAATTTATGAATGACATAGATCAAAATCAATTTTAAAAATGGAATGAATTTTGATAAGAGGATCCTGTTTTTTGATCCAGAGATGTTAATACCGAATAAGAGTACAAAGAGGCGTGAGAAATTTCAAGATTGAGAATATTGGAAAAGATCGTTTTAGAAATTCCAAAAAAGAAATAGGTGCAAATGTAATAAGTGTAACATTAGCTGAAAAGGAATTTGAATTTCCTACTGTTGTACCACATCAAAGTGAATTAAAAAAAGCAAATGATACAAACATAAAACTCAATTCATCACTTTTGCAATTTGTTCACAGAGTTGATGGAAACAAACGAATTGATAATGATGGAATAAGAGACAACATAATAGATAAGCTAAATTCAGTAATGGAAGAAAATCCTAAATTATTGGTGGACATATTTTTTCAATTCTGGGAGAGTTTTCCTCCTACAAAGATTGAGCAAGAGTATATTCTACAGATTCAAGAAAAAGCAGGTTGCCTAATAATTTCTGACTATGAGACAGATCCGCACCAAGATATTATAAAATTTGAAGAGAGGTTGAAAGAACTGATTCATAGATTCCCAAATAAGATCATTAGTCCAACCTTGGATCTATCTACAAAACCTCCAGGACTGTTTGAAGCAAAGATTGCTTTGTTATTCAAATATGGAATCAAGAGGTTCAATGTAATTTATAGAAGCATAATAGACGAACAGGACAACTGGATTACGTTATCCAGAATGATCTATGGAAGAGACATCTGGTGCAATGTGGTAGGAATTCCTCAGAGATATTATTCAAGAACAGACAAATTTTCGTTGATTGCAGCAGTATTTTTGTACGGAGTGCATACTGCCTCACTTCAATATCCCAGATTTTCAAAGAAAGCCAAGTCAAAAACAGAACAAGATAAGAAACCAAGGATTGCACAGCAATATCTTTTCAATCCAACAAATGGATATTTTGAGGAAATAGATGAAATGTCAGATGAAGAAAGCAGAGCAAGGTCAATTAATGCTCTCATAAAATATGCTGCAAAAATCAGACTCAAGATCAGAAATCAATCATATTATTCAAAATTTGTTCCTTCTCAACCATCACTTTTTAAAATTTTACAATTCGCGTGATGGATGAAAATCCATATAGCGTAGAATAATTTTTTTGAATTTTTTGCTTCTAGCCTTTGTCATTTTTTTACAATATGTTTCCTGAATATCTTCTTTGAAATTATCAATCTTAAGACAATTCAATTCCTTTTGTTTTGAAACAGGACACTTTGAACAGATTTTTTTTCGGTATTCCCAATTGTAATCTCTAAGAAGTTTTTGAATATGAGTTCCTTCTTCTTGCCAATCAAGAAGACGATTATGGAAATTGTTGGTTGATCCCTCTACGCGTTGCAAGGATCTTTCTGGGTTAGAGATCGTTGTATTAAGATCTTTTGGTAGTAGACAGGCTCAATCAATATCACAATTACAATTCATACAATACCACTGACCATCAGCAGTTTTGTCTCTCATCTTCTTTGGATGTTTGCAGTTTGGAACAAGTTCTTTTTTAAGCAGATTCAAAACATGAAGATTTTCTTTGTGACAGTCTGAAAGAGTGCCTGCCAATTTTTTTATGCTATCATGTCCAACATTCCAGGATTTGGAAGGGTCTGCCATAGCATTATGCATTCTAGTCTCATATTCAATAAGAGATTCAAGTAATTGTTGAGCCTTCTTTGATACCATCAGTGCAACAAATTATACATATGCAAAAAAATACTGCTGGTCAATTTTCTCAGGCTCCATCTGACCCAAAACCAGACTAGAAAAGTGGATATCTTAGAAAAATACCAAGGTCAATTAACTATATTAGAACAAAGAACCTAAGGAGATTATGAGTCCCGGAATAGGCCTGATGAAGAGAAGATTAGAAAAAGAAAGAGACGCAATTGCTCTGGCAATATCAGGAATTGCAAAAAAATATGATGTGAAACCGGATTTGATCAAAACATTAGAAACAAAATATCACGATGATGCAGGAGATTGGTATGTTGCTTTAGGATGGGATAAAAAAAAGGCAATTATTAAGATGGATTCTGTCCAAGGAACCATCACAGAGATTAAAGAAATCTAAGCAACAAAAATATTCTAGTTAAATGAAAATTTTGCACGTTTAGAGATTAATCATCATCATTGTTTTTAGATTTCTTATCTTTTTTTAGGTCTTTTAGTAGGTTTTTGAATTGCTTTTCTTTTACTTTAAAGTCGTTTTTCAATGCTTCTTCTTTAATTTTAAAGTCATTTTTTATTTCTTTAATTTGATTTTTTACTGATTCTTTAGAAGCATTAGTATCATCATTTTCAGTACATTTTCCAATGACGTCTCCATGTTTTAGATGAGAAGATAATGCATTATCAGATACTGAAATGGTTTTTTTGTCTTTGTGGCATACAAGCACTTTTTCGTGCCCATTGTTGTTTTCATTATCAGAAGGGATTCCATCTCCTACAATAGATTCAAGTTCAGAAATCCTCATAGCAAGAGCAGAATTTTCTTCTCTAAGTAAAGTAACCTCATCTTCTAGATGTAGAACTTTGGCAAATAATGATTGGATGACAGTTAAAATTTGTTCAAAGATATTGCCGTTATTTGGTTTTACAGTAACTGTAACTGTTGCAGTGTCGCTTCCTCCCTGTCCATCAGAAACAACATAAGTGAAAGAATCAATTCCATCAAAGTCATTGTTTGGGGTGTATTTGATTTGTGTTGAACCTGATAAGATTACAGTTGCACCTGAAAATGGTTGAGCCACAGAAGTGATTGAGAGTGAATCTCCATCAATATCAGAATCATTAAACAGCACTGGAATAGTTTGTGGAATGTTTTCTATAGTAAGTACAAAATCGTCTTTTGCAGTAGGTGCCGTTTGTGCAAATACAAAACTAGATGAGAGTGTTCCTGAAATTAAAATTGCAATCAAGAATAATCCTGAGAATTTTTGCATGACTGAAGAATCTCAAAATTGCATATAACCAACAGGCAGAAAAGATCAGTAGTAAAGCAAAGTAATGGTTATAAGAAATGATATTCAGAAAACCAATTCAAGTTAGTAAAGAGATTTAATTGTCAAAAAATTTCAAAAAGTTATGTCTAATGCCATTGTTTTAGGAGGTTCTAGAGGAATTGGAAAAGCGATTTCAGATGCACTAAAAGTAATTGGATGTGAAGTGTTTGCAGCATCTAAAAGTGACATCGATACTTCAAATCTAGATTCTGTAAAGATATTTTTAGAAAATCACAAACAAACGGATATTTTAGTACTAAACACAGGGGGTCCACAAGCAAAACAGTTTTCAGAAATATCTGAAGAGGAGTGGAAAACATATCATAACCAATTATTCCTAGGGTTTTGCCAGATTTTACAAAAAATCAAAATTAATCAAGGCGGATATATTTTTCTCATCAGCTCAAATGTCATTAAAGAACCAAATTCAAAATTGATAATTTCATCAGCTTATCGTGCAGCATTTACAGAGGTATTAAAAATACTAAGCAAAGAATATGCTAAACAAAATATCAGTTGTATCAATATTGCACCGGGTCCTATCAATACAGATAGAACAAAAGAATTGGTTGAAAATATAGAAGAGTTCAAAAAAACTCTTCCAATGAAAAGACTAGGGGAACCAGAAGAAATTGGAAATTTTGTGAAATCAATTGTTCAAAACAATATAAAATATCTATCAGGCGTTACAATAAACTTTGATGGTGCAAACTCTAACTATATTTTTTAAGATTATTTTTTAAATTCTACATTTGGCGTGTCAGGCTGATTAGGGATTGCAATCAATCCTCCGTCACGTAATTGCTGAAGGAGTTGCATGACTTCTTTTTCTACCTGATTTCTTTGCAAACCAGTTTGTTTGGCAAACATCTCAACAAGTTCAGTTACTTTACGTTGTCCATTGCATGATTTCCAAAAGTCAACTATTGCCTGATTTACCATAAATCCTTGATCATGTTCGTTTGCCAAAACCATAGAACCATCTTCTTGTTGAACCAATTTTCCAACACCTTGAGGTAAAGCAGTTTCATAATTGATTGGTGCAGGAGTATTCATTCCAGCACTCATGTTTTTAATTTTCATTTTTGCCTCTTCAGACATTTTATCCATTGACCAGGGAGGATCCCATACGATGTCTATATTGACATTATTTACTCCTGGAACTTTTTTAACATAACGTGTAGCATCAGAAACCAAGGTTTCATGTAAAGGACATCCTTGAGTAGTCATTGTCATTTTGATATTCACATCATTGTTATCTGCAACATCAATTCCATAAATCAATCCCATTTCTACAATGTTTAATGGAACTTCAGGATCCATGCATTGTTTTAATGACTCTTCAACGGCTTGGGCAGTAACGGTACTCATATTGTTAAAGCAATCTAAAAAACAATAAAAACTTTCTATTAATTAGCTTCAAATAATTTTGGAATAGATTCTTCGTATGGTGGTTTAGCTACTCCTTTTTCTGTAATTATTCCTGAAATTAGTTCAGGAGGAGTCATATCAAATGCAGGATTTATCACATTGATGTCATCAGGTGCAGTTTTCTTATCACCAACACCTGTTACTTCACTGCTTTTTCTCATTTCAATAATAACATCTTCAGCCTTACTTTCTAAATCAATAGTAGATAATGGTGCTGCAACATAAAATGGAATACCGTGTTGTTTTGCCATAGTTGCAACCTGATATGTTCCAATTTTATTGAAAACATGTCCAGTTTTTACTATTCTGTCAGCTCCAACAACAACCTTGTTTACCAAACCATTTGCCATAGAATATCCAACTGCCGTATCAGGGATAAGACTGACATCAAATCCATCATGTTTTAGTTCAAATACAGTTAATCTAGAACCTTGTTGAACAGGTCTTGTTTCAGTAGCTATTACCTTGACATTTTTTCCATTTTCTCTTGTTGCACGAATTACTCCTAATGCTGTTCCATATGCAACAGTAGCTAAAGCACCAGCATTACAATGAGTCATAATTGTATCATTATTATCAAATAATTCTGAGCCATTTTTTCCCATTGATTTATTGATCTCAATATCTTCATCGGCCATTTTTTTGGCTTCAGAAATTACCAATTCCCTAATTTCTTCAACAGAATTGCCAGATTTTGCAACATTCATAATTTTCTCTAAACCCCATCCAAGATTAACTGCCGTAGGTCTAGTTGCAAACAGAATTTTTTTTGCTTCCTCTAAATCAGAAATTAATTCATCTTTGGTAGTTGCTTTACTTTGTAAAACTGCCAAAGCTAATCCAAATGCCCCTGAAACACCAATTGCAGGGGCGCCTCTGACGACGAGAGTTTTAATTGCATCTGCAACTTGATTAAAATTATCATATTCTACAAAAACCAACTCATTTGGTAATTTGGTTTGATCAATCATTACAACTTTATTATTTTTCCACTCAACAGTTCTAAGAGACGAATAATTTTTTTTATTTGAATTATCCATTTTAAAATAAAAACTTCAGACCATATTTTAAATCAAGCTATAAGCGTACAGGAATTGATTTTTCTTTAAGATAAGTTTTGACACCATTTACTCCATGTGTTTGATAATGAAAAATTGAAGCAGCCAATGCAGCATCAACATTAGATTTTTCAAAAACTTCAACCATGTCATCAGGCTTTCCACATCCACCCGAAGCTATTACAGGTATTGAAACAGAATCTACAATCGACCTTGTGAGTTGAATATCATATCCATCTTTAGTTCCATCCTTATCTATGCTAGTAAGTAAAATTTCACCAGCACCTAAACCTTCAGCTTTTTTTGCCCAATCTATAGCATCAAGTCCAGTTCCTTGTTTTCCACCAAATATGAAAACCTCAAACCAGAATTTTTTTCCATTTTCTGAAAAGACATTAACATTGTCTTTAATGTCATAATTTCTTTTTGCGTCAATTGCAACAACAACACATTGACGACCAAACAATTCCATCAATTCTGTGATGACTTTTGGATTTTTAATGGCTCCAGTATTGATGCCGACTTTGTCAGCACCATTTAAGAGAATGTTTCTTGCGTCTTCTAGCGATTTTACTCCACCTCCTACAGTAAAGGGTATATCGATTACAGATGCAACTTTTCTGACTAATTCTTTGATTGTTTCTCTTTGTTCATCTGATGCTGTAATGTCCAAAAAAACTAGCTCATCAGCTCCATCGTTGCTATATTTTTCTGCCAACTCTACTGGATCACCAGCATCTTTGATAGATTCAAAGTGAAGACCTTTTACTACTCTGCCGTTTTTTACATCTAAACACGGAATAATTCGTTTCGTTAAAGTCACGATATTTTCTTTGCCTCCTCTATTGAAATTTTTTCTTCATAAAGTGCTTTTCCTAAAATTACACCAAATGCATTTTTAGACTTTACATCTTTTACATCATTAATGTTTGAAATTCCTCCACTAGCAATCACATTTGCATTTTTTAAATTGCAAGCTTGTTCTAAGAATTTTAAATCAGGGCCTTCTAATGTGCCATCTCTACTCACATTAGTTAACAAAAACTCGGTAAATCCCATTTCAAGAAATTCTTTAATTGCATCAATTAATTTTATTCCTGTTCCATCTTGCCATCCATGAATTACTATCTCTCCATCTTTGTGATCAACTGAAATAACGATTTTTTCTGGGCCAAGAGAATCAAGAATTTTTTTTAAAATTGTTTTATCTTTAAAAGCTAAAGTTCCTATTACTACCCGATGAGAAATTTTTGAAACATCAAAAATCAATGACTCATCTCGTAACCCGCCCGCAACTTCAACAGGAATAGAAATTTCTTCAAGAATTTTTTTAATAATTGCAATGTTTGAGCCTAATCCGAGAGTAGCATCCAAATCCACCAAATGCAGCATATCTGCGCCACAAGATTCCCATTTTTTGGCTATTTCAATAGGATTGTCACTGTATACTGTTTTTTGCTTAGGATCTCCCTTGTATAATCGAACTACCTGTCCATTCATAAGGTCAATTGCTGGAATTACTTTCATTTTTTACACACATTAAGGAAGTTATCTATCATTATTTTTCCCACATTTCCAGATTTTTCTGGATGAAATTGAGTTCCAAAAAAATTGTTCTTTTCAACAACAGCTGGTACTTTAATTCCGTAGTCAGATTCTGCAGTAACTACATCATCAGAATCAGGTTTTGCCCTATACGAATGAACAAAGTAAACCCATGAGCCGTCTTCAACCCCATCAAGAATTTTTCCAGTCTTTTTGATTTCAAGATCATTCCATCCCATGTGAGGTACTTTCAATGAAGGAGGCAATACTATAACTTCACCATCAATCACACCTAATCCTTCTTCTTTTCCTTCTTCACTTTTTTCAAAAAACATTTCCATTCCTAGGCAAATTCCCAAAACTGGAGTAGTATCTTTTACGAAATCTAGAAATCCAGTCTTTGATTCTTCAGTAATACTTTTGATTGCAGGATCAAAATTCCCTACGCCTGGAAGTAATAATCCAGAATAATCATTTGGCTTGTTGAAATTTGTAATTACATCTATTTCTGCACCTGCTTTTTCAAATGAATTTTTAAGGCTGAAAATATTTCCAGCGCCATAATCAAAAATTGCTAGTTTTACCATTACATCGAACCCTTTGTACTTGGAATTCCTTTTTGTTTTTTGTCATATGAAGCTGCTGTTCTAAATGCTACAGCTAGGGATTTTATTGCAGCCTCTACTTTATGATGATCATTTTCTCCATACTTTACAGTAAGGTGAATACAGCTATTAAGATTCTGTAGTAATGATTGGAAAAAGTGTTCCAAATCTTCTTTGGACATATCTTCGATTTTACTTCGCTTAATTGATAGATTTAATTTCCAAAATGGTCTCTTCACAAGATCAATTGAGGCTTCAGCTAAAGATTCATCCATTGGGACAGAGGAATAGCTAAATCTAGTAATTCCCTTTCTTGTTGCTAGTGCCTTATCAATTGCCAATCCTATTGTAATTGCAGCGTCTTCAATCAAGTGGTGTTCAATTTTATCATTAGATTTTGCATTAACTTTAAGATCCATCATCCCATGTTTTCCAAACGATGTGATTAGGTGATCTAGGAAGTTTATGCCAGTTTTTATGCTAGTTTTTCCATTACCATCCAAATTTACAGATACAGATACATCCGTTTCTTTAGTACTACGATTAAGGGAACTTTTTCTTGCTTTCATTTTTCTCAGAATATCTAATCTGGTTTATTCTAAATTTAATACCTTCGGAAGAAGTTCGATGGATTCGAGAACAAGTTTAGCACCATTTTTTTCAAATAACTCCAGTTTTTTCATAGGTTCTTTGCTTGTACCCACAATTCCACAGAAGAGGGTATTATGTCCAGACGCAGTTGCTTTTTTTGCCATTATAAGATCTTCCATAGAATCACCAACGTAGATAGTATTTTTGCAGTTCATACCTATGATTGAGTGCAATAAGGATTTTGGGTTGGGTTTGGCCATCTCCCTAGGTTCGTCTTCTAAAAATGCAGAGTTCTTCAGATCAAATTCATCCAAAAGATTCTGTAGAGAAAATTTTACTGATTCTTTTCCCCTTCCAGTTACTATGGAAATTTTTGATGAAAATTTTTGTTTTAATTTTTGAATCAGAGATTCATTTAAAATCACTACATCGTTTTCGATGAATCCAGGTTTAGAAAATTGCGAGGTGTTTTTGAATAGTTTAAGATAAAGTTCGGGACCATAAAACATTTGATCAAATATTTTGTATAACGGATTTTGATGGTGTGTTCCAGGATATGATAATTTTTCTTTAATGTTACTAATATCAACTAAATTCTCAATATACTTTTCAGCTGAAACTATGCCAGTAGAGTCTGCATTATTAATTACATCAAAAATAAAATCATGTTGGTTTTTTCTGAGTTTTTTTGCAGCAAAAATTGAAATTATTGCACCGTATGTAACATCAACTTCATCGTTAAATCCACCTGTTGCCTTGAATCCCTCAATAATTTCTGAATCAATCTCTATTCCATTTGAAATTCCTGCAAAATTTTCCAAGACATATTGAGTAGTTTCATTGATCGTAAGATCATATGACTTTGTAATGTCAATCAGTACACCATCGCAGTCAAAAACAATTCCATCGCTTTTAATCAGCATCTCATTAATAGAATCATCTACATAGAGCCCATCAGATTTCTTTGTAAGAGTCATCCTAGCAGATCACGGATAGCAAGTAGAAATTTTGAATTCATCTCTTTTGTTCCAACAGTAACTCTTAGGCAGCCTTCATGATTTCCAATTTTTCCCAGTTTTCGAATAGATATTCCCTGTTCTATTAGTGCGTTGTATACCCGTTGGTATGAACCATGAGCATCAAATAGTACAAAATTAGCCTTAGAGTCAAATACCTTAAAAGCATCATATTTCTGAAGATTTTCAATTATCCGCTTTCTTTCATTTTTGATTGTAGTTGTCGCATTTTTCATCTGCTCTGATTTGTCCAAAGCAAAGATTCCAGACTCTATGGTAATTGTACTTAATGGATAAGGGTATTGCAATACCTGATTAAATGCTGCAGTAAAGTCCTTGTTTGCAATAAAATAGCCAAGTCTAAGACCTGCAAGACCAAAAGACTTTGAGAGTGTCTGAACTACTATCAAGTTATTTTGAGACTTTACCATGTTGGATAACGTATAATCGCTAAATTCACCATATGCCTCATCAATTATTATTAGTCCATTAAATGATTTCACAAGTTTTTGCAAGTCACTTTTAGGGAATTGGAATCCTGTAGGATTGTTTGGTGAATCCAAATACAAAATATCGGCATTCTTTGATTGTTTTGAAAATTCATTAATGTCAAGTGTCATATCGTCAGAAAACGGAATTGCAATTACCGGAATAGAGTAAAGTTTACACCTTTCCTCAAAGAATCCAAATGTAGGATTTGATGTCAATACTTTGGTTTGTTTTGATGCAAAATTAGATAATATCAGATCAAGGATTTGATCAGAACCATTACCAACACCAATCATCGATGCAGGTACTTTTACGAATTTTGAGATCATCTGAATTAATCTCTCAACACCTCCAAGGGGATATTCTCTGACATCTGAAGTTTTTCGTGCATTAGAGATGACATCGGACTGGAATTGTTTTGAAATAACATAGTTTTCATTGGAATCTAGTTTCAAAACATCTTCATAAAGTTCAGGCTTTTTGTAGCCTCCAAGTGAGATGAATTTTTTTACTTTGTCATCTACCCAGTTCTTTTTCATTCTAACCTACCTCTAACGGCCTCATAGTGATTTGGTAATCCTTCTGCATCTGTAAAGACTTGAAGGTGTTTTGATATTTTTTTCAGTGACAGTTTTGTTGTGCTAATATTGGTAATTGTTTTAATAAAGTCAAGTACAGACAGAGAACCTCTAATTTTTCCAAATCCATTTGTAGGAAGTATGTGATTTGAGCCTAGAAGATAATCGCTAGCAGACGAAGGAGAGTCATTTCCTACAAGCACCAGTCCTGCAGAAGTAATTTTTGATGCAATTTTTTGGGAATCTCTAGTCATTATTTGGAGGTGTTCAGGGGCCATATCATTTGCAATTTTTATCATGTCTGATTTGTTTCTACAAATTGCAATAAACCCATTTTGTTTTAGACTAGGTCTTACAAATTCACTTCGTTTTATTTTTGGAATTAAATCAGAGATGATACAATTGACAGATTTTGCTAGTTTTTCAGAATTTGTAATCAAATAGCAAAATGTATCTTTGCTGTGTTCAGATTGGGAGATAAGATCCAGTGCAACGTATCTTGGGTTTGCAGAACTATCTGCAATGATTCCAAGCTCTGTTGGACCTGCAAGCATATCAATCGATGTTTGTTCGTTTATCATAGATTTTGCAAGAGTAACAAATGTACCTCCAGGTCCTACAATCTTGTCTACTTTTGGAATTGATTTTGTTCCAAATGACAGTGCGCCTATTGCTTGAACTCCGCCTGTCTTGTAAATTTCAGTTGCACCACAAATATCAGATGTCACAATAGTAAGTGGATCAATATTCCCATCAGTTCTAGGAGGAGAAACAACTACGATTCTGTTTACACCAGCTACTTTTGCCGGAATTACAGACATTACAACGGTACTAGGATATTTTGCCAGGCCGCCCGGAATGTAGCAACCAGTACTTTGAATTGGTTGGAATTTTTTAGATATTTTTATTCCATCTATTTGAAGTGTCTGATTTTTTAGGAGTGATTTGATTTTAGATTCTGTTTTTTGTAAACGGCTTTTTGCAAGTTTTATTGCTTGAAGTTCTTCTTTACTTACTTTAGCATAAGCAGATTTGATTTCGCTTTTTGAAAGTCTTAGATTTTCAATATTTGTATTATTGAATTTTTTTTCATATTTCCTAATTGCCGCATCACCATTCTTTTGAATGTCTTTTAGAATAGATTCTACTATTTTCTTGTTTTTTTGAGGCTGTTTTTGGATGACTTTTGATACAAAGTTTGCAGAATTAGGTACACGGATTATTTTCATCAATTTTCTTCATCACGTTTAATCTCCTCAAGCTCCAGAATCTGTCGTGGTTCATGAACAACTAATCCTTGAGCGATCTTCCTAAGTTTAGGGATTAATTTGTGGAATTCTTCTTTTCGTATTACGGTATTTACGCCATACCAACCATCTTCACTTAGTGGGCTAATGGTAGGTTTTTTCAAAGATGGCATTTGAGATAGCAGTTTTTTGAGATTTTTTTCTTCAACGTTAAGATAAATGTGTAGATGTTTTCTTCCATGAACTGCACCACGCATTAGTGTAACAATATCAAAAATTTTTTCACGTTTCTTGGAATCCTTAAGTGATTTTTTATTTACAATAAGATGTGCAGTTGAAGTTAAAACTTCATCAACAATTTTTAATTTATTTTGTTTCAAAGTTGTTCCAGTTTCAGTTACATCCATAATTGCATCAACATCTTCTGGAGGTTTTGCTTCTGTTGCACCAAAAGATAAGTGAATTTGCACATTTTTGTTAGTACCCAATCTAACCCAAGGAGTTACAATGAGAGGTTCTTTATTTCCAAAATATTTTTTGTATGATTTGCATTGTTTAAGAAATCTTGCAGCAGTTGTTAGATATTCAGAAGAAATTCTCATTATTTTTTTCTTCTTTGCATAATCAGCGATCATCGAATCGAGATCCTTGTATTTGTAGTTATCAGGAAATGCAATTACAAGTCGAATTTTTCCATATTCTAAATCTAAAATAGGTTCAACATCTGCTTTTGTTTCTCCCACCCAATCTTTACCAGTAATACCTACATCATAAAGTCCTTCAGAAACAAGAGTGGGAATTTCTTGAGGTCTAAGCATTTTAACAATAATTTTTGGATCATCAAGATAAACACGATAAGTTCGACTTTTTCTATTGACTTTTGTCCAAGATTTTTCTAGGAGTTTGAATGTAGCTTCTTCCAGACTACCTTTAGGAATTGCAAAGCGAACCTGAGACATGTTGAGTTTTTTCATTTTAGCTATATAATTGGATGTTTAAATTTGTGTTAACAATTCTTTTGCTTTATCAAGTGATATACTATTTTGTTCAATCATTTTTTTGACAATTTCATCTATTTGTTCAGGGGTGGCCCCAGCAGCAGCTGCTAGATTTCTAGCATGGAGTCGCATGTGACCTTTTTGAATTCCTTCAGTAGAAAGCGCTCTTATTGCACTATAGTTTTGAGCCAAACCAGTTGCAGTCATAACACATGCAAGTTCTTGTGCAGATTGTGCACCGAGAATCTTTGTACACACTTTGGCAACAGGATGAACATTGGCAATACCACCTACAATTCCAACCGAAAGTGGAATCTCCAACTCTCCAACCAAATTTCCATCATTGTCTTTACTCCATTTAGAAAGAGAGCGATATCTTCCAGATTTGGCAGCATATGCATTAGCTGCTGCCTCAATTGCTCTACTATCTTGACCTAACGCGTTTGCAACTGAAATTACTCCATTCATAATTCCTTTGTTATGAGTTACTGCTCTATACACATCATTGTCTGCAAATTCAAATGCCAAAATAATATTATCAACTACTTTTTCTCCTCCGACTTCCTGTTTATCAAATACAGCGGTAGCTTTTGCTATTCTTCTTGTAGAATAATTTGATAAGATTCTAAGCAGTGCTTTACCTCCTGTAATTTTTTCAATTAGTGGAGATACTGCTTCACACATTGTATTTGTAACATTTGCGCCCATTGCATCGCCTACATTGATTAACAGTTCCACAATCAACATTTTCCCTGATGGTGTATCAATTTCTTTACAAGAAACTTCTTTTGCACCTTTTCCCATTTTTGATAAAGTATTACTTTTTGAATTTGCAAGTTTTAAAATTTCAGTTGAAGATTGTTGGATTTGTTGGATTGCATCCTGCTTGTTAACATCTAAAACTTGAATTTGTCCTATACTGTATGACTCATCAGCAGTTACTGTAAATCCCCCTTTTATTCGAGCAATTTTTGCACCTTTAGAGGCTGCGGCAATTACTGACGGTTCCTCTATAACCATAGGTATGAGATAGTCCTTACCATTAATTTTGAAATTTGTTGCGATTCCTAAAGGTAGTGAGAAAGTACCAATTGCATTTTCCACCATTTTATCTGCCTTGCCAAATGAAATTCCACCATTTTCATTTTGTAAAATTTCTAGATCTGTCTTAGACAAATCTGCAAAATCACCAACTATGTTTAATCTATCTTCTCTTGATTTTTCAAAAAACTTAGAAATTGAAGAATCTTTCATGTTATTTCATCACTCTTAGTAATTTATCATCCATATTATCTGGAAAACCTTTTCCATCAGTGTTTGAAGTAATTATATACAAACTTCCATCAGAACCCTCTTCAACATCACGAATTCTGCCTACTCCACTCAAAATAGTTTTCTGGGAATTCAGACCCTCTTCAAAGTCTAATTGGTATAGATTTGTGGCACGCAATGATGCCATTACAAATGGTGAATCCAGGTTAATTTTGTCTTTAGAGTAATATAATATTCCTGCAGGTTCAATACTAGGATCATAACACATAATTGCATTTTCAAATTCTGCGTGTCCTGAACACTGTTGTTCAGGCCATCCATAGTTTTTGCCTGCGA
Organism: Nitrosopumilus sp. K4; assembly: GCF_018128925.1. Lineage (NCBI taxonomy): Archaea > Thermoproteati > Nitrososphaerota > Nitrososphaeria > Nitrosopumilales > Nitrosopumilaceae > Nitrosopumilus > Nitrosopumilus sp. K4. The sequence continues at coordinate 1,367,724 of NZ_CP067007.1, forward strand.
TTATAATATTGATTTCGTCATTTTTTTCAGGACCAATTTCAGCAAGATACATTTTTCCCGAGTCATCCCATGTCATTCCCTGAGGGTTTCTGTGTCCTAAAGTATACACAGGCGAATCTGAAAAGGGGTTATCTTCCGGAATGCTTCCATCATAATTTAACCTTAAAATCTTTCCAGATAATGAATTTAAATTTTGAGGATCATGTGAAGAATCAGAAATAGTTCCTGTTCCAACGTATAATTTTTTGTCAGGTCCAAATTTTAGAAAACCACCATTAGTGAATTCAGAGCCAGGAATTTTGTCAAAAATTGTGGTTGCATCAACTAGTTTGTTATTAGATTCTTTAATTTGTAAAATCTTATTCCATAATTTTCCATTTTCTTCATAAGTAAGATAAACATAGAGAAGGTTATTTTCTGAAAATTCAGGATGTAATGTTATTCCTAATAGACCACCATCAAAAGGAAGAGCGGGTCTTAATGTTGCAAGTGGTTCTTCTAATAATTTATTATCCTGAACAACACGGATCATTCCATATTTTTCCGTAACAAAAACTCTATTTTCAAAAACAGCTAATGAACGGGGAGAATCAAGATTTTCTGCAAGAATCATTACAGAATCATCTTCTGATTTGAAAGAAGAAGGTTCTGGTAATGGTAAAGGATCAGAGGGAGATGTTAAGACATATGCAGAAAATGCAAGTGCACCAATGACTGCAACTATTCTAACTTTTTTATCCACAAGAAACGAATCTTTTGAAATCCTATTAATTACTTTCAAGGTTAGATAAAGCGTATATACGGCTCGTGTTCATTTCTGAATCAGCGGGGTGGGGAAGCCAGACTATTTAGGGCTAGGTCATCCCGGCGGGCTCATAACCCGCAGTTCAGTAGTTCAAATCTACTCCCCGCTATTTAATTTCTATAAATACAAAACCATGAATCAGATGGATTGAATTTTGAATTTTTGTTTTTTATTCCAATTCTCTGCTCAGGTCTAGTAAGATGTCTGTGGGCAGAGATTTTTGGAGTGTAAAGTCTTTGTTGAATTTTTCTAGGCTTTTGAAGAATAGTTTTTTTTGAGGCTTTTGAACCACATTTGACACATTGAAATCCTTGCTTCTTTCCTTTGGATTTCATCTTTTTCTTACATTTTTTACATAGTGGATTTGTTTCCTCAGTGATTTTTTTCAGGTTAATGACTTGAATGAATTCTATATTTAGTGTTCGAGGGAATTTTTTTGTGGCTTTTTTAATTCCTCCACCTATGTTTATTTTATCACCAACAATAAGATTCTGTGCTACAAATGTGATTCCTGTAGGTTTGTAAACTGCACAATGTACCGTATAAGATTTTGAGGTGATTGAAAAAAGAACATGTCCTCCTTTGATAATTTTAGGAGTGGTGGAAACAGTTCCCAAAATAGTGCCAGAGGAATATGGTGTTAGATCTTCTACATTTAGTTTATTTGATAAATGATCACCAGTTCCCTGATTAGATTTAAAGATCATATAACCATCTAATTTTTCTTTAGGTTTCAAAATTTTTGATGCTTGTAGTAATGAAGAAAGGTTTTCTCCACGGATTCCATAAAAAACAGGGTCGGGTCCATGAGGCGTAATCAAAACTCTCTCTTTTTTTGAATCAAAATTGTTGTAGGTATATGGAAAAGTCTTGTTTTGCATCTCTTCTACGTTTTTAGATGAAAGTTTTCTTTCTTTTCCAAATCTAGATTTTTTACGGTAGCTTAGTAGCTCTAATGTGTGATCATCAAATTTGTATCCAATAGCACCAATTGCTCCAACCAATCCTTGTCCATTTCCATGATAAAAAAATTCCAAGTTATTCTTCTTGGCAAATTTTTTTGCATAATTTCTATTAACAAGTTTCCATAATGCTAACCTGCTAAAATCAGTAAAATTTTGAGGTATGGAATCATTTTCATAAAACACCAGACCTGGATTTGCACCATTTTTAATATCAGAATATTTCAATACAAGATTTTTAATTTTGGTTTTAATTTTAGAGACATTTTTTGTTCGAATTTTTATTGAAACAGCCCCATTTCCTCGTGTTTTCCAAGGAATGTTTGGGTTAAATCGAACTAGTTGTGGAAAATCTAAAAATTCTGAATTTTCCTTTTTTAGCTCATCAACAATTTTGTACGCAAGGAAAGTAGTACACATTCCCTGTGGGGAATCAGTATCATCAAAACCAATGGTCAAAACTTGTTTTGAATCCATGACTAATTTTAGGAACTTGAGACATTTTTAGTTGTTGAAAATCACAGTTGGTTTAAATTAAAAGCAAATGATCCTTAGCTAAATTGATAGTGGTAGATGAGGAGCGTATTTTCAAAGAAATTGAATCTAAAAAACCCGTATCAGTCTCATTAAATGGACCAGATGGGATTTTACCTCAAGTTCAAGACACAGCAACTAAAATCACTGAAAAATTTGGCATTCCAGCATATGTTTTAGCAGATACTACATGGGGAACATGTGATTTGAATTCAAATGGTTCAAAGGTTCTAGGGGCAGATATTCAGTTTAACATAGGACATACAATCAATACAGAATCATTTGAGGGAAATGTAATTTTGATTGATGCGTATGATGATGTTGAATTTGATAGGGTTGCTACCAAATGTATTGAAATTCTAAAAGGCAAAAAAATTTCCCTAGTAACAGACAGTCAACATCTTCACCAAGTTGATAAAGTAAACGAAATTTTAGCTAAAGGAGGAATTGATGTAAAAATTGGCAAAGGCAAAGGACAGTTAAACGATGGTCAAGTATTCGGTTGTGAATTTTATCCAGCTACAGAACTAAAAGATAAGGTTGATGCATACGTCTTTTTGGGGCAAAGTAATTTTCATGCATCAGGAATTGCATTATCAACAAACAAACCAACTTATGTTTTAGATCCATATTTTAATGAAGTAAGAGAAATTACTGATTTTGCTCAAAAATTAAAAAGAAAGGCCACACTAGCAATTTACAAAGCAGCTGAAGCAGAGTCTTTTGGAGTGATTGTTGGATTAAAAGAAGGTCAGCTTTCCAAGGTTTTTGCTTTAAAATTTAAAAAAGAATTAGAAAAAGAAGGGAAAAAAGTTCAACTGTTTGCATTAACAGACATTACAAATGAAAGATTAAGAAATCTAAAGGGAATTGATGCATTTATTCAAGTAGCATGCCCACGAATTTCTACAGATAATCAATTTGACAAACCTGTTTTGTCAACACCTCAAGCAAACGCTCTTTTGAAAATCTTGAGAAAGGAGAGTATTGAAGGATATCTCGAAATACCTCACTGGTTATAGAATTAATTTTTGAAAGGTAGGGTTGTGGTGTAGTTTTTCAAATAATTTGGTTTTTTTTGCTTTTATTTTGAATTGATTTCCTTGATAAATTGCTTTTTGTAATGTTTTTAATCCTTCATCAATCATAGATAACATTACAAGACTACATGATTTATCAAATAAGACATCACCGTTATTTGGATAATCTAAAAGTATTTTATCACAACATACAATAGATTCTTCAAATTTTTTCAAGGAAAACAAAATTCTCTCTTTATGATATAATGCAATGTTGTATTTTGGGTTATTCTCTAGAATTTTATTACATAATGACAATGCATCATCAAAAATTCCTTGTTTTCTCAATGATGAAATTTTGTTAACTAAGACAGATAGATCATTAGGTTCAATTTTTAGTGCATCATCATAGCACTTTATAGCACCATCATAGTCTTTGAGATTACTTAGAGCATATCCTTTGTTGTTTAAAGAACTCAGATGTGTTGGGTGTTCATCGAGAATTTTATCATAGTACGATATTGCATCTTGAAGTTTTCCTTTTAGGAACAATCTATTTGCTTCATCAAGAATGGAATCGGTTTTTGGATCTGCCAAAAAATCACTTCATGGTTTCATTATGATCTTTCCAAAAAGTCCTTTTCCTTTCAACATTTTTGTGTGAGCTTCTGCTGCATTTTCTAAAGTATATACTGAGTCAATAATGGATTTTATTTTTCCTTGAGACATCCAGTATAATCCCTGTTCCAGTTCTGCTCTTGTCCCTTGCGTTGAGCCTAGAACATTAATTCCTTTGAAGAAAATATGTCGCAAATCAGTTTTTGCGTCATATCCGGTGGTAGCTCCAGTAGTAACAATTGTTGCACCGTATTTCAGTAAAGTGAGTTCTTTGTTCCAATGAGTACCGCCAATATGCTCAAAAATAACATCCACTCCAGGAATATCGCCATATGGCTTGGGAATGTTTTTTGCAATGTTTCTTACTTCCTTATACCAGTCTTCTTTTCTGTGATCAACTGCATAGTCTGCACCCAATTCAATTAATTTATCTAGTTTATCAGGACTTGCAGTAGCAATAACTGTACAACCGTAAAGTTTTGCAATTTGAATACCATAATTCCCAACACCGGAACCTCCTCCCATTATCAATACAAGTTGTCCAGGTTGAATCTTTGCTCTACCAACTAGCATATGCCATGATGTCAACAGTGTCATAGATGCAGCTGCAGCATCATCATATGAAACACTGTCTGGAATTTTTACAACATTTACTTCAGGCAAATGAGTTACTTCACAATACCCTCCCCATAAGGGTCCAGTTTCAAATCCCCAGATTTTTCTACTGCGACAATCGTATTCTCTTCCATCAGTACATGCTTTACAAACTCTGCAAGACATGTTTCCATGTGAGACAACTCTATCACCAATTTTGATATTTTTTACATCGTCTCCAATTGCGATTACTTCTCCAGCTGCATCTGTTCCAGAGATATGAGGCAAAGGAATTGCCAATGGTTTTCCCCTCATTCCCCAAATATCATCATAGTTTAAAGCAGCTGCCTTTACTTTGAAAACAACCTCATCAGGTTTTGGTTTTGGTTCTGGAATGTCTTTAATTTTTAGAATTTTAGCAAAATCATCATCTGTAGTATATTGATCATACACTAGGGCTCGCATGATTTTTTTCAATTATTTCTGGATATATGATTTACCTGCTTAGATTACCACAAACAATTATAATCATAACGGCAAAATCCACATCATGTCAGAGTCAACCATTTTTCCAGGTGATAAAATAGCATCTATTGAAGAATATGAGGCAGGCTACAATACATTTGATGATGGGGATATGGTCAGAGCTGCCACAGTAGGAGAAAAAGACATCGATAAACAAACCAGGGTTGCAAACATTAAACATCCTAAAACACTTTCAATTCCAAAAACAGGAGATACAGTGATTGGTACAGTAGCAGCAGTGATGTCGTCTATGATTGCAGTTTCAATTGATTATATTAATGGAAAACCAACCACATCAAAAGTTGAATGTGTATGTGGTACAAGAAACATAAGAAAAAAGAACATTGCATTAGTAAACGATATTGTTACTTTGAAAATAGTAAATCATCTTAATGGAACAATTCATGCTACAATAGATGAACCACAGTTGGGAGTACTTTTCACAAAATGTAGAAAATGTGGAGGAAAAGTAGTTCCAATGCGTGATGCAATCAAATGTACCGAATGCTCATGGATTGATGAAAGAAAACTTTCAACAAATTTTGGCAATGGTGATTTCGTAAAACTTAGAGAATAAAAAATGAAACGTGTTTCGTTCCAAGGTGAACGAGGGGCATATAGTGAAGCAGCAGCAAAATCATTTTTTGATGAAGAAATAGAAACTGTTCCTCTTGCAACTTTTGCAGAAGTACTTGAAAGTACAAAAAATAATAAAACAGATTTTTCAATTTTACCAGTAGAAAATTCTATTGAAGGTAGTGTTGGTGAAAGTTATGATTTACTTTTTTCAACAGAACTAAATGTGGTTGGTGAGTATTACCACAGAATTGAACATTGTCTAATTGGAAATGGAAAATTAGAAGAAATTGATACAGTATATTCTCATCCACAAGCACTTGGACAGTGTAGAAATTTTATTGAAGGGCACAAAATGAAGACAGTTCCAACATATGATACTGCAGGAAGTGTAAAAATTATCAAAGATATTGGAACAAATAATATAGCTTGTATTGCAAGCAAAATGGCCTCAGATCTTTACAATATGCCCATAATTTCAGATAGAATCGCCAATAATCTAAATAATTATACTAGATTTTTAATTCTATCAAAGCAACAAAAAAAAGAAACAGGAAGAGACAAAACATCAATCATATTTTCAATAAAGCATGAACCAGGATCTCTTTTTAGAATAATTGAAAGCATTCACAGCCATAACGTTAACTTGACAAAAATAGAATCAAGACCAAATAAAACAAACGCATGGGAATACAATTTCTATGTAGATTTTGAGGGACATGTAGATAACTCGATTATTTCAGAAATGATTGAGAAAATTAAAAAAAACACATTATTTTTGAAAATTCTTGGTTCCTATCCAGCGGCTAGACTAGACTAGAATCCTTTTGGTTTTCTAAGAGTGAATCCCATGCTAAAACCAATAATAACCATACCTGCTGTAATCACCACCAAGTGATATGTGAACAGAATTGGGTCAACAGTCACATTCAAGGTTGCAACAATATGCAGGTTGCTAGAGCCAGTGTTTTGCACTTTAATCATAGTTACGCCATCTTCTAAATGAACCCAATCAAGCGTAACTTGTTTGGCATGAGAGGTGTTAGGAGGGATTTGTAATCCATCACCAGGGCTAGATAGTGTAAGATCAAATTTGTCTCCCGTAATAGTCATAGATTGGGTTGCACCACTGTTGGCTCTAATCTGATAAGATGTAGACTCTCCGACTCCAAAAGTTTCATCAACTTGAACTGTTTGTAATCCAATATCAGAAATTAACGAGTAAATACCAATTCCAATAATTGCGCTACCTACAACTAGCCCAATTATTGTTCTCTTTGATAACATGACTTTTAGAATTTAGATACTGCTTAAAAAATTACCTACATTAATGAAACATCATGAGGTTGACTTTCTGCAAATCCAGCCCTAGACATTTTGATAAATTCTGCGTTTTGTTGCATTTGTGAAATTGTATGTGCACCGCAATAGCTAAGACCAGAGCGAACGCCTCCAGTTAGTTGTTTTAGAATATCAGTCACTGTTCCTTTGTATGGAACCATTGCCTCTACCCCTTCTGCAACATAATCATTAAGATCATCATCAAGTGATATTGAGCCTGTTTCTTTGGATTTTCTGCCGATTGAAGCTGCAAGGGAAGCCATTCCTCTATAAACTTTGAATCTTTTACCATTTTTAGTTAAGACTGTACCAGGAGATTCATCTGTTCCTCCAAGCATGCTTCCAACCATTACAGAAGATGCTCCTGCTGCAAGTGCTTTGGTTGCATCACCAGAGGTTCTTGTGCCACCATCAGAAATTATTGGGATTCCATGATCTCTTCCTATTTTGGCACAATCCATTACTGCTGTTAATTGTGGGACACCTGAGCCGGTAATTACTCTAGTAATACAAATAGAACCAGAACCTACACCGACTTTTACAGCATCAACTCCTGCTTTGATCAAGTCTTCAGCACCATGAGCCGTAGCAATATTTCCTGCAATCAATTCACAGTCAGGGAATGCTTTTTTGATATTTTTTACAGTAGCAATTGCATTTTCGCTATGACCATGTGCAATATCAACAACTAATACATCAGCTCCTGCTTCAAGCAACGATTCTGATCTTTCTAAAAAGTCCCCCTTGACACCTACTGCTGCACCAACTAAAGGCCTTCCTTTGGTATCTTTTGATGCAATAGGATAATCCTCAATATTTGTAATATCCTTGCTAGTGATTAATCCTTTAACAATTCCAGATTCATCTACAATAGGTAATTTTTCAATTCTATGTTTATGTAAAAGTGATTTTGCATCATCAAGACTTATTCCAGGTTTTGCAGTAACAACATCTTTTGTCATAACCTCTTTGAGAGATAGTCTTGAGTTTGATTCAAACAGTAGATCTCTATCAGTTACAATTCCAACCAATTTCGAATCAGAATTTACAACCAAAAGGCCAGATACTTCCTTATCTTCAGCATAATCTATTGCATCTTGGACTGTTTTATCCTCAGATATAGAATATGGATTTTCAATCATCACACTTCCAGATCTCTTAACTTTGAGAACTTCGTTTGCTTGTTCTTGAATAGTCAAGAATCTGTGAATGATTCCAATCCCACCAGCACGAGCCATGGCTACAGCCATGGCAGATTCGGTAACAGTATCCATATTTGCGCTCACAAATGGAATATTGATTGAGATGTTTCGTGAAAGTTGGGTTTTTAGATCGGTTTGTGACCTACTTGTTATATCAGAATATTTGGGTACGAGAAGAACGTCGTCAAAAGTTAATCCCTCTTTGAATTCCAATGAAACCTTGTAAAGAAAGTCAAAGATGGATTATAAGCCTTTGTGTGATCTTGACAACTTTTCAGCAATAGTAATTGCATCTTTTGTTTGAGCAACATTATGTGTTCGAATAATGTCGGCTCCATTAACAACACACAAGGCCTCTGCTGCAATTGATCCAAACAATCGATCAGGAGGGTTATCTTTGTTCAACAGTTTTCCAATAAAGGATTTGTTAGAAACAGAGATCAGAATAGAATGTTTTTGTTTGATATTTTTCAGATTTTGAATAATTTGTAGATCCCTTGAAAGCCAATCAGATTTGATCCTTGTAAAAAACGGACCTTTACCTGACTTTCTAAAAAAACCAATTGCCGGATCCAAAACTATTCTTGATGAAGAAACATTTGCTTTTTTTGCAAGTTTCAAGCTTTCTGAAAGAAGTTTTTTTGTTGCAGTAACTTGATTGCCTAAAACAGTTTTAGTACTAAAAGCACATAAGATCAAAGAGACATCGTAATTTGATATGACGTCAACCATTTTTGGATCATATTTTAAACCAGATATATCATTAATAATTTCTGTACCGTTATCCAATGCCAATTTAGCAACACTTGATCTGCACGTATCCACAGATATGGGAAGATTAGAATAATTTTGAATGTGTTTAATAGCTGATATGATTCTTTTTGATTCAGTTTTTTCAGAAGTTAGAGTTGAAAGATATGGGGCTGTTGACATCCCACCTACATCAATAAAATCTGCTCCGTCAGATTCCATTTTTTTGATGGTGTCTCTAATAGTTTTTTTTGTGGTCTTTACAGATTTTTTAAAAAAGGACTCAGGACTTGTGTTTAGTATGCCCATTATACGTACTGGATTCTTTCCACCCACATCTACGCTTGATAGTCTATTCACATGATTTATCAAAAACCATACCAATTTGAGTCATATGATAATCTCAGGGTGGAGTTTACAATACTCCAAAATTCTAAAAGAATTCAATTACGATAAAAAACAGGATTTTGAATCATCAGTGATTTTAGATTCTATTATTGAAAAATCAGCAATAGAAGAAAGAATCAGAGGAATGATTAATTCAAAGACAGTTTTCGTAATAGGGGCAGGGCCATCATTGAAAAATGCAATTCCATTTTTAAAAAAATTCAAAAAAAATACAAAAATTGTTGCCGATAGTGCATTAAAACCACTCTTGGAAAAGGGAATCAAGCCAGATATTGTCATAACTGATCTTGATGGAGATGAGAAATCATTAAAGCAAGTAGGAAAGACAAATACGATTTTAGTGGTTCATGCTCATGGTGATAACATACCTAAATTGCATCTTGCTGAAAATTTTAAAAATTGCATTGGAACAACACAGGCAAAAGAAGTTGGAAAGATAAAGAATTTTGGAGGTTTTACTGATGGGGACAGAGGGGTTTTCCTTGCAAATTATTTTAATGCAAAAAAAATTATTTTGTGTGGTATGGATTTTGGGAATAAAATTGGAAAATTTTCAAATACAAAAAAGTTTGAAAGAAAAACCAAGATAAAAAAACTTTACAAAGCAAAATCTCTTTTAGAGTGGCTTGCTAAAAAATCACAATCAGAATTATTTACAACATCAAGTCCAATTGCAGGTTTTAAAAAAGTAAAATTCAGAGAATTAGATATCATAATTACCTAGAATGCATTTAATACCCATATCTACATCATAGAAATTATGAAGTTCTCAGAAGAACAGATCAAGGACATAGTTGCTTTAAAAGAAGATTTGATCGGTCAAATTGATAAGCATCAAGATGCCATAGAAAAACTCGAAAAGAATTTGCAAGTTTTAGATTTGGTTCTCAAAGAATCTAGTTTTACAAAGGCATCTGATTTAGCAAAAAAAATACCAGTAAAAGAGGAGTTACCACCAACTGAGAAAAAACCTGTTGAAAAAACTATTCCAATAAAACGAGGTAGTAATGGTGAGGTAATTGCAAATGCGTATGTTACACCAGAACAGGTATCAATTGTACTTGACGAAAAAATGGGAATTACTGATGACACTCCACCATTCAAATCATTTTTCATCGATAGAATAATTGGAGAAATGAAACGAAAAGATTCAGCTGATGCAGATAATGGAAAAATCCAAAAAGAATCAATTATTGATTACATCATTAACAAAAATGGCTCAGATATTAGAGAAATCATAATCAGAAATTATAGACAAAAAGAAAGAGTAAATGAAATAATTAACACTGCAGGGTGGTCATTAACACGCATGCTTGAAAATATCAAGAAGTGATCAAATGGACAAGATAGTTGTTTTAGATTTTGGTTCACAGTACAGTCATTTGATTTGTAGACGTATTAGAGAATTTTCTGTATATGCAGAATTAGTACCATATGATATCAGTTATGAAGAACTGCAAAAACACAATCCAAAGGGGATTATTTTTTCTGGAGGTCCATCAAGTGTATACAATGATGATGCTCCAATTCCAGAGAATAAAATTTTTGAAATGAATTTGCCATTGTTAGGAATTTGCTATGGTCATCAACTAATTGTAAACAAGTTTGGAGGAAAAGTGAAAAGAGCAAACAAGGAATATGGTTCATCATTACTAACAATTGACAATGACAAAGATTTGTTAAGTGGAGTTGGAGAATCAGTAAGAGCTTGGATGAGTCATGGAGATGAAGCAGAGCAGATTCCTGAAGGATTCAAAGTTATAGGCCATACTGAAAGTGCAAAAGCAGCTGCAATTGCATCAGAAAACAGATCAATTTACGGAATACAATTTCATCCAGAAGTAGTTCATACTGAACAAGGAACAGAAATTCTGAAAAATTTTGTATTAAAGGTATGTAGGGCAAAGCAAGATTGGACAATGGAGGGATTTATCGAGTCAGAAGTTGAGAGACTCTCAAAAATAGAAGGAAGTGTTTTGTGTGGAGTTAGTGGTGGAATAGACTCAACAGTAGCAGCATTATTAATTCATAAAGCAATTGGTGATAGACTAAAGTGTGTTTTTGTAAATAACGGCCTCTTACGATTAAATGAAGAAGTAGAAATTGAAGAGATGTTTAAAGAAAATTTCAAAGTCAATTTTACTTCAATTGATGCATCAGAGAAATTTTTAGACAAGTTAAAAGGAGTAGGTGATCCTGAGAGAAAAAGAATGGTTGTAGGTGAAGAGTTTATTCATGTGTTTACTGAGTTTGCAGAAAAAAATGGACCTTTCAAATGGCTTGCCCAAGGAACCTTGTATCCAGATGTAATTGAAAGCGGGGTATCTAAAGGCCCAGCTGCTGTGATAAAATCACATCATAATGTAGGAGGATTACCAGATTGGCTTGATTTAGAAATTTTAGAACCACTAAGGGAATTATACAAAGATGAAGTCAGAAAGATTGCAAAAATTTTAGGAGTTCCTCAGAAACTATTCATGAGACACCCATTCCCAGGACCAGGATTAGCTGTTAGAATAATCGGAGAGATAACACCTACCAAATTACACATTGCAAAAGTAGCAAGTAAAATTGTTGAAGATGAATTGATGGCAGCAGATCTCTATGGAAAAGTTTGGCAAGCATATGCAGCAGTTGGAGACGACAGAGCAGTAGGCGTCGTTGGGGATGAAAGAAAATACGGAAACATTGTAATGATTAGAGTGGTTGATTCTATTGATGCAATGACAGCTGATTGGACAAGATTACCTCACGGACTATTAGAAAAAATGAGTAACAGGATAACAAATGAAATCGAAGATGTAACATGGGTCACATATACAATATCAAGTAAGCCTCCTGCAACAATAGAGCCACAGTAGTGATAAAATGAATTACGAAAAAATCTGCCAAGTTATTTTGGATGTTGACAAATCAATTCGATATGTTGGCGTTTATGATTATGGCGAATTATATGATAAAACACGAAAAGGTTTGAAAAGCTATCTAACAAAGGAAGAAACAGAGACATCATTATCTCAAGCAGTATACAGATGGTCTACTAGAAAGAAGACGACAGAAAAAATTGGAAAACCAGTTTATGCAATGGCAAAATATGAAAAAATTTACAGAATAACAATTCCTATTGGAGGGGCAGGATTGATTCTAATAAGTACCGAACTTGATGCAAATATCAATGAAATCACAGACAAGATTTTAGAAATTATTCCCAAATTTGGTGTTTAAAAAACTCCTTTAATACATTAATCGCCTAAATAATTCATGGTAAAAATCCCAGATGAAATAAAAGAATTCATAGAAACTCAGGGAATTTTTGCAGTAGGTACCATAGGAGGTAATAACATGCCTAACGTATCGCCTAGAATATTTTTTAAAATTGAAGAAGATGTTGTTTACTGGCTAGACTTTTTCAAGCATAAATCGTTCAAAAACATGCAAGCAAATCCATGGGTGACTATTTCTGTTTTTAACAAGGACGATTTGAAAGGATTCCAATTTAGGGGAAAAATATCATTCATAACAGATGAGCCAACAAAATCACAAATAAAAAATTTCATTATCAAAAAAACACTCAAACAAAATTCATCAGAAAAGGTAAAAAAAATCAGTCAAAAAGAAGCACAAGTAATACAGTTTGAACCAAAAGTATGTTATTCATTAAATCCTGAAGAATATACAGACATGTGTATTGGTTCAGATATAGATTCTACACAACTTTTTCAAAAGTAATCTAATAAATATTCTGAAAATTTTTCATTAAACATGGATTTTCATGTATTTGACACATATGTCAAGGCAAAAGACGGTCATACAATGCATTTCGATGTGATAACTGACAAGAAAGAAACAGAGAAAGCAATTTCCTATGCAAGAGAATGGTTGAAAAATATTGGAGAAGAGAATGTAATGGTAACTGCTGAGGAATGTAAATTTTGCCATACTCAATCAGTTCCAGACGATATGGAAATTGAAATAATGACAAATGGTTATTTTATAGCAAAGATGGAAGGTTGTCCAGAATAACTATCCTAATAATGCAGCACCAAAAACACCTGCAGAGTCACCAAGAGTGTTTTTAAGAATAGGTGTTTCAACCAGATCTGAAAAAACTTTTTCATAAACAGAATTTTTTCCATCAGTATACAGAAAATCGATGTTAGATAATCCACCACCAATAACAATAGCATCAGGATCTAAAATATCAATGACGTTTGCTAAGCCATACCCAAAATTTTCAAGAAGTTCATTTTTCCATGAATTAAGAAGTGATTTATCTGGAGATTGAAGAATTTCAGGCACAGTTTGATCTTTTTTTGACATTTCTAGCCATCGTTTTTCCAAGGCGGGGCCACTGATGTATGTCTCAACACACCCTTTCTTTCCACAATAACACATATTCCCATTATGATATAGTGTATGATGTCCCCATTCACCGGCAATATTTGTTCTTCCTTGATGCAGTTTTCCATTGATAACTATTCCACCACCAACGCCAGTTCCCATGATAACTCCAAATACAACTTCAAATTCTTTTACAGCACCCAACATAGATTCTGCCTGAGTAAAGCAGTTTGCGTCATTTTCAATTAATATTTTTTTATCAAAAAATTTTTGAAGATCTTCTTTAAATGATTTCCCAATAAGACATTGAGTATTACTGTTTTTTATCAATCCAGTTTTTTTGGATATTGCACCAGGAGTGCAAACACCTAAAGAAAAATCATCAATGTCATTTGAGAGTTCATTGACAAGGGATTTAATTGAATTTAAAATCTCTTGATAATTGTTTTTTGGAGTTGGAATTCTTTTTCTTTGTATAACATTTAGAACTTCATCAAGTAAAATACCTTCAATTTTAGTTCCACCAAGATCTATGCCAATTTTATGCAACAATAGTGAGGAGGTGTTGTATCTTATGAGATTTATCCCATTGGAGGCATTCCGCCGCCACCGCCGCCACCTGGGCCACCAGACACGGCAATAACATCATCAATTCTTAGGATCATGCATGCAGCTTCTGTTGCAGATTTGATGATTTGTTCTTTAACTACAATTGGTTCTACAACATCAATTGCCAACATGTCTGCAATCTTTGTATTTCTAGCATCAATTCCAGTCCATTTTCTTCCTTGATTTTGTTTTGCTCTAAGATTTGCCATGGTGTCGATTGGATCCATGCCAGCATTTTCTGCAATTGTTAATGGAATTGTTTCTAATGCTTCAGCATATTTTTTAATTGCTAGTTGTTCTCTCCCATCAAAGCTGTCTGCCCAATCTTTTAGTTGTGATGCAGCATACGATTCTGGTGCGCCACCGCCTGCAACAATTTCAGGTTTTTCAATAACATCTTTGACAACCATAAGTGAGTCATGAATTGAGCGGTCTACCTCATCAATTACTCTTTGTGAGCCACCTCTGATTAGCAAAGTAACAGATTGTGGGTGCTTGCATCCCTCAATGAATACCCATTTGTCAGATTCTACTTTCTTTTGATGAACTAAATCAGCAATACCCAAGTCTTTTTCAGACAAGTCATCTAGATTAGAGATCACTCTACCGCCAGTTGCTTTACCTAGTTTTATCATATCACTTTCTTTGACACGACGTACTGCAAGAATGCCATGTTTTGCAAGATAGTGTTGTGCAATATCATCAATGCCTTTTTGACAAATCAAGACATTTACTCCAATATCATGTAGTTTGTCTACCATAGTTTTGAGCATTCTATTTTCTTCTTCTAAAAACATCTGCATTTGTGTAGGATCAGTAATTCTAATTTCAGAACTCATTTCAGTTTTTTCAATTTCTAATGCAGAGTTCAGCAACGCAATCTTTGCCTTTTCAATTCTGGTTGGCATTCCACTGTGAACAATTTCCTTGTCAAGTACAATTCCTTTTACAATTTGTGTATCCTGAATTGAACCGCCAGACTTCTTTTCTACTTTGATATTTTCAAGATCCACAGAATAAGTTTCACCTTTTTTGGTTGCAACTTTTAGAATTGCATCAACTACAACTCTAGACAAAACATCGCTATCTTCAGAGATTAGTTTTGACTGCATGCTAGTTACTGCAATTTTTAGTAGTGATTCACGATCATCTGGTTTAATCTTCTTTGATAATTCTGAATAGATTTCCAAGGCTTTTTCAGCAGCTGCTTGATATCCTTCTATTATTACTGAAGAATGAACATCTTTTTTGAGCAATTCTTCTGCTTTTGCCAAGAGGGCTCCACCAAAAACAACAGATGAAGTGGTTCCATCACCAACTTCATTATCTACTGTTTTAGAAATTTCTACCATCATTTTTGCTGCAGGATGCTGAACATCAATTTCTTTTAGAATAGTAGCACCATCATTTGTAATAGTAACATCACCCAATGAATCAACCAACATTTTATCTAGACCTCTTGGGCCAAGACTGCTTCTAACCAATTCTGCCACTAATTTTGCTGCAGCGATGTTATTTTGTTGAGCGTCTTTGCCTTTTTGCTGTAATGCACTTTCTTTTAGTACTAATACAGGTCCATTTGGTCCTTGTTGAATTGATGCCATTTAGATTCAGATTCAATCCCCTGAATGCCCCTTTTTAACATTACTTACTTGATCGGATTGATATAGGTCCTATTTTTGACATCAACAATTCCACCTGAAAGAATTCTAACTGAAGGAAGTGCCAAAAAAGGCAAGAATAACGGTATCAGATGAGGACGAGAAAATTTACATCCTGAGGTTACAATTGTGTCATTAATTTTTTTAAAGTTTGAAGAAACTTTTTCAAATGAATCTGTAGAAATGATTCCTGCCAATTGCAAAGGTAAAGAGGCTAAAACTTTTCCAGATTTTACCACTGCAAGTCCACCTTGATTTTTTACTAGTAAATTTGATGCAATTGACATATCTGTCTCATTTGAACCAATTACTATCAAATCATTCTCATGAAAGCTCCATGTGGATGCAAATGCGCCAATGTCAGCACCAAAATTTTCAAGAAATCCTATGGAATGTTTTTTTGTCCCATAGATTCTATCAAACGCAGCTACTTTCCAGACATCATTTTCACTAGATGCTAAAACATTACTATTTTCAGATTTTAGTTTGGCCTCACCTAATTTTGTGATTATTTCGGTTTGCATATGTATTGTATTGACATCTACATGATCTTTTTTTGTCTTAACTTCAAAGTCAGTAGGCGAGAATTTCTTTAGTTTGACTGTATTTCTAATCCAAGAAGAAATAAATTTCCTCTTGATACTAGTTACAATTTTGCCGTTAGACACAACCAGTTTTCCTCCTACAAAGACTTTGGACGGTTTTATTGTTTTCAAATTATCAAAAATTAGAATATCGGCTAGTTTTCCAGGAGCAATTCCCCCTAGATCTTTATTCATGTTATAATAATCAAAACAATTTTTTGATGCCATAGTAATTGCATCAATTGGTTTTAGACCATTTTTGATAGATTCTCGTACACAATGATCAATATGACCATATTTTGTGATGTCAATAGGATCTAAACCATCAGAACAAAACATTAGTTGGTTAGTGTAAGTTCCATGCGAAATGACACGTTGAATTATGTCTTTTAAATCACGTCGAATTGAGCCTTCCCTAATCATTACAGACATGCCTAATCGTAGTCGTTCTAGCACTTGATCAAAGTTGATTGGTTCATGACAAGAAAGAATCCCTGATGACACATATGCATTTAATTTTTTTTCACTTGCTCCAGCAGTATGACCATTTATGATACAGTCGGATTCTAGCATGGATGATAATGATTTCATAGTTTTTGGATCACGAAGTGTAACTTTTGTCCATGAAAAAACTTCGCCCATGCCAAGTACATGAGGATGTTTTACAGAATTTTTTTGCTCAGATAATGTCATTGTTTTACTGTTGCTAAATTTACCATCTACAGGCAAACCACCAGGCACTACTTGAAAAATCCTAATTGGCAAGTCTTCACCTAGTTTCAAAAATTCTTGGAATCCTTTGTTTCCAGATACACTCACTATATCAATTGGATCTGAAAAAAGTGAAGTTACACCACACAGAAGAGATTTTTTTGCAAGTTCGGATGGTAAAACAAACTGATCAATATGGACATGAGGATCTGCAAATCCAGGACTGACAAATTTTTCCTTTACATCAATTATTGCAGTTTTTGGTCCTATTGTATGACTTGCGTCAGGACCAACGTATGCAATCCTATCTTTAATAATTGAGATCTGTATTTTTGGAATTATCTCTCTTGTGTAAACTGAAAGCAATGAACAGTTTTTCAATACAAGATCGGCTTTTTTGTCTCCCATTGCAACGGAATTTAATGAAGAAATCGAATCAGATAGGCTTGAAGTCACGCACCATAGTTGTATTTTGAGCCTATTATAGATTCAATGCTTAAATTACCGTTGAAGTGGTTTTTTTGATATGAACATACCCAAGACCATCAGAAAGTATTGTGCAAAATGCAAAACACATACTGATCAAAAGGTCTCAATCTACAAGGCTGGTAAAAGACGAGGTTCTGCAAGAGGAGAACGCAGACATGCTGAACGAAAACAAGGGTATGGGGGACAAAAATTCCCAAAACTAGCAAAGCCAGCAAAAGTAACAAAGAAGGTTACTCCGATCATGACCTGTACGGTATGTAAAAAGAAATACAACAAGCCAGGCATCAGAATTAAGAAATTTGAGTTGGTGGCAGCATGAAAAAAGATCATATTGAAATTCCAAAACCCACAAGTAAATTCCAGAAAGTTAATTGTAATGAATGTGGTGAACTACAAATTGTTTATTCTCATGCTTCGCAGCCAGTAGCATGCAATTCCTGTGGAAATAATATTGCTGAACCTACAGGCTCTAAAGCAAAAATAAATGGAAAAATCTCAGGTAGTGCCGAGTAGATCATAATCTTCTTTAGTGTTTAGATTAAATCCAATTCTTTTATCATCTAAAATTAGAAAATTTTCAGTTACGTTTTTTCTGTCATTGATTTTTTTAGCATTAATCATAGAAATACCTGAATAACAACAGATCTGATTATTAAAATCGATTTCATAGTTGTTAGAAATTTTTAAAGACTTTAAAAATTCTTTTGTTAAAAGTATACTAGTCCAGATATTTTTTGGATTGTATTGTTTAACAATTTGTTGAATAATTTTTCCGTCTAAAAGCGGTAAGTCACCAGAGGTTACAAAAACAGAGTCATTTATAGAAATTAATGAATCGTTAAGATCTTCAACGTATCCTTTTCCAGACGAGTTATGCAATTCAATATGATGTTTTTCAAGTAGTTTTTTTGTATCAGGAGAATTTGAACTCGTAACAGCAATTATTTTTGAAAAGCAGTTTGATTCTTTTAGTGCATCAATAACATGTAAAATAATTGGTTTTTTGTAATGTAGCAATAATTTTTCTTTAGGAACAGACATTCTACTTCCTTTGCCACCAGCCATAACAATTCCAATCATATTGAAACAAAAATAAGAATAGACGCTAATCGTGTTAGTTCATTTGTTGCACCCAAGACATCACCTGTGATTCCACCAAAACTGCGATTTGAAAGAGAGACCAAAAACAGAGTCATGACTATGCTGGCACCAAACATGACAATCCCAGAAACCCCACCTAAGACTACAAGAGGAATAATTGTGATGAATGCAGCAATTGATAGTTTTTTCGGACTCTTCATCAACTCAACAAATGGTGAATTTGAGCCTAAAGAAGCAGATTTACCAATACTGGCCATCAGAACCATTGAAAACTTGGCTAAAATTTCACTTAACAATATTGCCAAGAACAACTCGTAACCAACAGACAAGGAGAGAGCAATTATCAATCCAACAACATACAGCACTATTGCAGAAATTCCAGCAGAGCCTGTTGAAAGATCTTTCATTGCAGCAAGTTTTTTCTCTTTAGTTCCTTTGACCATAAGACCATCAGCAAAATCTGCCAATCCATCAGTGTGATGAATTCCTGTAACAATTGCAAACGATGCAACAACAAGAAGGCTGACAACTAAAGGATCTAAAAATATCGACAAACCAAATGCTATTGAACCAACAATTAATCCAATTGCAATCCCAACAATTGGAAAAATGTACATGTATTTTGCAATTGTTTCAAGAGTCGCCTTTCCAGTAGGAATAATTGTCAAAAATGAAAAAATAGAGCCAATTTCTTTAAGCATGAATCCACCACCCCAAATAAGACAAGAATATAATCATTGGAATGACAATAGTTAGTGAAAATATTATTGAAGTTACTTTCATTAATGTAATTGCAGATTTTATGTGATCATTTGAAAATGAAAAATCACCATCACCAAGAGAGTAATGATCAATTTTTTCAAATTTCTTTTCAAGTGCACCTGCAATAGCAGCCATAGGATAACCTGCATTAGGACTCTCTGTCTTTTTACCGTCTCTAATCATAATTTGGTATGATTTTTTCCAATTGTTTTTCAAGATCATTGCACTAAGGATCATTGTAAGAGCAGTTAATCTTGATGGAATATAATTCAAAAATTTATCACAATTGGCTCCAAACCACCCAATATTTTTGAAAATATTTGTTCTGTAACCAATCATAGAATCTGCTGTGTTGATTACCCTGTATGAAAATGCACCGAGGAGTCCGAATAATCCAAAATAAAACAAAGGAGCAGTAATTCCATCTACAGTATTTTCACTGATGCTCTCAATTACGCCTGAAATTACATGATTTTTGTCTAAATTTTTGGTATTTCTTTTTACAATCATAGATAGGTTGTCTTGTGCTGCAGGAAGATCATCTCGTTCTAAACATCTCACAACATTCAAAGCATGCTTTTCCATTCCTTTAATTGCAATTGTTGTCTTTAACAAAAATGCACCAACAATTATAGAAATTACTACTGAAAGAAAACCATTCGGGATAGATTCTACTCCAAACTCTACTAAAAGCATCATAGAGATAACAATTAACGTAGCAGTTAAAATTAAGAAAATTCCGCCAATTTTTTCTAAAATATCAGACTTGTTTTTTGAAAGTGGGGTTAGTTTAGCAATTAATGATCCAATCCAAGCCGTAGGGTGAAATTTATTTTTTGGATCACCTGCAATTAGATCAATAATGATTGCAAAAAAGATAACAAGTATTGATTCGAATATCATTTTATCATCCTCTCAATTTGTTTTATGTTCAGGTTTCTGACAACTAGTTTGCTAAGATTTTCAATTTCTGCGTCTATTTTTTCAAGATTTTTTTTAGTCCAATGAAATTTCTTTGGGTTAACATTTAGAGAATCTTCTTCTGGTAAGTCAAAATCAGCCATTGGGATAGCACCCAATATAGGTCTCTTTGTTTTTGTTTGAATTTTTTTAAATCCTGGTTTTAAAATATTTACATCACCTCTGAATTTGTTTATAACAAATCCTTTGATCAATTTTTGATATTTTTTATCCAATAAAGATAATGTTCCCACAATACTTGCAAATGAACCTCCTCTATCAATATCAGTCACTAACAATACAGGAGATTTTGCTTTTTCAGCCATCTTCATATTTGCAATATCAAATTTTTCAAGATTAATTTCTGCAGGCGAACCTGCACCTTCAAGAATTACTAAATCATGATTTTTTTGAAGGTTGTAAAGAGACTCTGTTGCCAAATTCAATCCTTTAGTTCTTACAAATTTTGAGTAATATTCAGTTGCGTGCATTCTTTTGAATTTTTTACCACGAAGAAAAATAGTGCTATAGTAATTACCCAGAGGTTTAAGCAGGATAGGGTTTAGATCAGGCGTAATTTCACATCGTGCAGCAAGTGCCTGAATTGCTTGAGCACGAGATATTTCAAAATTTTTCCCAACATATGAAAAATTAGACATATTTTGTGACTTGAATGGTGCAACAGAAAAGCCCTTGTTAGAAAATACTCTACACAGGGCAGCAACCAAAGTTGTTTTTCCGGCTCCTGAAGATGTGCCTTGTATCATCAATGATTTCATTTTATTCTCTCCAATGCTTTGAGTAATCTAAGATTATCTTTGTGGGATTTTATTGCAATTCGAATAAAATGATTATCTAATCCACGAAAAGTTTTGCAGTCTCTTACAAGTATTTTTTTTTCAAGTAATTTCTTTTGTAGTTTTGTTGAGTCATATTCTGTTCTAATTAATATAAAATTTGTAGATGAGTCAACTAGCTCAAAACCATCAATCTTTGCAATTTTATTTTTTAAAAAATCATATTCTTTTTTTATAATTGATTTTGATTTTGTTAAATGTGAAGAGTTTTGAGTTGCTGAGATTGCTGCTTGTTCAGCAACATAATTTATACTCCAAGGAATTTTTATTTTCTTTAAAACAGAAATTATATATTTTGATGATGCAGCATAACCAATTCTAATTCCAGCTAGTCCAAATGATTTTGTAAAAGATCTTAAAACTAAAACATTATCAAATTTTTTTACACTTGAAATAACTGATTCATTTGATGATGGTACTAATTCAATAAAGCACTCATCAACAAAAACTATGGAATTTTGCTTTTTTGCTTTATCAATAATTTGTATTAGATTTTTTTTTGGCAATAGTTTTCCAGTAGGATTGTTAGGATTACAGATGAAAACACATCCATTTTTTGGAATTTTGGAAATAAAGGATTCAAGATTTTTTTGCAAGTCCATTGTTCTAAAAAACGTAATTTTACAATTATTCATTTTACATGTTGCTTCATATTCAGAAAAAATTGGAATTGGAATCAAAACAGGCGTATCTTTTGAAAGAAATGCATTACAAAAATTGTATATTATTTCAATAGCCCCATTTCCAACTACCAGATAATCTTCAGAGAGATTTGTAAATTTTTGGAGTGATTTTAAGAGCTGTGATGAATGTATGTCTGGATAATTTTCAATTTTTTCCAGATTTTTTTTGATGGATTTTTTTACTTTTATGGGCATTCCTGCAGGCGTCACATTTGAGCTAAAATCCAAAACTCCTAAACTAGTAATTTTCTTTGAATATAGTCCTCCATGTGTAACTGGGTCATGGGCTTCGATTGCAGATTTTGCCTTTAATTTCACAGTTCCAAGTAGGCTTGGAGGATATAGTATCTTTTGGTAATACCAATAACGATTATTAATTGAAAAATTCTATTTTCTCTCATGGATAAGAAGAAAGTAGCAATTATTGGCGTTACAGGAGCAGTTGGCCAAGAGTTTGTACAGTCTTTGCAAGATCATCCATGGTTTGAGGTAACCCAGATCGCAGCATCAGAGCGCTCTGCAGGCAAAAAGTACATTGATGCAATTAGAAATGAAAGCGGTATTGTTGCATGGGATGTAGGCGGAGAGATTCCTGAATATATCAAAGATATGACAGTAAGAAGAATAGATGAGTTAGATACTTCTCAATTAGATTTAGTGTTTTCAGCAGTGGAATCAGTTGCAGCAAGAGACATTGAAACAAAGATGGCAGCTGAGGTTCCAGTTATTTCAACTAGTTCTGCTTATAGATATGAAGATGATGTTCCAATTCTAATTCCAGGGGTAAATGATGAACAAGCAGAACTGTTAGAGACTCAAAAGAAGAACAGAAATTGGAAGGGGTGGGTAGCACCACTTCCCAATTGTACAACTACAGGATTGGCAATTACATTGAAGCCTTTACTTGAAAAATATGGTGCAAAAAAAGTAATGATGACTTCAATGCAAGCAATTTCTGGAGGTGGGAAATCAGGAGTTTCAGCAATGGGAATTACAGATAACATCATACCATACATTCCAAAAGAAGAAGGTAAAGTTAGAACTGAAACTAGGAAGATTTTGGGCAAATTAAAAGAAGGTAAAATTGAAGATGCCGATATTAGGGTTAGTTGTACTTGTACACGTGTACCAGTAATTGATGGTCATACAGAGTCAGTGTTTGTTGAAACAGAAAAGGACATCGATCCATCAATGGCAAAAGAGACATACAATCAATACAACAAAGATATTTCAGTATTAGGATTACCTTCAGCACCAAAAGATTACTATGCATTTCATGAAGATCCAACAAGACCTCAACCAAGAATTGAAAGAGATGTTGGCGAGGGCATGACTACAACAATTGGAAGGGTTGAAAGAGAAGAGCTGTTTGATAAGGGTCTAAAGTACATGTTATTTTCTCATAACAAAAAGATGGGATCTGCAAAAGGTGCAGTTTTGTTAGCAGAAATGCTTTACAAAAAAGGAAAAATCTAGGAATTTCTTGCAATTTTTTCAATAATAACTTTATAAGAACCAGAAATCTAGATCGTCAGAGGTGTTTTAAACGGCCAAAGTTGATGATTTGGATTTACAAATTTTATCAGAATTATCAAATGATGCATCAATTTCAGTTCCACGTCTCTCAAAAAAAATCAACGTAAATTCATCAGTAGTTTATTCAAGAATTAAGAGATTAATCAAAAGAAAACTGATTGAGAGATTCACTATTGTAGTAAATGATGCAGAGCTTGGATATAATGTCAAAGCATTAACTGGAATCAATATGGATACAAAAAAGAGAGATCACATTATTGATGAGTTATTCAAAATTGAAGGAGTAAGAGAGATTGCAGAAGTTACAGGCAGATTTGATATTTTGGTAACAATGTATGCCAGAACCTTAGATCAGATGCACAAAATGGTTTCTGAAAGGATTGGCAGAATAGAAGGAATCCAATCATCAGAGTCATTCATAGAGATGAAAACTAGGACAAAAGCAATGCCATATATGCCATCAGAGGATAGTGACTAGCAGTGCAGAAACAAAAATCTGAATCACGAATTGCTGTATATTATGAATTAACAAAACCAAAGATTTGGTATTTACTAGTTTTTACTGCGTTTGGTGCTACATTAACTGCAGCCAATATTTACGAAGTAGAAGTTTCAACTGCAACATGGGCATTGGTGTTGTTTTCAGTAGCTGCTGGCTCTGCAGCAGCAAATACTCTTACAAATTATCACGATAGAGATATAGATGCAATCATGGAGAGGACCAAAGGAAGGCCCCTTCCATCAAAAAGAATCTATCCTGCTGAAAAAGCAAGAAACTTTGGTTTAGCATTAGCAGGAATATCACTTGTGCTAGCATTTGCAATTTCATTTACAACTACGCTAGAACAAGGATTGTGGGCAACAGGATTCATTGCATTCGGATTACTAAATAACGTTCTAGTTTATTCGTATGCATTAAAACGAAATTCAAGGACAAATATTATTTTAGGTGGTTTATGCGGCGGCTCACCTCCAATGATTGGTTGGGTTGCAGTCACAATGTCAGACTTGTGGACAATGGGTTTGGCAATGGCAGGATTAGTCTTCATTTGGATTCCAATGCATATTTGGGCTCTTACACTGCATTTCAAAGAGGATTATAACAAAGTCAATGTACCAATGTTAACTGCAGTACAATCTGAGAAGACATCTGCAAGAACTATCGCAATTTCAACATTTGTCATGGTGTTGTTTTCAATTGCACCATTCTTTTTGACAACAGAAAATGGTGATCCAATGGTTGGTCCTGTGTATCTTTGGACTGCTATTGCATCAGGAATATTGATGATAGCACTATCAGCATGGGTAATTGCAAAACCTAAAGAAAAGGCATCATGGACATTATTCAAATTTTCTAGCCCCTATCTTGCAGTATTGTTTATTGCACTAATGGTAGATTCCGCATTATAGAAGGCTATTTTTATCATCTAAACTGTTTAGTTCTTTTGTAATTTCAGCATGTTCTGAAATTAGTAATTCTAGTTCATTTTTAAGATCTGAAGAATTCCATTTGGTATTTACAAGTGCTATTAATTTTGAAATTATTTTCCATTGTAGATTGTTTTGTTCATCAATTAATTCTAAGAATCTTTTTCCTTTTTCATCTTCAGACACAACATTTTGATATTTTTGAATCATAAAAAGTTAGCATATTTAGGTACAAACTGAAAGACAGTAAAACAAATTACTTGGAATCGTATGATCGTTTTCCTTTAACATATTTTTTAGCAATTGATTTTGCGTTTTTTACCTTTTTTGTATATAGATTGTTAATTTTATCAATTTGCCAGAAAGATTCCTCGTCAATTAATGAAAGATTTGGAATGACACAATGTCCACCAATAAAACCAGGGAACATTTTTGGTCTATTACCTAAAAATTTGTGAATTTCATCTGAAAATTCCCACATTTCATCATAATCCACACCATGTTTTTTAGCGATCATATTGCTAAGCTGGGCATAATTAATTAGCCATCCATAGTATGTAGTATCAACCACTATTTTTGCAAGTTCAAGAGTTATGGGATTAGACATTTTCTTTGATTTGACATTACATTTTTTCAAAAGTTTTGCATATTCAATTGATGCATTTTTTTGGTTTGGGGCAGATTTTTCTATTGCATAATATTTCGTATACTTTTTGAGATCATGAATCATTCGCTTATGAACTCCTCTAGTAGCACTATAGATTACTGGAATTGGCAATTTTGTTTGAATCAAGCTAGTAGTTTTTGGACTAACGGTACTATGAATCACAATAGTTTTTGGCAAGAATTTATGATATAATGAAATCACGTTTGATTTAAAATTCTTAGAAAATGGTATACATACATGAAGAAATGATGTAGGAAGAGCACTGTATTTTTCAAACTTTTGTTTATTCATTAGCTTAGGATTGATATCGTATCCAATAACAACTTGTGATTTTTGTAAGAGGGTTAGAATTGGTTTTCCTATTTCTCCCAATCCAGCTACAACATTTTTGTGATTTTTCATATGTAATGTAATATAATAAATAAGGAATAATTACTTTGCTAGTAATAGTCTTATTATCTACCATTCAACAAATAAAATAAAGAAAAGACATGCAAAAAAGAATCTATTTGATGAGACCAGTAGTAGGTTCAGAAGAAATTCAATTAATCAAGAGAGCGATAAAATCAAAATTTCTGACAGAAGGAAAGATTACCCATGAATTTGAAAAATCAGTTTCACAGTACGTAGGAACTAAGTATGCAATTGCTACAACATCTGCAACTACGGCATTACATTCTATATTTGAATCCATAAATGTAAAAGGAAAAAATGTTTTAGTGTCTGACTTTACTTTTCCAGCTACAATACTTGCCATCATTCAGGCAGGAGGAAAACCAATACTAATAGATGTAGATAGACATAGTATGAATACAACAAGAGAGATTGTAGAAGAGTCATTAACAAGATCAACTAAAACTATAGTTCCAGTTTCACTCTTTGGCAATCCACTAGATATTGATTTTTATAAATTAAAAAAACAAGGAATGAAAATTATAGAAGATGGTGCCACAAATCTAGGAACAAAAGTTAATAACAAATTTGTCGGTTCACTAGCAAATGCAACATGTTTTAGCTTTCATCCTAGAAAAATAATTACAACGGGTGAAGGAGGAATGATTACGACTAATGACAAAACATTGCAAGAAAGATTAAGATCATTTAAGGCATTTGGTAAGAAAGGTACAAAGTTTGTAGATTATGGAACTAACTACAAACTGTCTGATATCCAAAGTGCAATAGGTTTATCGCAAATGAAAAAAATTGAGAAAATTATTAAAAAGAGAATAGAAAAAGCAAAAATCTATAACGAGTTACTATCTAAAAATGATTTTATTGAGCCTCAAAGCCAAACTAGAAAATCTCGTCATACGTATCAATCATATGTATGCATTGTTTTAAAAAAAAGATTACGAGACAAAATAATAAAAGAATTAGCTCAAAGAAACATTGAATCACAGATAGGAACATATGCTTTACACTGTCTTCCAGCATTCAAAAAAATTCCTAAAAATGGAATTTTGGAAAATTCTGAATTTTTGTACAGAAATTCTATTTCATTACCACTTCATGAAGAATTAACAACAGAGGATCAAAAAATAATTTGTGCCATAATTAAACACATAGATGATTAATGGATTTGGATATCATTTTATGTAAACAGTATTATAATTTTCAAGAGAGGGTATGACATGGGAAAACGAAAAGCATTAGTTACAGGAGGGGCAGGTTTTATTGGATCTCATTTATGTAATAAATTAATTGAGAATAATTACGATGTTATTGCTTATGATGATCTTTCAAATGGTAGTGGAAGAAAAAATCTTTCAAAAAATATCAAGTTTGTGAAAGGAAACATATTAGATAGGAAAAAAATTAAAACAGTTTTCAACAAAGTTGATGTGGTTTTTAATTTAGCTGTAAAACCTCTTGTAATGTCTTTTTATGATCCAGAAGAAGTTGTTAAAGTAAATGATTATGGAACCTATCTAGTTGCAAAAATGTGTGTAGATTCCAAAAAAAAGCTAATACATGTTTCATCTAGTGAAGCTTATGGTTCAGCAGTTTCACTTCCTATGAAAGAAAAACATCCATTACTTCCATCAACAATTTATGCGTCATCAAAAGCAGCTTCAGAATTGTATGTAAGAGGATTTGAAAAAACAGATGGCTTAAAAATGGTAATTATAAGACCGTTTAATTGTTATGGAGAATTTATGAGAAATGACGTTTATGGAGCAGTGTTTCCTAAATTTTTAGAACGTCTTAATATGAATAAGGTTTGTACGATAACAGGTAATGGAAAACAAACTAGAGATTTTACATATGTTGATGATACATGCGAGGGAATAATGTTAGCCGATCAAAGTAAAAAGGCAATTGGAGAAACATTCAATGTAGGACAAGGAAAAGAAACATCAATAAATAAAATTGCTCAATTAATGACAAAAAAATACAACGAGATAACAGGAAAAGAAATTAGTTGTAAATTTAAGTATACAAGATCACGGCCTGGTGATGTAATGCGACATTTATCAGATATTTCAAAGGCTAGAAAGATCCTAGGATACAAACCAAAAGTATCAATCGATGAAGGTCTAAATAGAGTAATAGAGTGGAATATTCAAAAGCAAAAATAATTTACAATTAATTTCTATTGTAAGGAAGCCATTTGCAATCGTCTAATTCACTTTTAGAATTATTAATAACTTCAGTAAAAATATGATTTTTTGTTCGTTTGTTATTTTTATAAACATATAGTGTAAACTCAAATGGCATATAATCATGTCTTAGAATAAACCTGTTTGAGATAGATTTAGTAATAGAAATAATTTTTTCAGATGAGCTATAAAAAAGATCTTTAGTTCGATAATCAACATTATCACTTACAAAATTTATTGAAAATCCTTTTTTACAAATTCTAAACATTTCTTTCATAATACTAGTCAGATGAGGATATGTACTTCCATGAGAGGTTATTCCAGAAGCAAGTACCCAATCGAATTTTTTTTTGAATTTTTTTTTCTCAAAATCTCGACATTCTAACGATGATGAAGGATAGATTATTTTTCCAACATTTACTAAATTTTTATTAATATCAATTCCATGGTAGTTTACCTTGATTTTTTGATATCTAAGATATCCAAATAAATCTCCAAAACCACAACCAACATCAAGAATTGATGTGTTAGATAGTTCACCAATTTGACACAGGATTTTAAAACGAATTGACTGTTTTCCTTTGTTAGGACCCCATCCCAAAGACTGTGGAGATACCCCATATTCATCAAATAACTGTTGATAATAATCAAGAATTTTTTTTGAGATTTTATTCTCCATATTTTATGAATTTTTATTCAGGATTAAAAGGTATTATGCAAATAAATCAACATCAGTATCCTATTAAAGGTAATTTAATAACAAATTTTAAACAATGAAAATTGAGCTCGTTTCAAAACCTAAAGAGTATGATAATTTTATAACTAATAATTTTTGTTCATTTTATCAATCATTCAAACACATAAAATTTCTAGAAAGTATTTTACAAATAAATGCAAAATTTATTACTGCAAAAGACGGTGAGAACATAATTGGAGTAATGCCAATTTTTTGTAAAGAATCAAAACTAGGCACAGTCATAAATTCATTACCATTTTTTGGAAGTTACGGAGGCATTATTTCAAAATCAATTGAAGTTAAAAAAAACATTTTAAATTTTTTAAATAATTATAATAAAGAAAACGACATTATTTCAACAGTAATTATATCTAATCCATTTGAAAAATCTGATGTTTATGATAAAAATTTCAAATTTGTTGATAAAGTAGAACGGTTAGCACAATGTATTAATTTATCTAAATATTCTGAAAAAAAACTTTGGGATAATTTTGAACAACGAGTAAGACGTGCGATTAGGAAGGCAGAGAAAAATTCCATAACAATTGAATATTCAAAACCAAATAAAGAAATCATTGAGAAGTTTTATAATTATCACGTAAAAAACATGTCATCAAAAAAAGGAGCAGTAAAGCCTAAAGAGTTTTTTGAATGTGTAAAAGAAAATTTCAAAATTCATGAAGATTATGATATATTAATTGCAAAATATAATTTCAAGCCAATCTCTTTTCTATTAGTTTTTTATTTTAAATCATTTACAGAGTATTATATGCCTGCATATGATGTAGAAAAAAGCAACTTACAAGGAACAAGTCTTCTAATATGGGAATCAATCAAGAAATCATTTGAGAAAAAAATACAATACTACAATTTTGGTGGAACGCATAAAAAACAAGATACTTTGTATAATTTCAAAAAGGGTTGGGCAACTAATGATTTTTTTTATAATTATTACATATATTCAGATTTAAGTAGGTTAGAAGGTATTGAACAAGATTATTTGAAGAAGAATTTTAAAAATTTCTATGTTTATAACTTTAACAAAGTACAGATTAAGAGGGAAAATTGAGAAAAAATATTATAATTTTTGGTCCTGGTGATTTTGGTCAAGTTGCATATTTTTATTTGATGAATGATAGTGAGTTTAATGTTGTTGCATTTACTGCACATAGAGACAAAATCAAAGACGAAAAATTATTCAATATTCCAATTATACCATTTGAAGAAATAGAAGAGAAATTTCCTCCTGAAAAATATGGTATGTTTATTGCAGTTCCATATACAAATTTGAATAGAATTAGAGCGAAGATTTTTGATGATGCAAAACAAAAAGGATATGAATTAATTAGCTATATCAATTCCAAAGCTATTATTTGGAATGATATCAACATTGGTGAAAATTGTTTTATTTTAGAAAACAATGTTATTCAACCATTTGTAACTATTGGAGATGATGTAATTATATGGAGTGGAAATCATATAGGACATCATACAATAATTAAAGATCATTGTTTTCTTGCATCACATGTTGTGATTTCAGGAAAGGTGGTGATTGAGCCATTTTGTTTTCTTGGAGTTAATTCAACAATCAGAGATGGAATTCATATTGAAAAAAATAATGTGATTGGAGCAGGTGCAGTAATTTTAAAAAACACAAAAGAAAATCAGGTTTATTCCACAAATTATACCAAACTTCTAGATATTAATAGTGAAGATCTTAAATTTATTTAAACAAAGAATAGATATGTGGGAAAAAAAAGGATTAATTTTCAAGATAAACAAAAAAAGCAAATGGATGCAGACACATACAGCATTACCATTTATTGATAAAATTAATAAAAAAATACATAGAATTTTTTTTAGTACCAGGGATTCAAAAAATAGAGCATCAATAGGATTTATTGATTTTGATTTTAGTAATAAGAAAATTTTACGAGTATCAAAAAAACCAATTCTAAGTTTTGGTAAAGTTGGTGCTTTTGATGAGAATGGCGTCATGGGTTCCTGTATTATCAATTATGAAAAGAAAAAATTTCTATATTATACAGGATGGTCTTCATCAAAAACGGTTCCATTTAATTGGTCTATAGGCTTGGCAATAAGTAAAAATAATGGCAAAACATTTGAGAAGATTTCAGAAGGACCAATTCTTTCAAAAAATACTTTTGATCCATATTTTGTAGGGTCACCATCTGTAATTATTGATCAAAATATCTGGAAAATGTGGTATATTTCTACAGAAGGTTGGAAAAAATCAAAAAAGGGCCTAATAGCACCTTATTTTCTAAAATATGCTGAATCAAAAGATGGGATAAACTGGAAAATTAATAAAAAAATTATCATAAATATTTCAAAATCCGAAAAAGGTCTAGGTAGAGCAAGTATAATTAAAGAAAATGGAATTTACAAAATGTGGTATTCATATGCAACCAAAGAATATAGAATTGGTTATGCCGAATCAAGTAATGGAAAAGAATGGAAAAGAATGGATCAGAAATCAGGGATATCAATATCAAAAAAAGGATGGGATTCAAAATCAATTGAATATCCCTATGTTTTTATTAATGAAAAGAAAAAAATTATGCTTTATAATGGAAATGAATTTGGAAAAACAGGTTTTGGATATGCAATTTATAGTAAAAAATAAATTAAAACTTAGTGGATTGCTTTATAATTAAGCAAAAATTTTTAAAAATATGTATAATTCATCAAGTAACTCGGAAATTAATTTACATTTGAAGAAAATTTCTGATGAAGGTTTTACAGTTATTGAAAATGTTTTATCACAAGAAGAATGTAAAAAAATTTCTGACAGATTAGATGTAATTAATGCAGAAGAGCAGGAAGAATTTGGAAAAGAGAGGCTAGAAAAAGTCAATGAGATTGGAATTTTAAGAAGTTTGTTATTAAAAGATAAAATATTTTCGGAATTAATCATCCATCCTAAAGTATATCCCATCATTTGTGCCACAGTAGGT
Source organism: Nitrosopumilus sp. K4 (assembly GCF_018128925.1). Taxonomy (NCBI): domain Archaea; kingdom Thermoproteati; phylum Nitrososphaerota; class Nitrososphaeria; order Nitrosopumilales; family Nitrosopumilaceae; genus Nitrosopumilus; species Nitrosopumilus sp. K4. The sequence continues at coordinate 1,399,761 of NZ_CP067007.1, forward strand.
GAAACTGCAATTTTGCATCTTCAAAATGCCATAATTGTATTTCCAGATAAAAAACATGGTCAAAGTCATTTTCATAGGGATTTTGCAAAAGATTTTGTTAGTTCTAAACCACTTTCTATTAACGCATTATGGATGATTGATGAATTTAATGCAGAAACTGGTGCTACATGGGTTGTTCCAGGAACACATAAAATGGAAAATTGGCCTTCTAATGAATTTTTAGAACAAAATGCAATTCAGGCTAGTGGTAGTAAAGGTTCAGTATTAGTTTTTGACAGTATGTTAATTCATAGAGGAGGTTCAAATTCTAGCAGTGGTATAAGAAGAGCAATTAATCATCAATATACAAAACCATTCATAAAACAACAGCTTGACTTTCCTAAATATCTAGGAAAAAAATATGACATAGAAAGTAAAATCGGTCAGGTTTTAGGTTATTGGACAATTCCCCCAAAAAGTGTTTCAGAATTTAGATGTGAACCTGAAAAAAGAACATATAGAAGCGGTCAAGGTTAAATTCAAAATTCTAAAATTCTTTTCTTAATAATTTTTAAAATTTTCAATTTTATTTCTTAAAATTTCAAATTTTTCTTTGGAAATAATTGACTCGTAAATAATTTTATTTTTCTTAGCGAAAACATCAATAGAATTATTCTTTTCCATCCATAAACGACTTTCTTTACCGTATCTATCTCTTGTTTTTTTATCAACAAGTAATTCTAATTTAGAACAAACATCATCAGGTGATTTTGCTTTAAGAATTGGAGGGGATGAATTAAATTGTTTTTGATATAATATGTCATCAAAACTTGTTAGTAATGGTTTTTGTGAACACATTGCTTCACGTCCAATCGAGCCAATTTCATCACTAACAAACTGATCAGCTATGACATCAGCGTTATGATAATGATTTATCAATGAGTTATAATCTAATGGACCATTAACAAATTTTACATTTTTTTTAATATTCAATTTTGTTACTAAATTATGGGTTTTTTCAATATCTTTTCCATGTTCAACAATAATTAAAAGAGAATTTGAATAATTTTTTATAAATTTTGCAAAACCATTAATAAGAATTTCATTGCCTTTTGTTTTCCAATTAAGATTTGTTGGATGGAAAATTGTGAAATTATTAAAAAAATCAGTCTTAGGTCCATCAGGCGGATGAAAAAAAGCAAATTCAGGATAGCATGGAATTACAAGATAATTTTTAATTTTTAATTTTTTTAGAAGTAATTCTTGATTTAGAGTTGAGATGATAACAACTTTTGCCTTATGTAATGCCTGTCTCATTAAGAAACCTTTTACTGAATTTGAAAAAGCAGTAATTCGTAATTCTGAACCTATAGGTTGAGCAACATATGGTTTTCTTGAAAAGTAGGAATATATGATTAATCCAGTATTAGTTTGAATTATATCATAATCACATATTTTTTTTAAAATGTTTAGCTTCCATAGTGGTTTTGTGTCATCATAAAAAGTGATCCAATTAGGATAGATGTTGTTTAACGTGGGATCTTTTTTTATTGGATCTGATGGGATGCTAGGATTTTTTTTCATAAATAATTCCATATTTACATCATTCAGTCTCAAATAATGAGTTACTACATAACCAAAATTTGCTGTATTTCCAGCATAGAGAACTTTCACAAGAATAATTGAGGAGATTATTATATTAGATTATATAATTTAACAAAATAATTTTTTAAAATTTGTTAAAGGATTCTTTAATGATGGATTTAGTAAGAGTTTTAAATTTTTCATCGATCAAATAAGTCGAACCAATATAAACAGACAAACAAATCAATAATTGAAGAACTAGATTTGGGAAAAAATCAAAAATGCTTTGATGATAAACAATCAACTTGTCGGATGTAACCCAGAAAACAATCATCATTAATATGGTAGTAGACAAATATTTTATTCCAGATTTATATGGAAATGTTATTAAAGTAATTTTTTTTAATTTTTTCCAAAGAAAAACACTATAGGGAATTTCAATTACAACGCCAATAATTGCCCAAAATGTTAATGTGTTTATTTGGGAAAGATTCTCTTTTGCATAAAAAAACATTATTGCTAACACAATCAAATAAACTATTAATTTTACATAACGAAACGTTGGTATCCAGAAAAGATTACTTTTTAGATAATTTTTGGTAGTGTTTGGTTGAATGTCAACCGTTTCTATTCCAATTAATGAGTTTTGTAAGAGATTTACAATAGATAAAAAAAACGTTTGAATTGCAAGAAACACAACTACAACCCAAGCTTCTTGATACAGAGGGTTTAATGCAAATAATGCAGGTTTAGAAAAAACTACAGAAATTCCAACAATAGGCAGTGCAAATAAGAGGAACAAGGAAAGATTCTCATAAATATAGGAATATTTTCCTCCAGAAAGTAGTTTAGGATTCAACCCTAAACTGATTTTTTCAGAATGAGATACTAATTTTCCAATCGTTCCAGCAGCTACATAAAATGCAATACCAATTATAGATGAAGATATTAATGTGTATATTGCAATATCAAAAGTTCGTAAAAAATTAGGTCCAGATGAATACATAGTTAACCAAGAAAGTTTGATCCAATTTTTAAAATATGAAATTTGAAATTTTGATTTTATTTTAGAACGAACAAGAAATAGTTGATAAATTGTTTTTACCAAAAAAGATAGAAACATTGCAATTATTGCACCATCTAACCCTAATTCTAAAAAATAAACAAAGATTAATGCAGTAGGAATTCTGCTTGTTTCAAAAACTAGCAATGTTTTTGAAACTACTTGTGGTTGAAATGATGTGTTGATTGTTGTAAGGGCATTACTAACAATATACAATGGCACTAAAACGAGTCCAAAAATCATTGATTCTGGTATTGCATCAGAATTTTCGAAAAATGTAATCGCTATTGCAATATAAACAGGAATTAGACCAAAACCTAAGAACAAATTTGAAACAAATGATGTTCTACCAGAATCAATTCCTCTAGACATTTCTCTTATAGTCCAGTAATTTATGAAAGATCCTGAAACAACCAAATAACCAATTATTGTATTGATAAGAGACCAAGTACCAAATTCATCAGCAGATAAGGTTCTGGTAACAATTAACGAAAATACAAACCCAGTCACAATACTAGAAAGTCCAATTAAAAAATACAGTAAACCAGAATAGGTTACTCTAACATTGCTCAATTCAATTTTATCGATTATGTATTTTATATAAAATGGATGTTTCAATTATTCTTGATCTGATAGAAATTATTAGTTCGGAAACATCGATTAGTTTTTACCTTTTCAAATAAAGTGAGATTATGACTAAAATTAAAAAGATCACATTTGTTTTAGGAACTAGGCCACAGATAATAAAATCAGGGCCAATTATTAAGGAATTAGCAAAAAAAAAATTCATAGTAGACATTATTCATACAGGTCAGCATTATGACTATAATTTATCAAATATATTTTTAAAAAATTCTAAAGCAATCAATATAAAAAATCTTAACATAGGTGCAGGAACACAACTTGAACAAATTTCAAAAATAATCACGAAGTTGGAAAAATTATTTAAAAAAAATAAACCAGATTTGATAGTCATTCCAGGTGACACAACTTCAGCAGTAGCAGGTGCATTATCTGCTTCTAAATGTAAAATAAAAATTGCACATTTGGAGGCAGGTGCCAGAAGCAATCAATTTTACATGACTGAAGAGATTAACCGACGAATTATAGATCATTGTTCAGATATATTATTTGCACCAACAAGAAATTGTTTGGAAAATTTAAAATTAGAATCAGTTTTTGGTCAAACATATTTTGTTGGTGATACAATGTATGATCAATTTCTTAACTGGAAAAAAAATACTAAGATTACAAAAAATAATAAAAAAACAAATGAAATTCTTATAACAATTCATAGAGCTGAAAACATAAACAATGTAGAAAACCTGAAAAAAATTTGTGAAATAGTAAATAAATTACAAAAAAAATATCATATAATATTTCCTGTCCATCCAAATACCAAGAAACAATTGTTAAAAAATAAACTGAAAATTAATGCAGAAATTATTTTACCTCAAAACCATAGTAATATGATGAAACTGGTTAACAATGCAGATTTGGTAATCACAGATTCTGGAGGGCTACAAAAAGAAGCTTATTGGATGGGAACTCCATGTATAACTATTAGAGAGAACACAGAATGGAAAGAGACAATTGAAGAAAGAGCAAACATCATCATGCCATTATCAAAACCATTTCAGTATAAAAAAGCAGAAAAAATGATGAGTTTAAAATTTAAAACAAAACCTAGTCTTTTTGGTGGAGGAAAAGCAGTAGATAAAATTATTAAAGTTTTAAAAAATCTAGAATAAACAATTTTTAAACTAACCATTATTGCATAAATTGTGAGAATTCTTCAATCAGGAAATGCAAATTTTGGATATGTTATGGCAAAAGAATTACGAAAAAATGGAATTGAATCAGATCTATTAATTTCAAAAGAGATCATATCAGGACCTAATGCATCAATAAATGATCCGCGTTCCCACGACAAAGAAATTCAGGATTATCCTGAATGGGTTCATTTTGCACCAATTAACAGCAGGACAAAAATTTTTCAAATTACAAAATTTATGAAAAATTATGATGTCATCCATTCCTATAATGCTACTCCTATTCATGCAATGATTTCTGGAGTTCCTTATATTGCACAAGCAGGAGGTGATGAATTAAGAATCAAAGCATTTGAAAAATCAATTACAGGGTATTTATTGAAAAGAGCATATAAGCATGCAGATCAGTTTGTTTATGTTTGGCCAATCCATAAGCCATTAGTAGAAAGACTAGGAATTAAAAATCCAGTTTATTTACCACGTGTGTGGGAACCACAAAATTTTAAAAGAAATGAACAGAATTCTCCTGAACCAAAAATGTTTACAATATTTCTTCCAACAGCAGAGATTTGGGAAACAAAAGGAAATGAAAAATTTCTAGAGGCATTTGTAAGATTATGTAAAGAAAGAGACAATGTCAAATTGTTTTATGTTGATTGGGGTCCAGATTCTGAAAAAGCAAAGAAATTACTTGGATTACCAAACATATCAGAAAAAGTAGAGATTATTCCAGGTCCAATATCTCGTGAAAAAATGTCAGAATATATGAGCAAATCAGATTTGTTAGTTGATCAATTTAATTCAGGTTCATTTACACGTATGGCTATTGAAGCATTCAAATTTGGAATTCCAATACTAATCAATATCGATGAAGATATTCACAGGGAATTACACGGAGAATCTCCACCGGTAATTAATGCAAAAACAAGTGATGAAATATTTAAAAAACTAAAAGAACTTGCTGATTCAAAACATATGCTTCAAAAAATTTCACATGATGCAAAATCATGGTATGAAAGAAATTATGCATTAGAAAAAACACTTTCAAAATATATTGAGATTTACAAGAGAATTATCAAGTAAATAAAAAAAATCAATAGTTTACAAATTAAGGATTTAGAGCAGAATAGTTTTGATTAATTTCATATACAAATATTCCAAGCATAGGTCCAAATCTTTCTTCATTAAAACCTGATGAGGCATAAACTAGTTTAAAAGGTCCATCATTGTCATAATCAAATTTTATATCTTTTATAAAAATCGGAGTAAAGCCAGGTCTGAATGTTTCAGATTGTTGTTGATTTTGAAAATTGTGATAAGCAAGGGTTGTAAATGGCGTTAATTTACCTAACAAAGTTTCATTCCAAAAATAGTCAGTTCCACTAAACCCATCAGAGCGTAAATATTTTGTCAGAGGTTCTTCTGCAATTCTCATAAACCATTGTTTTTTGGATTCATCTCCACCACCACCCAAAATGTAAAGGCTCTTTCCTTCATGCTCAACACTTAATTTTTCACCAGAAATAAAAATGACAATATGAGTTGCGCCCATATCATTTAGTAAGCGATAAGCCTCTTCGGGATTACTAAGTAAAATTTTTGCAATTTTCTGAATTTGTTGTGTGTCGATGGTAGCATTATCTGCCAAGGTGGTTCGTTCTGACATCGTAGTTATCCAATAACCATAATCCCACCATGATGCAATTACCGCATCTTTAGGAGTGTTTAGTTTTATCCATTCAAGAGTATCCAACCAGTCATTTGTGGCAACTTTAAAACTTGTGCCACCATTTAGTATTGTTGCCGGAGTATCACTAACATTTACCCAATTTCCACCAGCTGGATAAGTCAATGGGAATAAAAATAGAATAATTACAAATGCAAAAAATGAAATTTTTGGTAGTTTATTTGAGAGGGATGATTTTTTGCTAAGAGAGTTATTTTTGAAAAATTCTTTAGTCAAAATAGATAACCCAATTGAAGAGAGTACTATTAATGAAATAGATGCAAAAACTTCCAATCTTACAAATGCAGAACTGACATAGACTCCGGTAATTCCCAAAATAAGTACAAAAGATTTCATGTCATTAGTAAGTAGTTCGGTTTTTGATTTGCTTAAAATTATCCAAATCCCTATACCTGAAAATATCAAAAGAGTAGAATGAAAGTAAAATGATTGCATGATTGTTGTGCTGGCATGTTCAGCTACTGAATCAACTAGTGGGTTTACAGTTGTTAAAAATGGGTTTATGGCATTAAGATATCTAAATGTAGGCAAAGGTAGAAAGTGTGATTCAGCATTAACTGTTATTGCAACAGAACCAATTATGATAATAGATACTAGTAAGAACAATCCATTTCTTAGTTTATTTTTTTCTTTACTAATTTTTTGAAGAAATATACATGCAATCATAAAGATAGTTGGAGTTATTAACGAAAAACCCCCTAGACCAAAAACAAAATTTGGACCGGGTCTTTCAAACATGCCAGTAATGAGAAGAAAAGTTCCAGTAAATAGAGGAATGCACCAAATAAGAAATTCATGATCTTTTCTTACAAAAGGCAATGCTAAAATGAATATACCTATAGGAATTATTAGAAATTGCATCCCTCCCCATGATGCTAAGCTAAAACTGAGTACTATTCCACTTGAAATTATTTTTAGGAAGGCAATTTTTTTATTTTCAGATTTTATTCCACTCAAAAAAAGATATAGACCTAAAAGCCCGTAAAAAATTCCTAGTGGTTCAGATTTGAACCATCCAAGAGATCCTCTTATTATTATTGGTAATGAAATTGAATAAAGCAATGCCCCAAACAGACCTGCTGATGTACCTGCAAAAATCCTAACTAGTGCAAATACAATAACTGCTGTAAGAGAACCAATTATCACAGGGAATAATATTGTAAAATCATATAGGTTTGAACCCCCACCAAATATTTGATAGGTTAATGCAGTTGTTATGTGAAGCATTACTTGTGATGTTGCAGAGATATTTCTTCCATTTGGATACCAACTCTTGTCATCATGCCAATCAAAATATTCTGAGATGCCATTATTTAGAAGAAATTCTGTTGCTCTAAAATTAAAAAAAGGATCAAATTCATTTAACTCAAATCCATAGTCTGCACTTTGAGCACGGATTAAGAATGAAATTGAGAAAGATAATGTCAAGATTCCAATTATCAAAAGATGGTTTAGTTTGAAATCAAATGTTCCAATTTTTACAAGAGTAATTTGTGAAACCATCAAAATTCACACTAATTTGAGTGGTTATTACTCTTTTGAATAAAATATTGTTAAAAAAATCAGATTTACATTACAGCTTGTGCTGCATCATGGAACATCTGGCTTTTTGCACAGCCAGCTGCAAGTTCATCACCTGCTCCACGTCTCATAAGACCACGATAGAGGCCATCTTCAAGTTTAACACCTTCACGTTCCTCCCATTCTTCTACGGTGATAGAGTATTTCTTTTGGATTCTGTCTCTATACCATTCAGGAATTACATTAAATGCACAGAATGGAACGATTCTAAGGTCTGGTGTCAAATAGTGAATGTCACATCTTTGTAGTCTTTCCAAGTCTTCATTGTATTTGTCCTGAAAGTGCATCATGCCAAGGAATAATCCCTTTACATGCCATGAACCTACAGCATCAAAGGATCTCTTCATCAATATATTGCCAAACATCTTTGCCAAATCTAATCCTGCTGGTTGTTTCTTTGTATCTACAAAGCCTTTGAGTTTTCTTACAACTTCAAGCATTGTAAAGTATTTGTTTTTACCAGAACGAATTTCTTCTGCTTTATCTTCAAACAATTCCAACATTCCTTGAATGTCACAGAATTTTGTTAATGGAACAAACTTCTTTGTTTCCTCATCTTCAAAGATGTAAGTTCCTGCGCCACAAGCAAAGTGAATTGATAATTCATACTTTGGTTTGCTTGAGAATGCTTCAATTACATTTGTTAGCGGCATGCAACTTGGTACTGGGAACCAGTCATCAACGGTCACTTCACCATTTGTTTGTTCTTCAATTCTTTGAATACAATCTGGAACTGTGATTCTGTATTTTTCACGTTCTGATTTACCCATTCTACCAGTTAGTGAAACAGGTTGGAAGTTTACAGCATGAACTACATCCATGTTCTTTTGAGCATATCTAATAATTCCACCTAGTTCATGGTCATTAATTGATTTGATTACAGTTGGAACAAACACTACTGTTGTTCCTGTCTTTCTGCAACTATCAAGTGCATATGGAATTTCCCAATGATTTTTTGGGTTTGTTCTTGCAGTTACACCATCAAATGAAAGATACAAGTTATTACATCCAGCAAGTCTAACTTCTCTTGCTGCTTCAGGATCCATGGCATGTCTGATACCATTGGTGTTCATTTGTATATGATCAACACCTTCTTCTTTCATAATTTTGATAACATCAGCAATATCGTCTCTGAGCATTGGTTCACCACCAGTAATTTGCATAGAATTTCCTGGAATTGGTCTTTCAGCTTTCAGAGTCTTCATCATTGCTCTGACTTGCGTATGATCTGGTTCATACATGTAAGCGCCTTCAAGGCCTTTCTTTACATAGAAAAAGCAATACCAACATGTCAAATCACATCTGTTGGTAACAATCATGTTTGCCAGTCCACTGTGAGACAAGTGGTTTGAGCACAATCCACAGTTGTTTGGACATGAGCATTTGTCAATCATTACATTTGGGGCATGTGCACCTTTACCATCCATCCAATATGTACTGAATTTCTTGTACATTTCATAAGAACCAAAGTACAGTTCCTCACATTCTCCATGAGTTGGACAAATCTTTGACATGTAGACTTTGTTGTCTCTCTCAAAGACTTCAGCATCCAGAATCATGTTACAATCTGGACAGATGCTTTGTGTGAATCTAATAGTGGACTTCTTTCCTAGACTTTTAGTTGATTGGTTTGAAATTTGAATTAATGCCATGCCTACATTGGGCATTTTTCTGAAATACTATATAATGCATTTCACACTTGGCCCCGTGTGGAATTTAGGATGTACGCATACCTGATTTAAATATCAAAAAGGATCGACTAGATCGCATGAGCATATCTGATAAAACACGCAAGGCACTAGAAAAGATCGGTCTTACAAGTTATGAGATCAGAACTTTTTCATCATTGCTTAAAGCTGGGGAATTAACAGCTTCGGATCTTAGTCAGAAATCAGGCGTTCCTTATTCAAAAATCTATGAAGTTTTAGGGACTTTAGAAGATAAAGGATGGATTGGCTCAGATGACTCTAGACCAACAAAATACTTTGCAAAATCACCAGCAACTGGACTTGAAACTACAAAACAGAAAATGGAAAATGATTTTTCTCAAAATCAGAGTGTCATTCTAAATGAGCTTGTTCCATTGTATGAAAAAAGTGGTACAAGTGAAAGACCAGATATTTGGGTTTTGTCCGGTGCAATTAACATTGCAGCAAAAATTTTAGAGATGGTAGAGTCTTGTCGAAATGAAGTAATGATTGCATTACCTCAAGCAGGCGAAGAACTAGTAAAGCAAGCATTACCAAAATTACGTTCATTACACGACAAAGGAGTAGAGATTACAATTCTTACCTCCGATAAAATGGATAAAGATTCAATCAAAGCAATTTCTAGAGTTGCAAATGTAAAAATCAAAAAAGGGTTATTTGGAGGCGGAATAATTTCAGATAAGAGATATGTTGTAATTTTACTGGGACCTGAAATGGGGGGAGTCAATTCAGATCTTGTTGCGATTTGGGCAGATCACGCAGGATTAGCAGGATTTGCAAGACAATACTTTGAATATTTATTAAAAGATTCAAAGAAGGTGTAGTATGGACTCATTAAATGACGAAAATGAAGAAACACTCTTTGTTGGAACTGCCGAAGCTGAGCATGTTGAAATGTATCTAAAGGCAATTTGGCATATCAAAGAAAGAGGAGACGAAGTAAAGATTAGCACAATTGCAAAAATGCTAAACGTTAGACAGCCAAGTGTTGTTCAAATGCTCAAAAAATTAAACGGTCAAAATCTTGTAAATTACAACAAAGCAGGAGTTACACTAACTGAAGACGGTGAAAGAATTGGTTCAAGCATGATGAGAAATAGTAGATTGCTTGAAGTGCTTATGGACAGTGCATTAAAAGTAGAAATTGATGAAGAGATGGTGTGTGGTATTGAACATCATATGAATAAACAATTTACTGATGCATTGTGTACAATGTTAAAACACCCAAGAAAATGTCCACATGATCATGAAATTCCTATGGGCGAATGCTGCAAGTCAGCATAGTTTCCATATGCTAAAAGATATATCATCATACAAATCAGATTAAACATGGCATGTTTTTGTGGCTGTGAGACATATCAAAAAGATGAGAATGGTTTCAAAGTTGCTTGTGTAAAATGCGGTCATGGGCCTCAAAATCATGACGAAGAGTTTAGAGCAGCAGCAAGAAAGAATGAATCACAGAGCCAAAAACGTGATGCAGACTTTGGTTAGTCATTCACCAATAATTTTTACTAGAACCCTTTTTGGACGTCTTCCATCAAATTCTCCGTAGAAAATTTGTTCCCAAGGTCCAAAATCTAATTTACCTTTAGTAATGGCAACTACAACTTCTCTTCCCATCACCTGACGTTTTAGGTGTGCATCAGCATTATCTTCTCCTGTTTTATTATGATCATATTGTTCAATTGGTTCATGTGGTGCTAATCCCTCTAACCATTTTTCATAGTCATTGTGTAATCCACTTTCATTGTCATTGATGAATACGCTTGCAGTAATGTGCATTGCATTTACAAGGCATAATCCTTCTTGCACATTACTTTTGGTTACTAATTTTCTAATATCTGGAGTTATGTTAACAAATGCTCTTCTAGTCTTTACATTAAATGTCAGATACTCTGTGAGTGATTTCATAAAATAATGTCTGGACGCCAAACATAAAAATTCTAAGCAGGCTCAGAACTCAAGATCCTCATCATCATTCAAAGGGATAGGTTCATCACCGCCTGCAAGGCATGATTTGGCCAAATACTAATTGAGTCTTTCAAGAAGCTTGATAAATGGCCAAGTAGTTATGGAGTCAAAATGGTTACAATTGACACTCCAGCATCACTTGAAAGTTTTAGAAGATTTATCATCTCTAGCACGTGTAAATCATATGCACCAAGAAGTTACCTAGATGACTTTGAGGTATTTGCTGAAAGAGAAGATAGTTTAGGTTCAATCTACGTAGAGGCAGCTGATAAAGTCACATTAAAAAAAATTCGAGATATTACATTTGTAAATGCCAGAGATGTTTTAGGAATTATCTATAATTCTAAAAGTGGAAATACTGCACTAAAGTGGCGCCAGTTAAAGAGAAATCATGGAAAGGTAACTGGTGAGGCATCTGCAAATTCATTGACAAATCTTGCAGAAGCAGGTGTTTTAACATTGGATTGGGTTGAAAATTATCTAAAGAAAAAAACTCAAGAGACCAAAACTAGCAAAGTAACAAACTAAACTCTTTTCTTTCTGCAAACAATTCACATATCATGATTACAAAGGAAATAGATGAGAATTCTGTTTCGGCAATTCCCGAAGATTCTGATGACCTGTTAAATTTACGTAGAATTATCAAGGAAGGCGATAAGATAATTGGAGATACAACCAGAGTCATAAAACAAGATAAAGAGTATGCAAGACCGGACAGAGGAGAAAGAATCAAAGTTAGAATTGCACTTATTGCAGAAAAAATTTCATTAGATGATGTTTTAGACAGATTAAGAATTGGAGGAACCATTTCAGAATCAAGTAATGAAGCTGTTCCACATGGTTCACACCATTCATTTATTCTCAAAGTAAATGACGGCATTACAATCTCAAAGAAAAAATGGCTACCAATCGAAAAAACACTGATAAATTCTAACAACAAGCAAAGTGGATTTGTTTTAGTTGCAATAGATACAGGAGATTGTGGAATTGCAAGGCTAAAAGGGACACACTTGGAATTCTTGCCAAATATTTATTCTGGTTCTGGAGGAAAGAGATACAAAACAAATTTCAATATTGAAAAATTTTTTGAGGAAATTCAACATGCAGTTTTTTCTATTGTAAAAGAATCAGATTCGGTTATAATATTTGGACCAGGTGAGACAAAAAAGAAATTTTCAAATTTTCTTCAAAAAGATCCTTCCTCAAAGAAATTCAAGATTCAAGTTGTAGAAGGAATAGATTCAGGAGGAGAAGATGGAATCTATACTTTTACACGTTCAAAAACTATGAAAGAGATAATGTCAGAGAGTAAATTAGCCAAAGTTTCAGAGATCATTGATGAAGTAATGATTCGAGCAAATCAAAAGAGCAGAAAATTTACAATGGGTTTTGATGAAACTCGTAAAGCAAATGAGTATGGTGCTGTAGAGGCTTTAGTATTTTCAGACAATGCCATTCAAACAAATGATGAAGCAAAAGTGATTGAATTTCTAAATGATGCAGAAAGTAAAGGCGTTAAAACATACAGTGTGGATTCATCAACAGATATAGGATTGCGAGTAACCGGATTAGGTGGAATAATTTCACTATTACGGTATACTGTTGAATCTTAGTTAGTAGAGTCTACAAGCCATTTTAGATATGGTTTGTTAATTGATGAAATGTCAATTTCTGCAATTTCAGGAACATCATATGGGTGAGATTCCTTGATTTTTTGCTTCAATGTTTTTTTGTTCTTTAATGTAGTTTTAAAAATTGCAATAAACTCATTAGAATTTTCAATTTTTCCATCCCATGAATAAACAGATGATATTTTTGAGATATTTACACATGCAACCAGTTTTTTCTTGACTAATTCATTAGCAATTAAATTAATTGTTTTTTTGTTTGGGTAAGTAGAGATTATCATTACTGCGTTCATAGTAACCGATAAATGTACGAGTTTAAAAAATTAACAAATAGTTTGGAACTTGATTTTATTACAGAAAATTCGATTATCTATGTCTTAATTGCTTGGGTGGTAATTTTAGGAGTCGCAAAAGCCTTAAGACTGGAAAGATATGGATTCGAATTAAAAGCATACAGTTTAGTTTACAAAAACAAACAGGTTCAAACAGTACTTACAAAAATCCTCTCTAGAACAAAAAGAGGAATACGTGTTTTTGCAGATGTTAGTGTAGTCGCAGGTTTCATCATGATGGGATTTGCATTTTGGTTTTTGCTTTCAAATGTTTCAAAGTTTTTTGTAGAACCTACAGAATTTTCAGAACTTACCGTTCTAATTCCAGGCATAACTTTAACATCATCATCATCAATTCTAAACTTTTTACTATCAATTCCAATCGTATTAGTAATTCATGAAGGAGCGCATGGAATTGTTGCAACACTAGAAAAAATAAAGATCAAAACAGGAGGATTTGCAATATTTGTTGCAATGTTTGCGGGATTTGTGGAACCTGATGAGGAAGAATTTAACAAAGCAAAAAAAATATCAAAATTACGAGTAATAGGAGCAGGAGCTACTTCAAATGTAATTTTTGCATTTGTTTTAGGGGCAATACTTTTGACAAATCCATTTTTTGCAATGATCTTACCAGAGCCATTGCTAAGTACATTTTATGATTTGCCAGACGGGGTCTTAATTTTATCAATTATCGAAAATTCCGGAGCAGAAAAAGCAGGACTACTTGCAAATGATATCATAACATCAATTAATGGAATTCCAATTTTTAGTCCGATAGATTTTCCGTCTTTAGAGCCTGGAGATACTGCAAGTGTTTCAGTTCTTAGAGATGGTCAGCCATTAGATTTTACTGTTGAAATCATTCCATCACAAGAAGATCCGGAAAGAGGACTAATTGGGATTATGAGAGACAATTCTTTTGCATACAAGCCGGTTCTTGATTTTATAGAATGGAATAATCCACACCTTTCAATGTTTTTGTTATGGTTATGGATGATTTCATTTTTTATTGGAATTATCAATATGCTTCCATTACCAATTTTGGACGGAGGTAAATTCATCCACACAATTATTGATAAAAGAATCTCTGATAATGCAGTCAATGGCGTAATGTGGGGAATCTACATTTTCACATTTGCCTTGTTTGGGCTCAATATTGCATTATCATATGTAAAATCGGGCTGGTTTACAATCTAGAACATACCAAAGAATCATTAATGAAAATAGCATACAGCATTCATGATTTGTGATAGATGCCCAAATCAAGCAGTTTACACTAGAAAATATTCTGGTGAAAAATTATGCTCTACCTGTTTTTCTAATTCAATTTTGAGAAAAACTGCAAAGACAATTTCAAAATACAAGATGATCCAAAATGATGAACTAATTGCTGTTGCCGTGTCAGGTGGAAAAGATTCACTGGCATTATTAAAAATCATTAATGAAATGTCTGCTACACATAATTTTAGAATAAAGGCAATAACAATTGATGAAGGAATTCCAGGTTATAGAAATGAGGCATTAGAAATTGTTGAGAAATTTTGTTCAGAACTAAATGTTGGGCATAAAGTGTATTCTTACAAAGAGCTATTTGATTTAACATTGGATAATGCATTAGAATTGCGAGAAAATGAAAAAACATCATCATGTTCAATTTGTGGGACACTAAGAAGACGTGCAATTGATTTTGCAGCTAAAGACATAGGTGCAGATGTTATTGCAACTGGGCACAACTTAGATGACACACTACAAACATTTGTAATCAATATGTTGTCTGGAGACACAAACAAAATTGGTTGGATGGATCCTGATACTTCAGGTAATTCATTAAGAAAGATAAAACCATTTTGTGAAATATACGAATCAGAAATTGTGTTTTATGCTTTTACAAATAATTTACCATTTCAATCAGAACCATGTCCCCATATGAATGAGGGAATAAGAACGGAGATTCGAGAATTTCTGAATTCTTTAGAAAAACAACACAGTGGAATTAAAAACAATTTGTATCAATCAATAATCAAAGTTTCTCAAATAGTCAAAGATTCAAACTATAAACAAAAAACGCTTTGTGAAAAATGTGGAAATGAGTGTACAGGCAAGATATGCTCAGTTTGTAGCGTAGTTTTGAAACTAAAAGAAAAGCAAACCTAATGCAAATATAACATACGTTTCTAGAAAACTTGGTAGTAGGTAGGATCAGGGTGCCAGCCGTGCCCTATTCTGAAACCGGCTATATGCAGAGATCAGTAACTGTTGGGTAAATCTCTAGATAGGTAATTCCCGCTTGGTGTGCGGAAATGAAATCACGCCGAGGCGGGTGGTTGCAGGACTAGAATTATCCGAAGGGATAACTTCTAAGACCGAACCATCGAAAGGGATGAGGTCCGGGAGGGAGCAATCCTAAGGTGGAGCATCCACGCTTCCTCGTCAACGTGGCGGATCTTGTATGCCTTGAAATGGGGTTATCCGTCTAGACTGGAACCAACAGATCTACTACCTTTATACTAAAAGATTATTTTGTAGAGTATGAATCTAGTTTCTTTTGGAAATAAAAGAAATTATGAAGATTTTAAGAGACAAATTCAACCAACTACACTCCCATTGTTTGATTCTACAAGGAAATTCTGTCTTTCTTTAGGGAAAAATGTTGTTGAGGATGTTAGAATGCACAGAATAGTCTTTGGAAAATCAATGACGTTTAGATGGTTTGCTGATGTCCAGCCCGAAAAAGACGGAATTATCATCAAAATTCAAAAAAATAGAAAAGAAGAACCTCAGATATTAGATATCAAAAATAATCAAGAAATTTCAGAATTTTCACATATCATTAAAAATGCATTTGAAGAAATTTACTAATACAAAACATCGAATTTAGAAAATTCTCCTGTGAATTTTTCATTGATAATTTCAACATCTTCAACTCTTGCATTTGCAGGTCCACCATGTGCCCATTCAATTAATCGGCTCACATTTTCAACCTCGCCTTCTAAAACAGCTTCAACTCTTCCATCTTTGAGATTCTTTACCCATCCAAAAACATCATTTTTTTTAGCCATTACTTTAAGGGCTTGACGGAAGAAAACTCCTTGAACTTTACCTGTAACAAAGATTCTAATTCTTTGTTTTGTCATACAGTAAAAATATTACAAAATGCTATTAATCAAGTTTAGGAAGTAACTACTTTCTTTCTTTGATTCTTGCTCTACCAGTCTTTCTGGCAGCAATGCTACCAACTTTGGCACCTGGAGGAGCATCTCTCGATACGGTGGAACTTTGTCCAACATGTTGATGTCTTCCACCACCGTGTGGATGGACATATGCTGCTTGTGCAACACCTCTAACAATTGGATATTTCTTTCCTTTTGCCTTGAAGTTTCTCCATTTTCCACCTGCACTCATAAATGGTCTTTCACTAGCGCCACCACCAGCAAGCGTACCAATCATTGCACGATTCTTAGGATTTAGCGTAGTAAATTTTCCAGATGGGAGTTTTATTGTTACGCCATCATCACCGTGAGAAAACACTGTTGCATTAGTACCAGCAGATTTTACAATTGCGCCACCGTCTCCAAAGTGTTTTTCTACATTACACACAATTGTTCCATCAGGAATGTTTTGTACACTGATAACATTTCCTTTTTGAATTTTAGATTTTAACCCAAATTGTAATGTTGTACCTACTTTAGTTCCAAGAACTGCAGGTACAAAAGAGACTGAACCATCTTCAAATCTTACTTTTGCAAGAGGGGCCTCTCTACCACGTTCATGAACTAGATCTATAACTAGTCCTTCATGTTGCTCTGAAAGCGAGAATCTAGGATATTTTGCTTTACTGCCTACTTTTCCAGTAGAAGTAGATCTAAACTGAAATCCTCCACGGCCTCGTCTTCTTACTAATGGTCTCTTACCCAAGTAGTTGGTTTCGTACTCATTAAGGATTTTAAGCTTGTGATTAGATTCGTGTTATTTCCAGAAATTACCACAAAGATATAAAAATTAGACAAGGGGTTTTTCTTTATGAGTCAAAATGCTCTTTCTCTCAAAGTCCTCGAAGCATATACACGAGACGTAGGAAGGGGAGTTGCAAGAATTGATTATGATTCAATGGATACTCTTAATGCTTCAACAGGTGATGTAATTGAGATAAAGGGCAAAAGAAGAACAGTTGCAAAATGTCTTCCACTTTACCCATCTGATGAAGGGAAAGGGATCATCAGAATCGATGGACTTGGAAGAAATAATTCAGGCATTGCAATTGGCGATACAATCACGGTTAGAAAAATCAAAGCAGTAGCTGCTGAAAAAGTTGTAGTAGCTCCATTAGAAGCAATCCCTCCAATTGATGAAAGATATCTCGCAGATGCACTAGAGAGTGTTCCATTAATCAAAGGCGATAATGTCATGGTTCCATATTTCGGAGGTCGTTTAACATTTCAAGTAATTGGTGTAACCCCAGCAGCTGATGCAGTATTAGTTACACAGAAAACAGTTTTCCATATTGCAGAAAAAGGAGAGACATTACGTGGTGTACCTCAAGTAACCTATGAAGACATTGGAGGTCTAACAGATGAGATTAAGAAAGTCAGAGAGATGATTGAATTACCATTAAGACATCCAGAAATTTTTGAAAAATTAGGAATTGAAGCTCCAAAAGGTGTTTTGTTATACGGTCCTCCAGGAACAGGCAAAACATTACTAGCAAAAGCTGTTGCAAATGAAAGTAATGCTCACTTCATTAGTATTTCAGGTCCTGAAATTATGAGTAAGTTCTATGGTGAAAGTGAAGCTAGACTAAGAGAAATTTTCAAAGAAGCTAGAGAGAAAGCTCCATCAATCATTTTTGTAGATGAAATAGATTCCATTGCACCAAAAAGGGAAGAAGTTACTGGCGAGGTTGAAAGAAGAGTTGTTTCTCAAATGTTATCATTAATGGATGGTTTAGAAGCTAGAGGCAAGGTAATTGTAATTTCAGCTACAAACAGACCAAACGCAATAGATCCTGCTTTAAGAAGACCAGGAAGATTCGATAGAGAAATTGAAATTAAAGTTCCAGATAAAAAAGGCAGGAAAGACATTCTTGCAATTCATAGCAGAAATATGCCATTATCAGATGATGTTAACTTGGATAAAATTTCAGCAGTTAGTCACGGGTATGTTGGTGCTGATTTAGAATATCTTTGTAAAGAAGGGGCAATGAAATGTCTTAGAAGACTTCTTCCAGAATTAAACCTAGAAGAAGAAAAAATACCTCCCGAGACACTAGACAAACTTGTTGTAAATCACGAAGATTTCCAAAAAGCACTCATTGAGGTTACTCCTTCAGGAATGAGAGAAGTCTTTATTGAAAATCCAGATGTAAAGTGGGATGAAGTTGGAGGATTAGAGGATGTCAAACGTGAACTTCAAGAAGCTGTTGAGTGGCCAATGAAGTATCCAGGATTATATGATAAATTAGGACATAGAATGCCTAGAGGAATATTATTGCACGGTCCAAGTGGAACTGGTAAGACTTTACTAGCAAAAGCTGTTGCAACACAAAGTGAAGCAAACTTTGTTTCAGTTAGAGGTCCTGAATTATTATCCAAATGGGTTGGAGAATCTGAAAGAGGAATTAGAGAGATTTTCAAAAGAGCAAGACAATCAGCTCCTTGTGTAGTATTCTTTGATGAGATTGATTCTATTGCACCAATTAGAGGAGCAGGTGGAGAAACTGCAGTTACTGAAAGAGTAGTAAGTCAATTACTTACAGAGTTAGATGGAATGGAGAACTTACACGGAGTAGTAGTTTTAGCTGCAACTAACAGAGCAGATATGATTGATCCAGCATTATTAAGACCAGGAAGATTTGATAAAATCATCCAAATTCCACTTCCAGATAAAGAAAGTAGAAAGAGTATCTTGAAAATCAATGCTGCAAAAATCCCAGTAATAACAGAGGAAAGTGATCCTAAACATGTAGACTTTGAAAAACTATCAGAGATGACTGATGGATTAAGTGGTGCAGATACTGCTGCTATTGCAAATACTGCAGTATCTCTAGTTATTCATGAGTTTTTAGACACTCATCCGGATGTAAAAGATGTTGAGAAAAAGAGTATCGAAGCAAAGGTGACTATGAAACACTTTGAAGAAGCAGTCAAGAAAGTAAGAGAGCAAAAAGACCTCAAGATGGGCGAAAAGCTAGTAGCATCTTACTACAGGTAGTTTTTATTAAATAGCCAAAACTAATCAGCGTTAATGTCTGAATTTAAGGGATATACAGGAAAATCATTAGAATTTTTGAAAAACAATGGTGTCAAAGTAGGGGATTCTGTAAAAATTCTGGCAGATATAACATATTCAGGCATAATCATGCCTAGATATGAACATGCAGATGACAGTCATCTTGTTTTGAAATTAAAAAGTGGTTACAACATAGGTTTAGAATTAGAAAAAATAGAGAAAATTGAATTGGTTACCTCTGAAATTAAAGAGATGCAACCAAAAGCAAAGTTGAAAGAAAATCCATCATTACCAAAAATTCTTTTGCTATCAACAGGCGGAACAATAGCTAGCAAAATAGATTACAGAACAGGAGCAGTAACACCTGTTTTAACAGCTGAAGAGCTAAATTCTTCTGTTCCTGAGCTTTCTGAGATTGCAAACATAGACACGGAGGTATTGTTCTCAGAATATTCTGAAAACATTACACCTGAACATTGGTTAAAAATTGCTACAAGACTTGATGAGATTTCTAAATTAGATTATACAGGAATAATAATTGCCCATGGAACAGACACAATGCATTATACTTCATCATTTCTATCATTTGCTTTATCAGGATATCCAATTCCAATAGCCCTTGTTGGGTCTCAAAGATCTTCAGACCGTGCATCATCAGATGCAGCGCTTAATCTAATAGGCGCAGTTAGATTTTTGTTACAATGTAAAACAAATGGAATTTTTGTAGTAATGCATCTAGATGAAAATGATGAATCTGTGGCATGTCATTTAGGAACAAGAGTAAGAAAAAATCACACAAGCAAAAGAGGTGCATTTCAAACCATGGGGAACGATCCTGCATTTATTATTGTAAATAATAAAGTTCAAAGAAATATCAAAAATGAATTTTTTAGAGGAGAAAAATATCAGCCAAAAATTAATCTTGAAACAAATGTAGCTTTGATAAAATATCATCCTGGATACAATCCCGAATTATTGGAAAAGATGCTTGAAATGAATTACAAGGCCATAATTTTTGAAGGAACAGGGTTAGGACACATAGGCAAAACAATGTATGAAAAAGTGAAAAAAGCACAAGAAAAAGGAATTTTCTTAGGCATGACATCACAGTGTATTGATGGAAGAGTAAGAATGACAGTTTATGAAAGTGGCAGAGATCTATTGGATTTAGGCATAATTCCTCTAGAAGATATGATTCCAGAAGTTGCATTGGTAAAAGCTATGTGGGCAACAGGTAATGCTCAAAGTCTAGAAGAAATAAAGAAAATAATGCTTGAAAATATAGCATCAGAAATATCTACTTGAGGAGAAAAATGTCAAACATTGTTAATGATTTAGGAGTGAAAGTAGGACTTGAGATTCACCAGCAACTTGCAACCAACAAGAAATTATTTTGTAATTGCATCCCAGTAGATACTGAAGAGTATTCTATAAAATTTCAAAGAAAACTACGTGCAGCAAAAAGCGAATTAGGTGAATATGATCCTGCAGCATTATTTGAAAAATCAAAATCAAAAACAATAATGTACTTTGCAAATCCCGAAAGTAGTTGCTTAGTTGAACAAGATGAGGAACCTCCACATGAATTAGACAGTGATGCAAAAAAGATTTCGTTAATAATTGCATCTGCACTAAAGTCTAAGATATTTAGAGAGATTTTTCCAATGAGAAAAACAGTTGTTGATGGTTCAAACACTACAGGATTTCAACGTACAATGTTGATTTCACATGGCGGTTCTTTTGATGTGGAAGGGAAAAAAATTGGAATTCAATCAATTTGTCTTGAAGAAGACGCTGCAAAAAATTTGGGAGAAGAAGGTTCAATCAAAAAATATGGTTTGGAACGATTAGGAATACCACTAGTAGAAATTGCCACTGAGCCTTTTGAAGTAAAACCAAGTGAAATTAAAAAAATTGCCTTGACACTTGGGAGAATTTTGAGGAGTACAAAAAAAGTCAAACGCGGATTAGGTTCTATTAGACAAGATGTCAATGTATCAATTAAAGAGGGAGGAGTAGTTATCGAAGTAAAGGGAGTTCAGCAGTTAGATCAATTAGAAAAAGTAGTAGAATATGAGGCTAAAAGGCAACATGGATTACTAAAGATCTCAAAGAAACTACAGGAAATAGATTGGAATTACAGTGTAGAGGATAAAAAAGACGTAACAGAATTATTTGAAAAATGCAAATCAAAAATTATTAAAAATGCCATAAAGAAAAACCAGAATATTTTTGCAATATCGTTTAAAAATATGAAAGGAATGTTCGGGTATTCTCCGTATGAAGGAATTAGATTAGGAAAAGAAGTTGCAGAGTTGGTTAGGTTTTTTGGAATTGGGGGAGTTTTTCATTCAGATGAACTACCCAACTATGGAGTTGAGGAGACAGATATTCAAAATTTGAAAGAAGTTATGAAAATTAGTGAAAATGATGCATTTTTGATTTTAGCTTGTCCCAGAGAAAAAATGCATACGATAATTGAACAAATAATTTTACGGATCGAATACATCAAAAATAAAGGAATTCCAATCGATACAAGATTGGCAACACAAAATGGAGAAACAAAATTTCTACGTCCTAGACCAGGTGCAGCAAGAATGTATCCAGAAACAGATATTCCTCCAATTATCATATCTCAAGAGGAATTAGATGATGCTAAGAAAAACATACCAAAATCTTGGGATGAATCCATACAAGAGATAAAAAGTAAATTTAGTTTGAATCAGCAGCTTGCTGAACAAATTTTGGATTCACCATATATCGAATTATTTGAAAAAATTACAGATAATGTAAATGTTAATCCAACATTTATTGCATCAATTTTATGTTCATCAATAACAAATCTTGAAAGAAATGGATTGAATTCAAAATTATTAAAAAATGAAGAGATTGGCAAAGCATTCGAATTATTAGAATCTGGAAAAATCGCTAAAGAGTCAATTGAGATGATTTTTGAGAATATTATGGCTGGAAAATCAAACACGATTGAAGATGCAATGAAAAATGCATCAATTAAAACTGTAGATAATGAGGAATTAGAACAAATTTTAGAAAAAATCGTTCAGGATAATGAAAATATGGTTAAAAATCAAAAAGAACACGCAATAGGCCCATTGATGGGAATGGCAATGAAGGAACTTCGTGGAAAGGTTTCAGGTGAAACAGTCAACACAATCCTATTACAAAAAATCAAGACCATATTAGAGAAATAATGTTATGCGGGAAGTGGGATTTGAACCCACGAACTCCTAGAAGATAAGGATCTGAACCTTATGCCGTTGACCAGGCTGGGCGACTCCCGCAATCAAAGTTCTTGAACTCTAGAATAAGTTCTTTATTATACTGTTTTAGGTATATTATAACAGAATCCAAATATGGAATTTAATGAAATCTACTGTAATAATTGTAAAAAAGTTATTGGACGATACAATGTGAAATTCTATACTGAAGAAAAAATAAGTGAATTAATGAAAACAAGTCATGCAATACATGTAAGAAATGGACATCATGTAATTATGAGAAAATTTGAAAAATAATTTTTCATTCAAATGATTTTTGGAATTCATCGAGTAGATTTTTCTGATGTTTGTTAAGTTTCGTTGGAATATTCACTACAATTCTAACAAATTGATCACCACGTCCTCTGGAATTAATATGAGGTACACCTTTTCCTTTTAGTTTTATTATTGTATTAGGTTGACTTCCTGCATCTACCTTAATTTTTTCAGTACCATCTAAAGTTGGGACAATGATCTCCTTTCCTAATGCTGCATCAACCATTGAAACATCTTGATCATAAAAAATGTCTTTTCCATCTCTCTTAAATTTGGGATGAGGTTCAATTCTAATTCTTACAATTAAATCTCCATTTACACCACCAGGAATTTCATTTCCTTCATTTGGAACAGTATAATCACCAAAATCAACGCCTGGGGGAATGTCAAAGGAGATTTTTTTTGTTCCTCGTTTCTTAGTTTTTCCATTACAATTACTACATGGTGTTTCAATGATAGAGCCTTGACCATTACATGAAGAACAAGGCTCGACAGTTACAAAAGATGCAAATCCCATGCTACGACTTTTACGAACTTGCCCTTGACCATTACATGAAGAACAAGTTTTTTTGTTTGTACCAGGCTTACATCCTGTTCCATCACATGTATCGCATTTAATCTCTTTTTGTAAATCAAATTCCATTTTTTTTCCATGTAAAACATCTTCAAGAGTAACAGTAGTTTCAAAAAGAATATCAGAACCACGTTGTTGCCTAGAACTAAATCCTCCTCTTCCAAATATTGATTCAAATATAGAGTCAAAACCCCCTCCACCTCTTCCAAAAATGTCACTAAAATCAGCACCTGCACCTTGAAAAATATCTTCACTTGAATATCTTCCATCTACACCTGCATGACCATGTTGATCATACACCTTCCTTTTTTCTGGATCAGACAATACACCATATGCTTCAGAGATTTCCTTGAAATGTTCACCTGCTTCAGCTGATTGATTACGATCTGGATGAAATTTTAAAGCTAATTTTCTATATTGTTTTTTAATTTCATCAGCGGAACTAGTTTTTGAAACTCCCAATACTTCATAATAATCACGTTTTGCTGACATCAATATCACTTAATTATAATTGTAAAAAATGATGGTAAATTAGTTACTTTTTGTTTCATCTGTGGATGATTGGTCACTTTGTTGGCCTTCAGATCCAGCACTTTGTTGGCCTTCAGATCCAGCACTTTGTTGGCCTTCAGATCCAGCACTTTGTTGGCCTTCAGATCCAGCACTTTGTTGGCCTTCAGATCCAGCACTTTGTTGGCCTTCAGATCCAGCACTTTGTTGGCCTTCAGATCCAGCACTTTGTTGGCCTTCAGCTCCTGGTGGCGGAGTAACATTTTTGTAAAGTTCAGTGGTTACTTCATTAACAATTTCTTTCAGGGCATCCAGTTTTGGTTTGAGTTCTTCAGATTCTTTATCGAGATTTTCTTTTACTTCTTTAATGGAGTCTGTAATTTTAATTCCTTGTTCTTGGGAAATTTTATCTTTAAGATCATGATTAACTAATTTTTCGGTTGTGTAGATGTAACTTTCGGCTTCATTTCTAAGGTCAATTTTCTCTTTTTTCTTTTTATCTTCATCTGAAAACTTTTCAGCATCTTCTTTTAATTTTTCAATTTCTTCTTTAGATAGTTTTGAGGAAGATTCTATTGTGATTTTTGCTTCTTTTTGAGTTCCAAGATCTTTGGCTGTTACATTGATAATTCCATTTGCATCAATATCAAATTTTACTTCAATCTGAGGAACTCCTCTTGGAGCAGGAGGTAAATCTGTTAGATTGAAGCTTCCTAGCGAAACATTATCTGTAGCCATAGGTCGTTCTCCTTGAACAACATGTATTGTAACTGCTGTTTGATTATCTGCAGCAGTAGTGAAAACCTTACTTTTAGAAGTTGGAATTGTTGTATTACGTTCGATTAATGGTTCTCTAACACCACCTAATGTTTCTATTCCTAATGTAAGTGGCGTTACATCTAATAGAACAATATCACTTGAAACATCACCTGCAATTATACCTGCTTGAATTGCGGCACCCATTGCTACTGCTTCCATAGGATCAACACCTGATTCAGGTTCTCTTCCAACAACTTCACCAACAAACTTTCTTACAAGAGGAATTCTTGTAGGTCCACCAACCATAACGATTTTGTTAATATCATTTTTTGATAATTTTGCGTCCTCAATTGACTTTTCAATTGAACTTCTACATTTTTCAACGATTGGTTTTATGAGTTCATCCAGTTTAGCTCTTGTCAATCTTAATTCAAGATTTTTTGGGCCTGATGACGGATCATGAGCTATGAAAGGAAGATTGATGTCAGTTTCCATAACAGTTGAGAGTTCAATTTTTGCTTTTTCTGCTGCTTCTCTAATTCTTGTCATTGCAGTAGAATCTTGAGATAGATCAACTCCTTCCTTTTTCTTGAATTCATCAACGATATAATCAATAACAGCTTTATCCATGTCAGTACCACCTAATTGGGTATCACCTGAAGTACTCATTACTTCAAAGACACCACCTCCCATTTCCATTATAGTGACATCTAAGGTACCACCACCAAAGTCAAACACAAGGATTTTCATGTCCTCTTTGGCTTTATCTAATCCAAATGCAAGAGATGCTGCAGTTGGTTCATTAATTATTCTAACAACATCCAATCCAGCAATGGTTCCAGCATCTTTTGTTGCCTGACGTTGATTATCATCAAAATATGCAGGTACTGTAATCACTGCCTTTTCTACATTTTCACCAACAAATGCTTCTGCATCTTTTTTGATTTTTTGTAGAATAAATGAAGAGATTTGTTGAGGTTTGTACTCTTTATCCTTAATCTTAAAGGTGTAATCTGAACCCATTTTTCGTTTTGCAGCAACAATTGTGTTGTCAGGGTTAGTAACTGCCTGTCTTCTAGCAGGCTCTCCAACTAAGAGTTCACCTTCTTTTGAAAAGGCCACAACGGAGGGAAACGCTTTACCACCTACAGTAGCGCCCTCAGCTGCTGGAATAATAGTAGGTTTTCCCCCCATCATTACTGCAGCAGCAGAATTGCTTGTTCCTAAATCGATTCCTATTACTTTTGCCATATCATATCATCCTTTTTTTGAAATTTCTACTAGTGTTGGTCTAATAACCCTCTCATGAGAAATATATCCTTTCCTGATTTCTTTTGTAATGGTATTATCATCAAGTTCTGGATCATTAATTATTGAGATTGCTTCATGAAGATTTGGATCAAAAATTTCCCCTAACGCTTCAATCGGAATTACATTATATTTTTTTAATAATGAGTCCATGTTTTTTAAAATTGAATCTAATCCAGTAGTATCAATATTATTTTGAGAGAATGCATCTTTTGCCCTCACAAAATCATCATAAATTTTTAAAAATTCAAGAATGAATTCATCAATTTTAGAATTTACTCCTTTTTCAATATCAGATTGGGTTTTTCGTTGAAGGTTTTGATAATCAGCTAACACAAGTTTTATTTTTTCTTCATATTTAGCCACTTTTTGTTTTTCAGTCTCTAAAAGATCTTTCAACTCTTCAGGAGAGTTTTTTCCTAAATCAGATTCCGAGATATCTTCATCAGAAATTACTTCTACTGGAATTTCATCAGAATTTTTATCAGACATTTCAACAGCAATAGTTGTTGAGCTAATTTATACTATTATTGAATAGTTTCACATAAGGGATTAGCTTTAACAATTATCAGATCAGAATCTTGTTTAGTCTTCAAAATACTTTCAAAATCATTTTTTGAGCAAGCTACAACGATTGTTGTTTTATCACTATGAAATAGATCAAAGTTTGGATCTTCATAGGCTTCAACATCACCTATGTAATCACGAAGTTTAGATGTTAAATTCTGTAGCATTTCAATTTTATCTCCACGCATTTCATGTTGATCCAAAGTCCAAGAAATAGCAATCTTTGTTCTACTTGCTTTAAGATCATTTTTCTTTAATGTTGAGCGTATTTCATCAATTAATCTTTTGATGTATCCATCGATACCTTTTACGCTTCCATTTATCAAGTACATGAGGGTATTTGCACCTTCAAATGATGAACCTAAGGATTTTAAGTCAAATAACCCACTAACCATATTGTCTAAGTAAAGTTCTTGAAAATCATCAGATGAAAGATCTTTTTTTGTGATATCATCTTGTGCATATTTACATACCTCTAAAAGACTACATAGACTTGAAAATCTAGATAAGACATCAATTGCATGAAAATGTTCGGATGACGAAATAGCTACAAATTTTTTCTCTTTTTTAGTTGTCAACAGCTCAGATAGTTTAACATCTTCTTTACCATTATATGATCCAATTATTTTTGGTTGTTCAGAAAGATCTTCTAAAGGATAATAAAAATAAGATATTTGTTTTCCAACTTCTAAACCAGTAACATGTTCCAATAACGATATATTTTCATTATTTCCACCAAATCCTGTAGGTAATGTATAAACAACTGAACTATTTTTTTTTAGTGAAGTAGTTGCATCTTTAAATTTTGAATGAATTTCTGTTTTTATATCCTGTCCAGTTTTTCGAATTCTAGGAGTAAAGAAAAGATATTGAGCTTTAGAAATGGCAACATCTATTGGTTCCATTGCTAAAAGTGGTTCATCTTCTTTTAATGATGAAACATTTGGATAGGTTTTTGCAATTTCAGCTTTGAGAGATATTGCAGATGGGGTAGATTCATCAATAATTGATACATCAGCACCTTTAATTGCCATTTGAGATGCAATAGAATATCCTTCAGTACTAAGTCCATAAACTACAATTTTTGTTCCCCCCATACTTGAGCTATGTAATAGACTAAGAAAAACTTATTGAACTAACGAGAATTATGTAAAATACTTGAAAATTTGGATCGATATTCTAACTCCTAAACAATTATTGTTTTCAGAACCAATAATAAGCAAATTTGAGAAAAAACATCAGATTTTATGCACTTCAAGGCACTACAATGAAGTAGCAAATCTTGCCAAATTGAGAAATTTCAAGCTGGTTTTAGTTGGAAATCATGGCAGTAATAGAGTAAAAAAGTTAGAAGAGAGTATAGAAAGAACTCGAAAATTATTACCTAAAATTATCAAATTTGCACCAGATCTGACAATAAGTTTTTGTTCACCAGAAGCAGCAAGAATTTCTTTTGGATTAGGAATAAGACACATAGCTTTGCAAGATTCACCTCATGCAGATTCTGTAATGAGACTAACTTTACCATTTGTACAAAAGTTATTAACTCCAAAAATAATTCCAAAGAAAGAATTTACCAAGTATGGGATTAGTTCAAAAAATATAATGCAATATAATGCAATTGATGCATTTGTAACAACACAAAGAAAGATCAGTGTAAAAAGGAAACTAAATTTTTCAAATGAAAAGAAAGGAAATATTTTGATTCGAGTTGATGAAGATCAAGCTGCATATTCATCCAAAAAAAGTTTAGTTAGTGAAATTATTAAAGAAGTTTTAAAAGATTTTAATGAATATAACATCATAATTTTAACAAGATATAAAGAACAAATTCAAAAACTAAAGAAAATTTTTGGTAAAAAAATAATTATTCTTGGAATGTCTTATGATGGAAAATATTTGTTACAAAATTCAGATGTTTTCATAGGTTCGGGAGGAACTATGACAGCAGAAGCAGCATTATTAGGAATTCCTACAATATCATATAATGCTATTCCAAATTTAATAGAGAAGTATTTAGTAAAATCTAAGCTTGTTACAAGACAGGAAGATCCTAAAAAAATTTCTAGAATGATTGGTGAGAAGATTAAATCAAAAAACAAGAATAAACTAATGGCAAAAAGAATTGTAAAAAAAATGGAAGATCCTACCAAAAAATTGTATGAATTGATTAATCAAATTGATTAGATTAGAATTAGATAAAAAGTTCATTAAGGGAACAAAAGTGTGTGATTTAGCAGCCCGGTAGTGTAGCGGTCAAGCATAGGGGCCTTTGGAGCCCTTGACCCCAGTTCGAGTCTGGGCCGGGCTACTATTTAAAAATCCAATCTAGTAAGTAATTTTGTTGCAATAATAAAAAGAGATGAGGCAATCAATACTAAGACCAGCATCTCAAAAATTACAAATTCTGTCATGCTTCCAAAAATTCCTGCACGTATCACATCAACAAGATATGTTAAGGGATTAAGATAGAATGCAGTTCTCAAAGGTTCAGGTGCACCTTCCGCGGGATAAAATGCGGTACTTACAAAAGCAAAGAATAGGAAAACGGTGTTAATTATTACATTAAATCCTTCACTAGATCTTAATCTAGTTGAAATTATAGATGCAATAGAGCCAAATAATACAGAGCCTGTAATTGCAGCAAAAACAATCATTGGAATAGTTATCAATGAAAATTCAATCGACTCAAAAAATACAGGATAACCAACTAATGCAATTAATGAAGCACTTACTAAACCCACAATCCCTATCGTAACAATATTACTTAGAATGTAATTTGTACGAGTAAAAGGACCAGACATAATTTGTTCAAACATCCCATGTCTTCTATCATTCCAGATAATGATTCCTGAAACCAGAGTGCTATTCATTATGTTAAATCCTATCATTCCTGATGCAAGAAATGCTGGATAATCAAGTTCTTTTCTTCCAAAAGGCACTTCTTGAATAAGAGATGTATATGCAAATCCAGCAACAAAAATATAGATTAGAGGAAAAATTACTTGCCAAATTAAAAATCCAGGGTTTATTGAAATTGTTAAATTTCGATTAACTAATCTAAAAATTGGATGCATTATCCTTTCACCATTTTTAGAAAGATCTCTTCTAAATTTGTAGGGATCGCAGAGAGATCTTCAATTTCAATTTCATTTTCATTGAGAATTTTTAAAATTTGCTGTAAAACTAGTTCAGATTTTTCTGAATGAATTGTTATATTTGTTCCAGCATTAAAATCAATTTTGTAATCAGATATATCGGATAATAAGGATTTAACAAGTGGATTTTTTTCTAACAAATGAATTTTAATTGTTTTTTCTTTCCCAAATCTATTTTTTAAGGCATCTGGAGAATCTACAGTTAAAATTTTTCCTTCATTAATTATTGCAATTTCGTCACAAAGATATTCAGCTTCAGTAAGAATATGAGTTGTATAAAAAATTGTCAAACCTGTTTTAACTTTAGTTTTTAAAAAATCTAATAACTTTCTTCTTGCACTAGGATCTAAACCTACAGTAGGTTCATCTAAAAACAATAACTCCATATCATGCATGAATTCCCTTGCAACTTGAACACGTCTTCTTTGTCCAATAGAAAGATCTTCATTTCTTTTTTTTCTTATATCAATTAAATCAAAGTCTTTTAGAAGAGATTTCACTCTTTGTTTACGCTCTTTTTTCGGTACATTCCACATCATACCGTATTTGTCAAGAGATTTCTCTACTGACAGAGTAGGTTCGTAGCTAGGTTGTTGCAACACAACGCCAATTTTATTCCTAATTTCAAGAGGGTTTTTTGTGGCATCTATTCCAAGAATTGTTAGTGAACCGCTTGAGGGGGGAATTAGAGTAGTTAGTAATTTGATAGTCGTTGATTTTCCAGCACCGTTAGGGCCTAAAAATCCAAAAACTTGACCAGATTTTACGGATAATACAATGTCATCTACTGCTTTGATAGAGCCATATGATTTTGATAAATGACTTACTTCAATACAAGACACAAAGGAAATCCGATCTACTTACTAATTTAGTTAATGAGTAAATGACTAGTTTTTGCATTAGTTTAAAGTCAAAATGCGATCAAAAATTTTGAAAAATTCATAATGAAATTTTTATTAATACATCTTCTTTACACAAGATGAATTGTCTGAATTTGATAATCTTATTGAAAAATTACTTGAATTAAAACCAGAATTGACTAGAGAAGAAATTGATGAGCAAATAAAGCAAAAAAAAGAAAAAATCGGAGCAGGATATCTAACAGATCAAGGAGCATTGTTTCTTATTGCATCAGATTTAGGAGTATCATTATCTGAACCACTAAAAGTGGAGATGGGACTAAAGGATCTTTATGCAGGTGCAAAAGAGATTTCGCTTGAAACTAGAGTCCTGAATGTTTCTCCTGCAAAACAATATTCAAGAAAAGATGGTTCTCCATTCTATCTAAGAACAATGACAGTTTATGATACAAATTCAACAGCAAGTGTTAAACTATGGGACGATAAAGCTAATCTTCCTGGAATTGAAAATCTGAAACCTGGTGATCTGATAAAAATTATCAAAGCATATGTAAAATCAGATCTTAATGGCGCACCAACAATTAACATTGGTTCCGGTTCAAATATAGAATCAATTGACAACAACAGTGAAATCCCAAGTATTGAAAATATTACAAAAGATGTAAGTGAGCTAAAAGAAGGAGAAAAAGATTTGGTCACGTCTGGAACATTAGATGGATTAATTTCTAGTATGGAATTTACAAATTCAAGAGGCAATCCTGGAAAAGCTCTCAGAATGAGGCTAAAAGGCAAGGATGGAAGTTCTATGAGAGTGGTGTTATGGGGAAAAGATGAGTCTGATATTCCGAATATGATATCACAAGGAGCTAAAGTCAGGCTGTTAGGAGTCAAGATAAGATCTGGAAATCAGGGATTAGAGATTCATGGTAGTGATTCAACACTAATTGAAATTGAAGGTGGAAAAGAAGCTGAGCCTGTTATAGCTAGAGTCTTATCAATCTCACAATCAGAAAATGGAAAAAATATGATATTGGCTGTTGATAAAAATAAAAACACCTACAACATTAGTGATTATTCAAATTCTACAACCATATGTAGTGAAGGAGATGTAATAGAATGTATGCCATCAAAAGTTTATGGAAATTCAATCACATTAGATGAAAATTCATTTGTTAGAAAACTAGAAAATGATGAATCTATTCCATCATTATCACAGTTAAGAACAAAGATTAGCGATGTTAAAGTTGATGGAAACTATTGTGTTGAAGCAATAATTTTGAAAGTTCCAGAAAGAAGAGAAGTACAAACAAAATCAGGAGAATCAATTTCACTTTCTGAAATGTTTGTAGAAGACGACACAGGGCAAATATGGATAAAGGGTTGGAGAAATCAAGCTAGATTAATTGACAAATGTGAATTAGGTGAAATAATTTCTGTCACAGGACTAAATGCAAAAGCAGGATTGGAAGGTAGGATAGAATTATTTTTGACCCCGTTTTCTAAAATAACCAAGAAAAACTAAGAATCCCAAAATCCCCTTGTTACTACATATTGCCTTTCAGCTTCATAAATTTGCTTTAAGAGATGTTCTTCATCAACCATATTTCGTAAAATCCTTGCTGCCGTATCTGCACCAACACCATATCCTGAAATTACAGTAATGGCTGTCTTTCCAAAATTTTCTATCAATGATGAAACTTTCCATGCTCTATCAAACTTGTGTTTTTCTTCAGAAGTTAATTTTTTACCATCATGTTTTTTTCGAATAATCTTTGGAAGATCATAATCAGAGTAGAATGTTGCAGTAATTTGTCGTCCCTTACAGTAGGGACAAATCAAGATATTCTTAACTTCATTTGTTTCAATTACTCTTTCCCATTTTCCACATCTTGCACAAATTAGGCGATGTTTTGTTTTTGCAAGTCGTGTTTTTACAAGATCAAGTATGCCTTTGTCAAGATTTGCAGGGGAAGAGTAATATTTTGTAGTATGATCCAAAATTGGTTCTGCAAGTTTCGAAAATTTATCTACTTCAATCCAT
The DNA here is from genome assembly GCF_018128925.1 of Nitrosopumilus sp. K4. NCBI lineage: Archaea > Thermoproteati > Nitrososphaerota > Nitrososphaeria > Nitrosopumilales > Nitrosopumilaceae > Nitrosopumilus > Nitrosopumilus sp. K4. The sequence goes on from NZ_CP067007.1 coordinate 1,432,689, forward strand.
TTGACTGAAATTTCATCCTCTCTTATTTTTTTGAGGATTTTTTCTGTACTTGAAAGATCATACTTATCATGGAATAATTCACGTAATGCTTCTTTAACAAGAGATGTTTTTGAATATCTTTCATACAAAAATCGTGCTGATTTTTTCTCATATATTGCGCCTCTGCCAACAACACCAAATTTTTTTGCAACACACCATGTCCGCCAATTAACATTATGGGTTCCAGAAAGAGATGCAGTAACAATTGAATAAAGATCATAATCATCTTTTAGAACTTCTAAAAAGAGTTTTTCAGATATTCTAGATCGTGATGATAAAACTATTCTATACCCATCACTTCTTGAATCCACAATAGAACCTAACAAAGATGACAGCATTGAAGATAGTAATGTAGATAATGTTGAATTAATTTTTGTTCCAAAGCATGAATGAATTACAATAGAACCTTGAGTTTTACTTGATTCAATTACAATAGAATTTTCATTAGATATTTCAAAATTAAGATTTTCAATAGTTTTATTGATCAAATTCAAATAACCTTTTCTGACTTTAGTACGAAATAGGCCAACTTTTTTTGCAGTGTTGTAATCAATAGGTATGTTCTCTCCTTCCCAATAGGGAACTGTTATTCCTCCACCCCTAAATGGTTCTACATTTACTGATAGAGATTTTTCATCAATGTTTAGAATTCTCCATTGAGTGCCCTTTAGGACAAAAATATTTCCTGAATCACCAAAATCTCCTACAAATCTTTGATCCAAAGTACCGATAATTTTTTTTCCAACACTGTCAAATACCTTGAATTTTAGAATATCGGGGATTGTGGAGAGATTTTCAAAATAATATTTGAATGAACGTCCTTTTTTCCAAAATGTCATTTTAGTTCTGTCAAAAAAAATTAAATAATTTGAATCAAGTAGATCCAAGACTCCAATAAGATCTTCAAGTTTCAAATTTCTGAAAGGATATGCGTTTCTGATAGTTGTTAATGCAAAATCTACAGGAATTTCTCCTATTTGCATGGTTAATCCAACCAGATGATGAGCCAAAACATCTAATGAACCATCGTGTATTTTTTGTTCTTCAATTGAACCTTCCTTAATCCTATCAAGTATTGCTCTTGCTTCAAATTCATCATCTGCATTATTTGTGATGATTAGGCCTCTTGCCGAAGCATCTCTATTATGTCTGCTTCTTCCTATTCTTTGAACTAGTTTTGACACTTGACGTGGTGAACCGTAATGAATTACCAAATCAACTGAACCTATATCCAAACCTAATTCTAATGAAGATGTACATACAACTATTCCACGTTTTCCTTCTCTAAGAGTGAGTTCAGTGTCTTCTCTAACTTCTTTTGATAAAGAACCATGATGAAGCTCAATTTTTTCAGAGGATTTTTCTTTGAGAATTGATGCTAAAAATTCTGCTTCACCTCTAGTATTTGTAAATAATAGAATAGGAGAGTCAAGATCTTGTTTTTTCACATATTCCAGAATTTTATCTGCAACATCAGAGATAGTTCCATCAACATACTGTACCTCAACATCATATTTTCTTACAGAAGTATCTCTAATAATTTGACATTTTCTTTTTGAGCCTACTACAAACTTTCCAGCTTCTTCAAAATTTCCTACTGTAGCTGATAATCCAATTTTTGTAAGGGGAAATTTGGATATTAGTTGTAATCTTTCAATGCTAAGTGACAATTGTGCACCTCGTTCACTTGCCAATAATTCATGGACTTCATCGATTACTATCCACTCTAATTCAGACAATGCATCAAGCATTTTTTGTTGTGTAAGTAGTATAACTAAGGTTTCAGGAGTTGTGATAAGTACATCAGGTGGATTTTCAGTGATTTTTTTTCTTGCAGATTGAGTAGTATCGCCATGCCTAATTTCGATTGATAGTTCATTTTCATGAGCATACTTTGTTATTCGTCGAAAAACATCTCGGTTTAATGCTCTAAGAGGAGTAATGTAAAGTGCTTTAATTTTTCCAACATTTCTTGAATTTTTAATTAAAGAGAAAATTGGAATTACGGAGCACTCAGTTTTTCCTGAACCAGTTGGCGCTATTATCAAACAATCTTTTTTTTGTAAAACAATTGGTGATGCTTTTTTTTGAATTTCAGTTAAATTTGTAAACCCAAAATTTTCAAACAAAGAGAAAATTTTTGAATCAGGAATTTGATTCTTCTGTTGAGTTTGATCTTGTTTTTTCATAAACTATTACTCCAACTAATCCTAATGCAAATAATACAACTGTAATAACTGGAATTGAATCAAATATTCCTGCCACTACTTGACTTGTTACATCGATGTTAAATATCTTCAGTATTGCTTGTCAATCCTGATTTTGTGATAATGTAAGAAAAAATATTCTTATTGGATAACCAGTTAATTTGACCTTTGAATTTTGTGGAATTTTTTGATAATTTTATTTTGATATGAGTGAAAAGATCAATAGCAGATTTCATATTTTCAATTTCTTTTCCATCTACATTCCTAACCATATTTGATACAACAATGGGTATTTTTTTTTCAATTGAGATTAAAGAAAGATCATGCAGGAATTTCATGAAAATAGTATTTTTTTGAAAAATCAAATCTTCACTTGGATATTCATATGAAAATAAATCAGAGATATTATCAATTACAACAAGAGAGGAATTTTCTGATGAGATGGTTTCCAATGATTTTATTTGTTCTGAAGTATTTGTAATTCGTAGTACAGTAATTTTTTCAAGATAATTCAAATTGGAGAATTGTTCTGATTGCATATCAATAATTCTTTCAGGCCTAAATCCACCTGTGGTATCTAAAAAAAGTACAGTTCCACCGTTTTTAATTGAATTGATACAGATTTGTAATAAAAGTTGGGTCTTTCCAGTTCCATTTGCACCGTAAATATCAGTAATAATACCCTCATGAATTCCTCCTAAGAGAAATTCATCTAATTTTTCTAATCCAGTTGAGATCATTTGATTAATTATCAGAAATTGATGAAAAAATTTAAGGAATTTCATTATTTACAAAAGAGGTAAGGCTTTTATTCTGGAGAACAAGGTAAGCAAAACAAGTGAATAATTAGTGTCGCAAACAAGTGCAAAAAGACCATTAACAACTCTTCAGAAAAGTACTAAGAAAAAAGTCACAGTTAGGCTGAAAAATGAAGTAGAGTACAAAGGAAAAATGGACAATGTTGATTCCTACATGAATTTAATCATGACAGATGCTGAGGAGCTTCATGAGGGAAAAGTAATTGCAAATTATGGTAGAGTAATAGTTAGGGGCAATAACGTATTATTTATCAAACTAGAAAACGAACTCTAGTAATTAGTGGTTCTTATGACTAACAATTTTCTATTTACATCTGAATCAGTAACAGAAGGTCATCCAGACAAGATTTGTGATCAAATTTCTGATGCATTCTTAGATGAATTTTTGAAACAAGACCCAGACTCAAGGGTTGCAGTTGAAACATTAGTTACAACTGATTTTGTTGCAGTTGCAGGAGAAGTTACATCAAATGCAAGTTTTGACAAAAAGGCTCAGGAAGAACTTGTTAGAAAAACTATTCGCGATATTGGTTATGACAATAAAGATTTGATGTTTGATACTGATTCTTGTGAGATTATATTGCGTCTTCATGCTCAGAGTCCAGACATTAGTCAAGGAGTTACTGCCACTGAAAATCATGAGCAAGGAGCAGGCGATCAAGGATTAATGTTTGGATATGCATCAAATGAAACTGAAGAGCTTATGCCAATGCCAATTCTCCTATCACAGAAATTAGCCCAAAAGCTTTCCGAAGTAAGAAAGAATAAGACTCTTTCATGGGCCAGACCAGATGGAAAAACTCAGGTATCAGTTAGATATGTAGATAATAAACCAACAAAAATTGAAACAGTGGTTGTTTCAACACAACATGCGCCTGAAATCTCACAAGAAGAGATTTCAAAAGAGATTATTGATAAAGTGATCAAACCAGTCTTGGGAAACTTATGGAGTGATGAAATTACAATTCACATTAATCCTACCGGTAAATTTGTCATTGGTGGTCCACATGGTGATGCTGGATTAACAGGAAGAAAGATCATTGTAGATACGTATGGTGGATTTGGAAGACATGGTGGTGGCGCATTTTCTGGAAAAGATCCTTCAAAAGTAGATAGATCAGCATGTTACATGTGTAGATATATTGCAAAAAATTTAGTTGCTGCAGGTTTAGCAGAAAGATGTGAAGTTCAATTAGCATATGCAATCGGAGTAGCAGAACCAGTATCACTTTATGTAAACACATTTGGAACAAACAAGATTCCTGAAGGGAAAATTGAGGAATTAGTTAGGAAGAATTTTGATATGAAACCATCGGGAATAATTTCAGAATTAAATCTAAAAAGACCAATATACAAGAAGACCGCAGCATATGGTCATTTTGGAAGAAATGAGCCAGAATTTACTTGGGAAAAAACTAGTAAGGCTGAAAAATTAAAGCAAGATGCCGGACTTTAAAACTTCATGTATAGATTGAAATTTCATTTTAGAGAGTTTTTCTAGTTTGTTATAATTTCCTTTAAAGTTTCCAACTAGAAGATTTAGATCATCAACTCCAAATTTACTTTTGGGATTCGATATTGCATTATAGTATGCAGATTCAAGACTGATTTTTTTTATTTTTGTTCCAGAATTATGTGAAAAATCAGTCACATATTTTTCATATGTAATTGAATTAGGTCCAACTAGATCTAAGATTTGATTTTTGAATTGTTTTTCTAAAACAGATTTTAAAATAATTTTTGAAACATCGTTTATGAATATAGGTTGAATTGAATATTTTCCTGAACCTGGAATTTCAATTGTTCCTTTTTTGATTTGTGATTTTAGATATTTTGTAAAAAGGTCGTTTTTTCCAACAATGTAAGAGGGTCTAAAAATGGTATAATCTAATTCAGAGTGAATAATTTCTTGCTCAGCTTTGTATTTTGATATAAAATATCCTAATGTAGTGTTTTTTGATACTCCTAACCCGCTGTTAAAGACAATTTTTTTTATTCTTGCCTTTTTACAAATATTAATGATTTTTTTTGTAAATTCATGGTTGATTAAAGAGTAATCATTTTCAACTGTTTGTTTTCCAATTCCAACAAGATGAATTAATGCAGAAGCATTTTTAATTTTTGGTAAAATTATTTTTTCATCATAATTTTTTGTAATTATTTTTGTTTCATTTTTTAATTTTTTAAAATTGTTTCTAGATATTGACACAACATCAATATTATTTTTAGCTAAGAATTTTCGCAAATTTTTACCTACAAATCCACTTGCACCTGTTACAACAATTTTGAGATTTCTAGTCAAATTGCTTTTTATAACTTTCATTCAAATATAATCTAATTTGATTATTTGAAACAAGTTAAAACTAATCAAACAAGAATTAATACATCAAAATAATCATGATTAAGTGTGGATGAGATAAAAAAAGAGAAATTGAAAACGGGATATACCACAGGTACTTGTGCAACAGCTGCAGCAAAGGCAGGAATATTAGCAATAATCTCTCAAAAAGACATAGACAAAGTTGATGTCAAATTACCTAAAGGAAATTTTATAAAAATTCCAATAAACTCTTGTGAATTTGAACAAACTAAGGCTATCTGTTCAGTAATAAAAAATGGAGGAGATGATCCAGATGTAACTCACGGTGCCGAAATAATTGTAGAAGTGTCATTTACTGATAAAATTAATGAAATAGAAATTGATGGCGGGAAAGGAGTGGGAATTGTTACAAAGCCGGGATTAGGATTAGAAATCAACAAACCTGCAATCAATCCAGTTCCAAAAAAAATGATTAATGAAAATCTAAGGGAAGTATCTCAAGAAATTCTTTCTGAAAAAGGAATTAGAGTAATAATTTCTGTTCCAAAAGGAAAAGAGTTAGGACCTAAAACAGACAATCCAAGGATTGGTATTCTAAACGGAATTTCAATTTTAGGTACAAGTGGAATTGTAATTCCATTTTCAACAGCATCGTATGCAGCATCAATTAGACAAAATCTTGATGTTGCAATTGCAATGGGAAATGACACAGTTGTTCTAACTACCGGAGGAAGAAGTGAAGATTTTGCTAAGAATATTGTCGATTTACCTGATCATTGTTTTATACAAATGGGAGATTTTTCAGGATATACACTTCAACAATGTGCAAAAAAATCAATTAAAAAAGCATATGTTGTTGGATTTATTGGGAAATTGGCAAAAATGGCAGCTGGTGTAAAACAGACACATGTTAAAGGTTCTAAAGTAGATATGAATTTCTTGGCCGATATTGCAAGAAAATGTAATGCAAGTCTGGATATAACTGAAAAAATCAAAAACGCCAATACAGCTAGACATGTTTCTGAGATAATTAAAGAAGGGAAGATATCAGGTTTTTTTGAAGAAATATGCAATGAAACTCATAAACATATGAAAAAACACTCTGAAGGTAAAGTGCCATTGGATGTAATTTTGTTTGATTTTGATGGTGATATTCTTGCAAGAAAATCAGAGTAGTAAGGTATTTTATTAAATTAAAAAAATTTTGATTATGGAAAAAGTTTCTGTTTTAGCCATTACTAAAAACGGAGTGAATATAGGCATAAAATTAAGAGAATTTTTTCCGTCTTGGAAGGTTTTTGCTCCAAAAAAATTCGAAGATGAAAATAAGGAGATTGAGTGGTATTCAGAACCCACCACTGAAAAGATTGTTGAACTTTTTAAAAATAATGAAGGATTAGTTTGTTTATTTTCTTTAGGAGCTGTAATTAGATTAATTGCACCACATTTGAAAGATAAGAAAACAGATCCTGCAGTAATAGTAATTGATGACAAAATAAATTTTGTCATTAGTGTTTTATCAGGTCATATTGGTGGTGCAAATGAACTAACACAAGAAATTGCAAAAAAAATTAATGCAATTCCCGTAATTACAACAGCTGCAGATGTTAACAAAACTATTTCAGTTGATTTGGTAGGAAGAAAATTTGGTTGGAGAATTGAAGATGAATCTACTGTAACCAAAGTTAGTGCATGCATGGTAAATAATGAAAAAATTGCTGTTTTTCAAGATGTTGGGAATAAAAAATGGTATGAAGAACTACCAAAGAATATTAAATTATGTGAAAATTTTGATGAATTAAAAAATTCAAATTCTAAAGGATACTTGATAATCTCAGACAAAAAAATCGAAGGAGATTTTTTAAAAGATTCAGTGGTTTACCGTCCACCAAGTCTGTATGTTGGAATTGGATTGCATTGGGATACAACAAAAGAAACCATAAAGGAAGGAATTGACTTTTGTATGAAAAAATATAATCTGAGTCCAAAATCTATTGCAAAACTTGTTTCAATCAAAAAACCTGAAGATGTACAGGGTCTAATCGATATTGGAAAAGAAATGGAAATACCTGTAGAATATATCACAAGAGAAGAGTTATCTCAGATTTCCACTCCAAATCCTTCAGATACTGTAAAATCATTTGAAGGAACAGCAAGTGTTTCAGAGGCTGCGGCGATAAAGGCATCAAAGGGAAAATTAATTGTAGAAAAACAGAAATTCCCACCCAATTTGACTATTGCAATAGCGAGGAAAACAGATTGAAACGTGGATTATTATTAATTGATAGAGGAAGTAGAGAAAGAGAGGCAACTGAAGAACTGGAAAAAATTTGTAAGGAGATTAAAGCAAAAAAGGAATATGTTTTTACAGATTTTTGTTTTCTTGAAGTGGAACCACCGTATATTGAAGACGGTATTGAAAAATCTCTAAAACAAGATATTGATGTGTTGACAATTGTTCCATATTTTCTTTATCCAGGCAAAAAAGTAAAGATCGCAGTGACAGAAGTGATGAAATTCCAAAAGAATACCAATGTAAAATTTGTTGTTACAAAACCAATGAGTATGCATAAAACATTATGTGATTTGGTTAGAAATAGAATAACAAATACATTAAAAGAAAACAGTGTATCAACTGCTGAAAAAGATGTTGATGTGTTGATTATTGGGCATGGAAGTAAAGATCCTAATGCTCAAAGATCATTAGATTATGTTTTAGATGAATTAAAAGGGGATTATAGAAATATCAATAGATGTTGGTTAGAAATAGAGCAACCTGACATTTTTGATGGAATTAAAACTTGTGAAAAAAATAATCCAAAAGTTTTAGTTATTGTTTTTTATTTTTTGCATGAAGGAGCACATGTGAAAACTGACATCAACAATGATCTTTTACCAGCTCTTGAAAAATCAAAATTAGAAAATGTTTTCATAACAAAACATTTAGGAACAGATGAGAAAATGATTGATTTGATTATTGAGAGGGCTGAAGAGGTTGAAGATGCAAACTAGAAAGGGTCAATCAATAGAAGATGCAAGTATGCAGATGATCGAAGATGAAGTAGGGGAACATCAATATAATGAGAAAGAATGGCCAATTGTTAGAAGGATAATTCACTCAACAGCAGATTTTGATTTTATTGACAAAAACAAAGTGATTTTTAGTAAAGATGCAGTGGAAAGTGGAATTCAAGCACTCAAAAAAGGATGTAGTATAGTTGTAGATGTTAATGGGGTAATAGGTTTGCTCAATAAACAAAACCCAAGAGATTTTGAAAATAAAATTGTCTGTAAAATATCAGATCCAGATATAATGGAATTAGCAAAAAAAGAAAACAAGACTCGCTCTCAAGTATCTATGAGAGAGGCATTATCAGACATAAATGGAGGAATTGTTGCAATAGGAAATGCACCTACTGCTTTGCTTGAGGTAATTGAAATGGTTAAAGAGGGAATAGCAAAGCCAGCCTTAATTATCGGCATACCAGTTGGATTCATTTGTGCCTCAGAATCTAAAGAGGAGTTAAGCAAATTAGAAAATATATCATTTATCACAAATGTAGGTAGAAAAGGGGGAAGTTCATCAGCTGCTGCAATAATTAATGCATTATACAAGCTTGTAAGGGCAGAATTATCTTCTTGAGTATTTTATACAGTTTTTTACAAAAGTTTTAGCATAATCTGAACTATCAAAGTAAAGATGTCCATAAGATGCCAGTGTATTATATTCAATCAAGCCATCTTTGTGATTAGATATGCCATCTCCAATGTCTAGCACATATGCAAATTTTGAGTCATTTGAAACTGAAGATAATTCAGAAAAATGGAATTCATGTCCACGAAGTGTGTGAGTTTTGTCCGAAATAATATTTTTTGAAGTGATTCTGCCTTTAGTGTAATTCAATTTCATTTTTTTTGTCATTCTAGTTTCTGAATCAAATAATCCAACCATTTTGAATTTTTTGTCACCATAATCTATTGAATTTGTAAGATACATCAATCCCCCACATTCAGCATATAGAGGAATGCCATCTTCAGCTAATTTTTTTAAAGATGTTCTCATGGCAGAATTTTTTTCAAGCGAATTTCCCAAAATTTCTGGAAATCCACCTCCAATATAGATTCCATCGCATTGAGGAATTTTTTTATCTTTAATGGGACTAAAAAATTTTAGGTTTGCCCCATTACGTTTTAGAGCTTCAAGATTGTCTTGATAATAGAAATTAAAAGAGTTATCTCTTGCTACAGCTATTGTCACCTTAGGATTTTTCTTGGAAGTTTTTGAATTATTTTTTAAAGGAATTGGATTTTTCATTATTTGAATAATTTTTTCTATATCTAGTGATTTTGAAATAATATTGGAAGTTTTTTCTAGTTTTTTGTGTAGACTTTTTTGATTCATAGTGGATACTAAACCAAGATGTCTTGATTCTAAAACCAATTCTAGGTTTTTAGGGATCATTCCCACTATTGGAAGTTTTATTTTTTGAAGGGCCTGTCGGCATAATTTTTCGTGTTTTTGACTAGCAATTTTGTTTAGAATTATTCCTGAAATTCTTGAATTTTTATGGAATTTTTGAAATCCCAAAGCAGTGGCAGCCATTGATCTTGCAGTTTTACTAGCATCTAAAACCAAAATTACGGGAGACTTTGTTAGTTCAGATACATGGTGAGTACTTGCAAAATTTGAATGACCGTCAAAGCCATCATAGAAACCCATAACACCTTCAATAATTGAGACGTCAGATTTTGAATTTGAAATAAAACTTTGTAGTAATTTCTCTTTTCCCATAAGCCACACATCAAGATTAAATGATTCTTTTTTTGAAATACTGGCCAAGTATGATGGATCAATATAATCAGGGCCAACTTTGAACGGTTGAACTGAAAACCCTTTTTTCTTTAATGCATAAATAATTCCACAGGTGATCGAAGTTTTTCCGACTCCACTAGTTGCACCTGCTAAAACTAATCTTGGAATTTTCAATTCGCATTTTTAGAATTGTTTTTTATTTAAATTAATTCATCAGATTATTGTATACTGAATGTTTTTACTTGGATAATTTACAGTTGTTTTGTGGAAAAAGATGGTCTGGTTATAGTATATACTGGAAAAGGTAAGGGAAAAACCACTGCAGCGCTTGGAATTGTTTTAAGAGCCGTAGGATATGGAAAAAAAATTTGCATGATTCAGTTTATCAAGGGTTCTTGGCATTATGGTGAAATGTACTCATCTAAAAAGTTAGAACCTGAATTTGAAATGATTGCAGTAGGAAAAGGGTTTGTGGGAATTATTGATGATAAGAGCTCAAAAGATGATCATGAAAAAATTGCAAAAGAAGCAATTCGAATCAGTATGGAAAAAATACAGTCAGGAAAATACGATATTGTTATTTTAGATGAAATTAATTATGCAATAAATTTAGACTTGATAAATATTGAAGATGTTAAAAATTTGATAAAATCTAAACCAGAAAAATTGGATCTGGTTTTAACAGGCAATTATGCTAAAGAAGAAATTATTGATTTGGCTGATTTGGTAACTGAGATGAGAGAGATAAAACATCCATTTCAACAAGGAATTAAAGCTAGAAAAGGAATAGATTTCTAACCAGCAACATTAAATTACATAAGAAATGGTTTTAGAAGAAATGTCTACTGAAATTCAAGAATTACCAGAACAGGGGGAAATTGTTCTAGCTACAGTAACCAAGGTAATGGATCATGGTGCATATGTTACATTAGATGAGTATGACAACATACAAGGATTTCTGCATATTTCAGAGATTGCTCCTGGATGGATACGTTCAGTAAACAAGTTTGTAAAAGAAGGTGAAAAAAAGGTTCTACTTGTTAAAAAAGTGAATCCAGATAGAGGGGATATTGATCTCTCATTAAAACAAGTATCAAATGATCAGAAGAAACAGAAACTCAAAGAAGTTAAAAAATATGAAAAAGGGAAAACCCTATTACAAAATGTTCAAGAAAAAACTAATCTTTCAGATAAGGACATAGAAAAACTAGAAGATAGCATATACTCAAAATTTGATTCTGTTTATGATGCATTTATAGAAATTGGTAGAAATGGTATAGCTTCGATAAAGGATCTTAAATTAAATAAAAAAACAGCTACTGCAATCGAAGAAATTTGTTCAAAAATAAAATTGCCATCAGTAGAAATAAGAGGAATCATGGAGATTACAAATAACAAATCAGACGGTGTTGAAATTATTAAAAAAACACTTCTTGATGCAATAAAAAAAGACTCAAAGATAGACATCACATATTTGGGTGCACCAAAATACAGATTATCAATAAGGGCTGAAGATTTCAAAAAAGCTGAAAAAACACTAAAACCAATAATTGAAGACATACAAAAGAACATAGAAAAAAAGAATGGGACGTTTAGTTTTTCAAGAGAAGAATCGAAAAAAACACGAGAATGATAAAATGAGATTTCAATTAAGAAAATGTGTTAACTGTAATAAGTACACTCTAAAAGAAAAATGCCTAAAATGTAACCAAGATACAATATCAGCTCATCCAGCTAAGTTTTCACCAGATGATAAATATATGAGATATAGATTGGCTGAAAGATATAATTCTTAATCAAGGGGCATACTTGCCTTCTAGTTTTGTTTCTGAAAGAATATGATTCTTCATTGCTTCTTCGACTTGATTTTTTGTTGAACCTTCTTTTAGATTCAGTTTTTCATCAAGTGCATATAATTTGAAAATGTAAGTATGTTCTTTATCTGGAGGAGCAGGTCCGCCATAACCAATCTCATTAAAATCGGTTTTACCCTCAATTGAACCTGAAGGAATTGAGTTTTCTTTTATTTCTTTAGTACTAGGTTCAATATTCCAGATTACCCAATGTACCCAAATTTTTCCAACGGCACCCATTGCATCAGGATCATCCATAATCAAAGCCAGAGATTGTGTATTTTCTGGTACTCCGCTAATTTTTAGTGGAGGGCTTGAATTTCCATTCTTATAGCCATATTTTCTTGGAATGGTAGATCCATTTTCAAATGAATCACTTTCTAAAACAAACGTGCTCATCTATTTGTATCAAAGATTTCTTAAAGTTAAATTTTACTAAGACTCTAAGATGATTCTGTCATTTGAAAATGACATGATTGAGCCATTATGATTTTTGATTTGTTTTTTTAATTCTTTATCTATTGTGGCCACAATTGATCTATGATTTTTTATATATTCGATCAATTCCTTGTCAGCAAAGCTTCCTTTAATAGGAATAACCTTGAATTTTTTTATATAATTTAGTGTTCTAGAGATATCTTGTTGTTTTTCTGGGATTTTTTCTAATTTGTTGAGCTCGTTTAGTACTACTTGAGGAATAGTAAATGTAATGCTTCCAATTTCAGTATCCAGTGTATCGATGTTCTTTATTCTTTTTGTTGCCAAATGTATTAGAAAACTTGTATCACAGATAACTTCAACCAATTATTCCTGCACCGATTAATCTCCATCTATCAGCAATCCTTCTACTAATTGCTACATTTCCACCTTCAAAAATACAAGCAGGTCTTCGAAGTTTAATTTCAGCAGTTTTTGATTTGATTTTGGTTACCTGTCCTAAGACAGGAGCTGTTCCTATGTTCAACCTTAATAATTCTCCATTCTGTAATGGCATAACTTTTGTATCTTCAGTTGTGCCTACAGCAGAATCAAACAAATTTACTTCTAATTTTATATCTGTAGAATTTTCTGGTAGTGTTCCAGGTTTGCCAATTACGGAACCAATAAAAGAGTCACTCCTAGTCATGGCAGGATCTAATTTTGTTCCAATTGCAACTAATCCACCAGGTTTGACGGATTCGACAATGCCAGCAGCAGTACCCAATGAAGTAATTTCAGTTAACAAGGGTTCATAGGTTTTCTTTTTTTCATTTAATATTCCAGGCTTTATTTCAATTTCATCACCTACATTGAAAACTCCTTGTGTAAGACTTCCTCCAATTACACCGCCTTTGATGTTCTTTAATTTTGTTCCAGGTTTGTTTACATCAAATGAACGTAAAACATGCATTACTGTGTCTTTGGATTCATCTCGTTCAGGAGTTTTAATGCTATTTTCAATAGCTCCAATTAATGCATCAATATTCAACCCTGATTGAGCAGAAATGGGAATGATTGGGGCTTTTGCAGCATGTGTTCCTTTAACAAATTTTGTAATGTCTTGATAATTTTGTAAAGCATCTTGGTAAGACAACAAGTCTACCTTGTTTTGTACAACCACGATTTGTTGTATTCCTAGAGTTTGTAATGCTAGTAAATGTTCTTTTGTTTGTGGTTTTGGTACTTTTTCATTTGCTGCAACAAGTAATAATGCACCATCCATTAAAGCAGAACCTGAAAGCATGTTTGCCATAAGACTTTCGTGACCGGGACTATCAACAAAACTTACAACTCTAGATAATTCACTTTCTTTTCCACAATTGTTGCATTTTGGAGTCGTAGAATATCCTAAAGGTTCTTCACATTTTTTACATTTGTAAAAGGCAGCATCTGAATATCCTACACGAATTGTAATGCCACGTTTTAATTCTTGACTGTGAACACTTGTCCAAGAGCCTGTTAATGCTTGAATAAGAGTAGTTTTACCATGATCGACATGACCTGCGGTTCCTATGTTGACACATGGTTGATAACCATATTTTTTGATGTACCAATCAGGAAGTGTTTCTCGCCAATGCATGAGTCAAAATGTAGAATCGGTATATGTTAAGTTATTCTTTTTTATCGTCTTTATTTTCTTCAGAAGAACCAGATGCATCTTCGGCCGGAGCTTCAACTGGTAATTCTCCATCATATTTGCAATTAATTTGATAAATTTCTTCAGAAACAGTATTTCCTCTCATGAGTTTTCTAACTCGTTGTCCAATTTCGGCATCTTGCAGTCCAACTCCTTTAGACAACAGAACGTATTTTCTTGCAGCTCCATGAATATCATTTCTCATTGGAACTCCAGATTTATCGCTGCCTCCTGTTAGTTTTAGTTTTCCATCTAGACCAACAATTGAAGCGTTAGTTTCATTGCCTAATTGTAAACCTAGTAATGGATTAGCATCGCTGTCTTTCAATTCTTTTGTGATAGATTTTCCTTTTACATCTGATACTGTTAACTTGAAGTTTGCCAAGTATTCCAAAAAAAAGTTGAACGACTAATTAACCTTTGGACATTATTTTTAAATCAACGATTTTTAATGTAGGCATGAAGGATGAGAACTTATGTCCTAGATGTGATAATAAAATGGTAGATATGCAGGCATGCCACCTATTTTGTCCAAAATGTGGAGCCCATCTAGATTGTTCAGATAAGGGAAATTTTTGGTAAATCAAATCCCAGGTCTTTTTGGAATATAGTCAGTCGCCATGTTAATTGCCTGATCTTTCATGATTTCTAAATAAGTATCATAATCTGCCTCAAAATTACAGTGAGGACATTTTACATTTGTTACGTCATCATCTAAGACTGCAACTTTTTCACATTCGGGACATCTTGCATCCATGTTTTCATTCAATGGTTAAGATATTTAATTATAATTAGTAATTTTGAGTTAAGCGGAATTAGTTTAGTCTGGTATGACGTCAGCTTCCCAAGCTGAAGGCCGCGGGTTCAAATCCCGCATTCCGCATATCATAATTCTCTTATGGCTTGTTCAATAACACCCCTATCAGGAGCCTTTGGAAATAACTTGAGATATGATTTAAGATCGTCTTTTGCTTCAGAATTTCTTCCTAGTTTTTCTCTTAGATATGCACGATTTTTGTAGATTTTTGCAGATCTTTTTGGGTTGATGTTTATTGCTTTGGTATAAGCGGATTCAGATTTTTCAAATTCATTGGATTTAAGATAAAAATTTCCTATTCCATTATAGCTCAGATACGAATTTGGGTTAATCTTTAAGCATTTTTCATACAGTTCCAAACAGTCTGATGAGTTTTGTGCATTAAGCATTGTTGCTGTAAGATTTAGCGCAGTGGAATTATTTTGATCCAGTTTTATTGCATTCATAAGAGATTCTAGTGCTTCAGCAGAATTTTTTTGAATATTCAATCTCTCAGATTCAAAACATAAGCGATTTGATTTTTGTGTAGACTCATTTTGTAGTTTTATGTCATTTAGAATTTCAGAGGGTCCCAAGAGAATAAGCAACCTTCCTTCTTCAGACCACTCTTTATCAAACAATTCTTCAGGAATGGCTCCTTCCTGTTGTTCACCGTCTAAATTTCCTTTTTGAATATAATGTAGAATTGTTTTGTCATTATCATTGTAACCTGTGATTACTGATGCATGTTGTGTAATTTCTGGAATTCCTGGCAAGATGACAATTGGCGGAACTCCAGAGTCAATAATTTTCTTTAATTCAGATAAAGATGAATGGACAATTTTGCATGAGAGGCCATGGCGCTCAGCTAATTCAATTCCTTCAATCAGTATGCTTCCATTAAAACCAGAATATTGTTTAGCGGTTTCAACTGCTTCAGATAAGGTAAGTTCTACATTCCAATATCTAGCAACTACATTGATAGGCAATGGAAGACAAATGTTTTCTTCATCTACTAAAGGGAGTAAAAGTTCGTGATCAGGTTGTTCCATATAAGAAAAAATCCTAGGACGTATTAAAATCAATCACAGATTACAAAAATTTTCAATAATATTTTTACCATCTAGGCTCATTTCAGGATGAAATTGTGTACCAAATATTTTATTATTTTCATGTTGGATTATTTCATTTTTGCAAGTTTTTGAACGGCCAATTGAAACAAGAGAGTTTGGAAGCTTTGCAATCTCAAAATTATGACTTTCAAATACTTCTATATCGTTATCGTAAATCGGATTTTTCTTTAGAAATTTGATAGTTTCTTTACCTTTTTGGAGTGAGTTTGTTTTTCTGATTGTGCCACCAAGAGTCAATGCTAAAATTTCCGCCCCATAACAAATTCCCAATAATTTTTTTTTAGTTTCTATTGAATGTTTGATTATTTTGGAGTTTATTTCATTAATTTTTTTTTCATTTTTTCGTCTACCAGATAATATAAAAGAATCATATTTTTCAAAATTTTCTAAATCAATCTCAAATGGAGTGTATTTTTCAAAATTTATTGTTTTTTCATTTAAAAAATCTGTTAGATTTTTTGTATACACAGATCCATTATCTACAACAAGTAACATAATTAAATTCTGAATGAGGCATAATTTAGTATTTTTAAATTGCTATGAATTAATTTCCAACTTCAATTGACACGTAATGCATCTCAGGAATGCCATCCTTAACAACAATTGTTCCTATGTTTAGATTATTTTCTTCTTGCCACATGAATATTCTATCACTTCTTGGTTTTACAAAGTCATCAATGAATGTATTAAGGAATTCTATAGTATCCTCTCTATCATTTTCAGTAAAGAAGAAAATTTCGCCTTCTTTGAATGACAATGGAACCTGTATTGAGGTTGGTTCTGATATTGTGATCTCTTCTTGAGTAAATATTGATTTGATAATATCAACTCTATCTGTTTTGTCTAATTCAATAAAGTCACTGTTTGCAGTAGTTGAAGTAGGAGCCACACCAGATACTTTTTTCAGATATGCCTCAAATGCTTCTTCTTGTGTTTCGCCCAGTCCTACATAATATTCACCAGTAAATGCAGCACCAACTGCAGCTATTGTTCCCAATTGTGCAACAACACCACCTGCTCCTGCAGTATAAACTGGAATAAAGTAAATGTCGTGTTCGCCAACACGGTACAAAATATTATCACCAATTCTCGGATTTCTCAACAAGGTCTTTAATTGAGCAAATTCGGGATCTCTGTCAAGTGCTTCTCTAACAGCAGTTGGACCAATTAATTTTGTAGTAGAATTTAGAGGAACCTCATAGAATTGTAAGTTACCAAGGTTTGTAAGATCATTTTCAACTACCATATATCCTGCCAAGTTTCTTCCTTGGGAACCACGTAATTCAAGTGAAAGTAATCCTAGAAATTCAGTCTGCTCAAAACCAGGAGGTTTTGCCTCTACATAGTATGTATCCAATCCTCGTGGGATTTCATAAAATTGGTTTGCTTGGATGAATGTCTCAACATCAGTTACATGGTAAATGTTGTACATTTCTGTTTTCCAATTAAATAATTCTACAGGATATCTAATTTGCTCTTGAAGCCATGTTGGTATTGGTTTGAACTGATCATTATACTGACTAGCAAACATTTCTGTAAAGAAATCATCTCCTGTCTTCAATAATTGAATGTCACCATTATAGGAATCAATTAGAGCATATCCTACTAATCTCAAATACGGATTTCCAACAGACCAAGGAACGTCGTGAGTATCAAATCCGATGATTAATGGAACTAACCAGTATGAGTTTGTTCCATCAGTCACCGGAAGAGAATCCAATTCTCTTCCAAAAAGATCATAGAGGAAATAAGGATAGAGGGTTTCCATTCTATCATTAACATCTTTGTATCTCATAATATGCACAGATTCAGCTGGAAATGACAACAAAAAGTTGGGCTCAAAAATCCAGCTTAGTGGAGGAGATACATCAAGACCGCCAATTCCAGAATAAAATGCACCACCAAGTTCAGCACTAGTTTCTCCCCTAGAATTTGGGTATCCAGACCATGTTTGCTCAAATAATCCACCTTCACCATAATAGATTTCTCTTTGTTTGAAGAATTCACTACTATCAACTATCTGACCATCAGTAGCCTCCAATGTCAAAAATCCATTTGGGACATGAGTATATACCAGATGTTCGTTATACCAACGGTTTTCAAGGCTAACAGAAGTAGGCAAAATTGGCTTCATAGAAGCAGTCCAATACAGAGTGTTGTTAAAACGTAGAATATCATTATCTTCAAAGTCTACATAGGGAATTAAACCAATTTCGGGTTTTAATTTAGCAAATGCAGCTTCCCAATCCCATACACGGATTACATCTAAAACATCACTGTGTTTTCCAACATAATTTTTGATGTTATTTGGAGAGACAGATTGTAATTTTACATCATGTGTGTTTTCTTGAACATTGTTTAACTCCCCAAGATAACGATTAACACCTATTTGTTGTGCGGTATATGGTCCTAAATATTCAATCTTTTTTGCGTCAGCTATGCTGTTGTTTACACCAACAACACCACCAACAATCAACCCAATTACAAGAATTGTTGCAAAACGAATAATCACATCACGCTTAAACATATGAGTTAGAACACGAGCACGAATTCTATCTACTATTGAAAATGCAATGAGGGCAAATCCAATAACTAAAGTTCCACCAATAACATATCTTGTATTATAATCAATTTGATCAGTGAAAAACAGGTTAAATCCTGCCCAAAGTATACCAATTCCTAAAACAGTTTCAATAGTCGAAACATAATTTAGATATCTGGGTTTTCCTTCATTGGAATCTTTGATAAATGAAGTAATTACATCGATAATTTTGTGAATACCAACATATAGAACAAGCCTTAATCCAATTGCTGCTAAAACTGGTGGGATTAGAATCACCAGTGCAGGTATCATTGGAACTACATTTTCAGCAGCATAGTTTGGATCAGTTTCAGGAGTAACAAACGGTAATGAGAAAAGATTTGGTAAATGTTCAATTCCTAAACTATTTCCATCGATAAATGATATAGCAGCAAATCCAAACATAATATTTGCAAAGAATGCACCAAAGAGCAGGACTTTTGTAATCTGCCAAATCACAAATTGAGGAGTACCTAGTTTGTATTCTCTAAAACTAGGAATGTTTGCAGAGATGTTTTGTTGTGGAGCTCTGCCCAAAAATCCAATTGCTGTATTGAGGCCATACCAGAATATGGAAGATCTCGCCCCAATATTGACCCTGATTAATGCAATAGATGAAAGAATAATGGTTGAAACAAGTGTATAGTACAGTGGTTTTGAGAATTGATCGCCAAATTCAGTAAAATTCATAGATAAAATTACTGCTTGATTTCCCACAATTGCAAAAATTGCAATGCCAATTACAGCAATAATACCCAATCTGACGTATTTTCCAGCATCAGGAGGGGGAGCTTGTTTATCAGTAGAGGCGCTATACAAAATCAAAGTTCGTTGTGGTTCGGTAAATTAATGTCTTACCGGAAAAAATGAGGCTTGGCATTAGTTTTCAAAATTATGATTTGAAAAAAGCTAAGAAATTGATGCTAATTTTTTGCAAATCATGTATACTGCTGCATATGTTGGCACAGTGACTTTTTCATTGTTGTAAGGACCAAATTTCTTGTTTTTTATCTTAAATTCAATCGGACAGTCTGCGTTAATTTCTATGGAATCTTCGCTAAGAAATGAGGCTTCAACATATGGATCAAATTTTGAAATGTCATTACAAAAAAATTTTGTGAACCCACTTTTGCTATTTAGCGAACCAGGTAATCTAAAAATTCTATGAATGTCCATAGTAACATTAGGATCAATTTGAGCTCCAAGTATACTAGATAATTCTTCTAATTTTTTCTGAAAAGAAGAATATCCGTTTGAGATTAATTCTGAAATTGTTTTGGAGCGTTTTGACTTTGAACCATAAACTACTTTAGAGAATCTACCACGCCATCCTCTTTCATTAAAATCAGGAAACGATGAACGATTTGGTTTAAATTTTTTCATTCCAAATGTTTCAGGAATTAATCCTTTGAACAAAATATAATCTGCTAGATCAGAGCGTTCTCTAGAACCTAAATCTTGAAATTGTGAATTATATACATAAACATGAAATCCTTCATTTCCAGAAAAATACACATGTACATCTTTTTGTTCTACTGCTAAATCTTGAACAAGAATTTCAATTAGTTTTTTTACTTCGATTTTTGATCCTTCAATACAATTCTTACATGGTAATGATTTTTTTTCTATTTTTGTAGAGTTGCATTTTGGACAATTACTGTTATTTGTAAAAGTAGAATTGCATTCAGAGCATATCAAGACAGTATGATTTGATCTACAATCAAGGTTTAGATCCTTTGCATCAATGTCAAAAATCAGATCTGCTTCTTTCCAATCTTTTTCATTCATAGGTAAATTTGGAAATGAATAATATGCATTTGAACAATAAACATCCGAAGGAATATTTTTCATAAGCAACAAGTGAAGTTCCTTGTCACCTTTTAGAGAAATATGGCGAGTCATTCCAGAATTGAATTTTTGGAATCCAAATTCTCTTTCAGATGTTCTCTCTGGAACATGAATTAGATCAAAGTGATCAAAATAGTATTTCTTAAAAGAATCTTCAAGAAATTTAATGTCTTGTTCATTCATTTAGTTTCTCTTTTTTCCAAATTGTAATGGACTTATGATGTTATCACATTCAGGAATTGCAAAACATAGGCTCTGAGTCTTTAATTTTTCACATGAAGGACAAGAGTATTGAGTACCACTTCCAGAAGTTCCTGCCAGATGATTTAGCTGATATAGTGTTACCCGTTCATTGTAATCAGGTGCATTTTTGAACAAGGGGGCAATCTGTTGTACTGTTTGCCCTTTAGAAATCAAATAAGTTGCAAGCATAAATCTTCCAGAATGAGGCAAGTTTTCACCTTTTTCTAGGACTTCGATTGCATGCTTGATACATGGCGGGTATTCCCCAGTAGTTACGGTAAAAGTTGAAAATTTTTTTGACATAGATACTAATTTGTTTACAGGTTCTTCAAATCCTGTAAACATCGGCGGTGTTTTCGCATTAATGATTTTTGAATTGATGTAAGTTCCCAATTCTTTTCTGATCAATCTGACTGTTTCATGAGGACTAAGAAAGACTCTGCCATTTTCTACATGCCTATTGATTAGTTTCCATTCGCGCTCATGAAAATTTATTGAATGCTTGAGATAATCAGATACTGGAATAACAAAATAATCATCTTGTTTTTGTACCTGAACAGAAAATAGATCATCAATTACTCTGATTGCAAGATCCTTTTTTGATTCATCAGAAATATTTGCAAGATCCTTTTCCAAGTATTTTTCTGCACGTCTGGCTTCAGCAAGGGCAAATCTTTTGATTAGAGTATTCATCCCACTTAATTTTAAGAGTACAATTGCTATTAGAAATGAGAAAACTTCTCTTGGAAGAGCCGCATCTCTAGAAACCTGATCACCAATCAAGTCAGACTTGTAGATTTTTCCATCTGCAGCTACCTGAATTCTTTCAAATGCTTTATCAATTAATGATTTCAAGTCCGGATCAGTGCCAAATTGCTCTAAAGAAAAACCCTGATCTTTGAGATATTGACCTGCATCTGCCAAAAACGGATATTTTGCAATTTCATCCTTACCTAAAGAGAGCACAGTATTGATTGGAGATATTTACATAAAAATCTGGTTTTGTGGCTAAAACTAAATGCTGGTTTAAATTATGTTTTGATAAATTTTAGCTAAATGCAGATAGGTTGTCATGTCTCAATTTCTGGATCGATTGATAGAGCAGTAGATAACGCTGTAGAAAGAGAATGTTCAGCATTCCAGATTTTTACACGAAATCCCAGAGGATGGAATGCAAAGGATCTGACAATACAAGATATTTCAAATTTTAAAGAAAAGCTAAAAGACTGTAAAATAGATCGATTTGCAACATGTGCCCATATGCCGTATTTGCCAAATCTATCAACACCAAAAGATGATGGATTTGAAAAATCAGTTAAAACTTTGATTAGTGAGGTTGAAAGATGTGGAAAACTTGGTATCCCATATCTTGTAACACATTTGGGAAGTCATTTAGGAACAGGTGAAGAAGATGGAATTAAGAGGCTAATCAAAGGTCTGACAAAGGCGGGTCAAACAAAAAATGATGTAATGATTTTACTAGAGAATACGGCTGGGCAAAAAAATTCTGTTGGAGCAAATTTTGAACAACTAGCAGAAATTTTTAATCAGTTAAAACCCTCAAAGAAATTTGGTGTTTGCTTTGACACATGTCATGCGTTTGTTTCAGGATATGATTTAAGAGATGAAAAGACTGTAAAAGAAACTTTTTCAAAATTTGATGAAACAGTAGGGATGGAAAACTTGAAGATACTTCATCTAAATGATGCAAAAGGCGATATAGGTTGTAATCTAGATAGACATTATCACATAGGTCTTGGAAGTATTGGGGAGAAAGGGTTAGGATCAGTGATCAAAACTGTAAACAAGAAAAAGATTCCCATAATTTTAGAAACTCCAATTGATGATATTAGAGATGACTTTGAAAACGTAAGAATTGCAAAAGGATTGGCGTAGAAATTTATTTCGATTGTTAAGGTATTAATTAATGAATTATGAAGATGTAATGAAACTAGCACTTGAGCGTGGATTTTACTTTCCAAGTTGTGAGGTATATGGTGATGCACAGGCTGGGTTTTGGGAATATGGTCCATCTGGTGTCAGTTTAAAAAATAAATTCTTAGAATTATGGCGAAGGGAGCTCATCAGGCGTGATGGGATGCTAGAGATTGATGGCTCTCAAATAATGTCAAAATCAGTATTTGAGGCATCAGGACATTTAGGAAACTTTGCTGATCCTATCATAAAATGTACAAAATGCAAATCAACTTTTAGAGCAGACAAAACAATTGCCGATATTGCAAATATCGAAATTCCTGAAAGTGCTGATTTGAATGAATTTGATGATGCCATATTACAAAATAACATCAAATGTCCAAAGTGTAAGGGAGGTTTTGAAAATACCAAAAATTTTAACATGATGTTTAGAGTTGGAATTGGTCCTGAAGAAGAAGAGGCATATCTTAGGCCTGAGACATGTCAGTCAATCTTTGTAGATTTTCCAAGATTATTCAAAACCATGAGAGGAAAACTGCCATTGGGAATTGCCCAAGTTGGGAAGAGTTTTAGAAATGAAATTGCTCCAAGACAGAGTTTATTGCGATTAAGAGAGTTTTATCAGGCAGAGATTGAAGTTTTTTGCAATCCAAAGAATCTGGATGATGCTGAAAAGTTTGCAGAGGTTCAAGATACTATTATCAGGATTCAAACAGATGCAGAACCAGTTGCAATGACATGCAAAAAAGCAGTTGAATCAGGTACTGTTCCTAACAAGTTTGTTGCATATTATCTGGGAATATTGACAGAGTTTTATGAAAAAACTGGAATTGATATTACAAAAAGCAGATTTAGAAAACTAGGAGACAAAGAAAAGGCGTTTTATGCCGAGGTTGCATTTGATTTTGAAGTGGAAACCACTATTGGTTGGCTTGAGCTGGTTGCTTGCAACTATAGATCAGACTATGACCTGTCAAGTCATGCAAAAAAGAGCAAAGAGAAATTTGAGGTAATGGATAATGATGAAAAGGTTCTGCCTCATGTCTTTGAGATTTCCATGGGAATCGACAGGAGTCTTTATACAATTTTGGAGCATAGTCTGAAAGATGATAAGGAACATGAAAGAATTGTTTTATCACTAAAACCATACCTATCACCAATTCATGTTGGAGTTTTGTCATTAGTGAAAAAGGATGGATTAAAAGAAAAGACAGATGAGATTTACCTTCAAGTCAAGAGAAAGTTTGATGCATTTTTGGATCATTCAGGAGCTATAGGTAGAAGATACCGTCGGTTAGATGAGATTGGAGCTCCATATGCAGTGACAATTGATCATCAAACATTAGAAGATGATACTGTAACGATTAGAAAAAGAGACTCTATGGAACAATCAAGAGTCAATATTTCAGAATTGAATTCAATTCTTTCTGAATCCACTTCATTTCCCTAGTCTGAGAATACAGTAATCGTCTCAGAGTTTATTCTATGCTTTACTTTAACTGTCAAGTCTTTGATTGCCTGGGCTTGTGGAATTAATCCTTCTTCAGTTTCCAATCCAACAGTCCAGTCACCCAGAATTGGATCAATTGAAGTAATTGAGAATCTCTCAACGGGACTATGCGGGCCACTATACTTTACTCTAAATATTTGTTCATCAAGTTCAATACTCTTTAATCCACCTCTATTTGAATAGGTAGAGTCTTTGACCAGACATTCTTCAGATGATCCAATCACACACTGTCCATTTGGTGCAGTGACTCTGAATTCAAATTCACCATTATGAGGATCTGATGCGTAAATTAACACTGGTTCAGCCAATACATTTCCATCTCTGATGTGAGATTTCAATGAACTCATATCATATGCAGAATATGACTCTGTCTTTGGATGGCTGTACAAGACTGCAGAGTCTGTAATCTTGTCAGTTCCATATAGATCAACTTTTGCCTGAATATTGTATGAGGTTATTTCTTTTGATGTTGGCAATTTCCAGTCAAATGATACCTGGGTCTGTCCAGATTCAAGTAGTTCAGATTTTTCAGATATTGTCTTACCATCAATTATCAAAGATACAACTCCATAGGAAGATGACTGAGTGTTTTCAATGTATACTTGTGGTCTTATTGTAGAAGTGCTTTGTTTTACTGATGGTACATCAAGTTCCACTGATACGTCTGGTTCTCCTACTGGTTTTACACCTAATGTATAATGCTGTGATTCTATCTCATTTAGATCCTCATCAATAATATGTATCCAGTATTTTATTGCAGGATCTTGTGTAAGGAATGATGGGATTACTGCTGAAATCTCATAAAGTGATTCAGATATTGTCATTGGTGTTGTATCCATACTAATTGCAATGTAATCATCTTCATACTGTCCTAAAGTGATTGTTCTAAGCTCAACTCTTTTTATTGGTGATTGACTGTCAACAATTGCAGAGACTGTAATGTCTTGATTATCCACATATGTGAATTCAGATTCTCTTTCTGCTATCTGCTTTGTTCCATTTTCAATTTGGAATTTGACATCAAATATTCTAGGAATACTAAAAGAGATTTCTTCAAATTCTTTTTCTGGGATATCAGATATTATTGTAGTACCAACACAAGATTCGGTGTGGATTGCAGCATTTACTGTGTTTTGTAGGGTTCCCTTGTCTTCTGTGACAATTATCATCAAGAATGTTTCATCAGATGCAATTGGGATTTCGTAGAGATACTTGTCTACCTTTGTAATCTTGTTTAGATCCTCATATGGTTGGTTGTCAGATAGTATTGCAGAGACTGAACCAATCTTTGTGGTGTGAACAACTACAGATGGGGCCTTGTCAGCATCGCTAGACACAAGTATTCTTGCAATATTTTCATCACATTTGTCATATGATACTTCATTGATGGTCAATGGTGTTCCTAATATGCCACCAAATCCAGTAAATCCACCTCCAGTACCTGATGGACCAACACCTGTTCTACCTCCACCACTAGATGGACCTTCACCTCCTCCAGAAGATACAGAGGATCTCTTTGATACACCAAACTTTGTAAAGTGATCAGTCCAGATCACAAGATCGCCTCCAACTTGGATTACACATTCATCATTTGCACCAAGTCCAGCAGCAGAGTCTGAGGTACATTGTTCTTCAATGAATGTCACTGTATTTGATGAATCCACATAGAATGCTACAAAGTTGTTTCCAGCATCGCCTGTAAATTGAATTCTAGCAGGACTAGAGAGTTCAATTCTGTCTGTACCAAGACCGATTTCAAAGACTGCTGTTTCAGAATATGATGTGGCAATTCCATTTGCAGTACTTGATGGAATTGAAACTGTGGTTTTTGATGGTAATTTCATGATTCCATTCCATCCAGATGAACCAGTAAATGATGTTCCAGATGCAATTGTGATAATTCCATCATCTTCTTCTGCTACATTATCTGCATGTGGAGCATGGAAATTAATGTTGAAGTTATTATTAATTGCAGGTATTACACCACTTGTAACATTTGCAGAATAATCTAGAAATAGATCTTCGTCAATATTTTGGCCAAGGTTAATTAAACTAAAGTTATGATTTGTGTATGTTATAATTTGTGATTTGTTCTTTGTAATGTTGATTATATCTGTATCAGGTGTAGTGGAAATCAAAGTATTTGGATTTGTAGAATCTACAAGTATAACTACGCCTTTGGATAATCCAGAAATATTTGATGATGTATCTGTTTGTTTGGAAGTAATTGTATATGTTCCGTCTGCAAGTACTGATATTGAAGCAGTCCAGATACCACTAATATTTGCGGCGGTAGTTCCAATAGACGTACCATTTGCAAATATTTCAATTGATGAGTTAGGTTCAGAAGTTCCACTTACTGTAGATTGACTACTTATGGATACAAGAGTAATTTTTGGTGGAAGTGCGATAGTATCATGAATGAAGATGGTGTCAGACAGGGAGACGGTGTCAGATAGGGCACGATCTGCAACTATTGAAGCTGAGATGGTGTCAGACAGGGAGACGGTGTCAGATGTGGAACTGCTGGTGAGTATTGAAGCTGAGATGGTGTCAGACAGGGAGACGGTGTCAGATGTGGAACTGCTGGTGAGTATTGAAGCTGAGATGGTGTCAGACAGGGAGACGGTGTCAGATAGGGCACGATCTGCAACTATTGAAGCTGAGATGGTGTCAGACAGGGAGACGGTGTCAGATAGGGCACGATCTGCAACTATTGAAGCTGAGATGGTGTCAGACAGGGAGACGGTGTCAGATGTGGAACTGCTGGTGAGTATTGAAGCTGAGATGGTGTCAGACAGGGAGACGGTGTCAGATGTGGAACGATCAAGTATTTTGAGCACATCTCTTGCTATAGAATCAGTTAATGAGATGGTGTCAGATGTGGAACGATCTGCAACTATTGAAGCTGAGATGGTGTCAGACAGGGAGACGGTGTCAGACAGGGCACGATCTGCAACTATTGAAGCTGAAATGGTGTCAGACAGGGAGACGGTGTCAGATGTGGAACGATCAAGTATTTTGAGCACATCTCTTGCTATAGAATCAGTTAATGAGATGGTGTCAGATGTGGAACGATCTGCAACTATTGAAGCTGAGATGGTGTCAGACAGGGAGACGGTGTCAGACAGGGCACGATCTATATCTATTGAAGCTGAGATGGTGTCAGACAGGGAGACGGTGTCAGACAGGGCACGATCTGCAACTATTGAAGCTGAGATGGTGTCAGACAGGGAGACGGTGTCAGATGTGGAACGATCAAGTATTCTGAGCACATCTCTTGTTATAGAATCAGTTAATGAGATGGTGTCAGATGTGGAACGATCTGCAACTATTGAAGCTGAGATGGTGTCAGACAGGGAGACGGTGTCAGACAGGGCACGATCTGCAACTATTGAAGCTGAGATGGTGTCAGACAGGGAGACGGTGTCAGATGTGGAACGTGATGATTGGATTGAAGCTGAGATGGTGTCAGACAGGGAGACGGTGTCAGATGTGGAACGATCAAGTATTCTGAGCACATCTCTTGCTATAGAATCAGTTAATGAGATGGTGTCAGATGTGGAACGATCTGCAACTATTGAAGCTGAGATGGTGTCAGACAGGGAGACGGTGTCAGACAGGGCACGATCTGCAACTATTGAAGCTGAGATGGTGTCAGACAGGGAGACGGTGTCAGATGTGGAACGTGATGATTGGATTGAAGCTGAGATGGTGTCAGACAGGGAGACGGTGTCAGATGTGGAACGATCAAGTATTCTGAGCACATCTCTTGTTATAGAATCAGTTAATGAGATGGTGTCAGATGTGGAACGATCTGCAACTATTGAAGCTGAGATGGTGTCAGACAGGGAGACGGTGTCAGACAGGGCACGATCTATATCTATTGAAGCTGAGATGGTGTCAGACAGGGAGACGGTGTCAGATGTGGAACGTGATGATTGGATTGAAGCTGAGATGGTGTCAGACAGGGAGACGGTGTCAGATGTGGAACGATCAAGTATTCTGAGCACATCTCTTGCTATAGAATCAGTTAATGAGATGGTGTCAGATGTGGAACGATCTGCAACTATTGAAGCTGAGATGGTGTCAGACAGGGAGACGGTGTCAGACAGGGCACGATCTGCAACTATTGAAGCTGAGATGGTGTCAGACAGGGAGACGGTGTCAGATGTGGAACGTGATGATTGGATTGAAGCTGAAATGGTGTCAGACAGGGAGACGGTGTCAGATGTGGAACTACCTGTGAGTATTGAAGATGAGATGGTGTCAGACAGGGAGACGGTGTCAGATGTGGAACGTGATGATTGGATTGAAGCTGAGATGGTGTCAGACAGGGAGACGGTGTCAGATGTGGAACGTGATGATTGGATTGAAGCTGAGATGGTGTCAGACAGGGAGACGGTGTCAGATGTGGAACTGCTGGTGAGTATTGAAGCTGAAATGGTGTCAGACAGGGAGACGGTGTCAGATGTGGAACGTGATGATTGGATTGAAGCTGAGATGGTGTCAGACAGGGAGACGGTGTCAGATGTGGAACTGCTGGTGAGTATTGAAGCTGAAATGGTGTCAGACAGGGAGACGGTGTCAGATGTGGAACGTGATGATTGGATTGAAGCTGAGATGGTGTCAGACAGGGAGACGGTGTCAGATGTGGAACGTGATGATTGGATTGAAGCTGAGATGGTGTCAGACAGGGAGACGGTGTCAGATGTGGAACTGCTGGTGAGTATTGAAGCTGAAATGGTGTCAGACAGGGAGACGGTGTCAGATGTGGAACGTGATGATTGGATTGAAGCTGAGATGGTGTCAGACAGGGAGACGGTGTCAGATGTGGAACGTGATGATTGGATTGAAGCTGAGATGGTGTCAGACAGGGAGACGGTGTCAGATGTGGAACTACCTGTGAGTATTGAAGCTGAAATGGTGTCAGACAGGGAGACGGTGTCAGATGTGGAACGTGATGATTGGATTGAAGCTGAGATGGTGTCAGACAGGGAGACGGTGTCAGATGTGGAACGTGATGATTGGATTGAAGCTGAGATGGTGTCAGACAGGGAGACGGTGTCAGATGTGGAACGTGTAAATGTTTTGAGCACATCTCTTGCTATAGAATCAGTTAATGAGATGGTGTCAGATGTGGAACGTGATGATTGGATTGAAGCTGAGATGGTGTCAGACAGGGAGACGGTGTCAGATGTGGAACGTGTAAATGTTTTGAGCACATCTCTTGCTATAGAATCAGTTAATGAGATGGTGTCAGATGTGGAACGATCTGCAACTATTGAAGCTGAGATGGTGTCAGACAGGGAGACGGTGTCAGATGTGGAACGTGTAAATGTTTTGAGCACATCTCTTGCTATAGAATCAGTTAATGAGATGGTGTCAGATGTGGAACGTGTAAATGTTTTGAGCACATCTCTTGTTATAGAATCAGTTAATGAGATGGTGTCAGATGCAGAGCCTGTAGCTAAATCATTAAACTCTACAATAACAGAAGAGTCTTTTCCTGAGTTTCCGCTCCATCCATAAGTTGTAGCCGTGGTAGCTGCAGTAAGACTATAACCTGCAAGATGTGTATGTGCAGAACCGTCAACATTTGCAATGTCTGTAATGTTAGTATTAGTTTCGGTAATTCCAGTACCTTCATCAACTGCAACCATAACTAATGCATTAGAAGCACGATTTCCTGTGTATGACTGTGTTGCGGGAGCGTTAGATCCTGAATCAGTTTGTGAGTTTACAAGAACTCCTGTTGATTCAATTCCTGAAAGAATTGTTGCTGATACTACAACATCTGAATTTGTTGTTCCAGAACCAAGAGTTACTCTAACATCATCAGATGTTCCAGGTACAAAAGTGGTAGACCAAGAATTTTCATGCAGATAATAAATTGCTGCAATATGGTCATTTCCTCCTTCAGACGTAACGATTACAGAATTTGCAACAATGTCAATGGTTGTGCCACCAATAGTACCAACTAAAACATTGGAAATTGATGGTGCAGAATTTCCATTTACGTCATTTGCAGTTACTGTAACTACAAGTAATCTACTTTTGCCTGTGTTAGGAGGAGTCCATTGCGTGGTCAAATCACAGTTTCCTCCAATAGCTACTCCTCGACAGGACGTACCAGGTGTATTGCCACTACTAACATGGGCTGGATCATTTGCTACAAACCATGGTCTTGCTTCATTAAATGACAAGCCATTACCATGTTGTATCTCAACTGGTCCTAGATCATATAGATTAGGGAATTCAAAAGGAACAGAATAAGAATATCCAACGGTTGTTTTATCATTTACAAGATACTTGGTCCATGTGAGTACCTTACGATCACCTAAGGTTTTTACATCAGCATCCGTTTCAACATCAAGAATACTAGGAATGGTTTCAACAATTGTAATTGAGTCGCTATCTACAAAAGATTCTACATCAATTACAACATCAAATGAATTTGGATTAGTAGTTGGATCAACCTTGCTTTGAGCAGTTCTGATAATATCAAAATCATATGAAGATGCTACATCAAATGTTGTTGAAAAGTCAGTATCAATACCATCAGCTTGTGCATGAATCAATACACCATATGTACCACTAACAGTTGTTGTAAAAGATGCATCATAAAGACCAATTTCAGATCCAGGTTTTATTCCATTGTCAGATGATAATTCTATCTTATTTAGTTGGGGATCAGTTATGGTCATAAAGAGATTGGCATTGCCAATAGGATGCCCTTTTGCATCAAGAACAACTATAACAAAATCTGCCTTTTCACCAGGTTTGTAAATACTCTTTTTGGTATTAAGAGACACAAGACCCCATGCAAATTCAGATTCAATAGTATGCTCTATTCCATTAACTGTAAATGTTGAAATTATTTTGTATAATCCAGGTTTTGTATTTACAGTTGGTGAGAATTGTATGTTAAATTTACCGTCTCTGATTTTGTTATAAACTACATTCAAACTTGCCTTGTTGCCATTTTTATCAAATACATTAGTAATTAATTCAGTTTTTTTGTTGGACCACTTATCAGATTGTTTTTCTGGAGATTTTATGTCACTAATAATTTCAGCTGAATCAATAATATTTTGAAAATCAGATGCATGTGCAGACAAGTTTGCATTTTGTAATTTATTTATGATGGATTTTATTTCAATAATGGTGTTTTTTAATTCATTTTTAAGTTCATCAACAGATTTCTTATCAAGTGGTTGTGTTTTTAGTTGAAGAGTTTTGGTTTTTAATTGTTCCAGTTTAAGTTTTGCATTTGTTAATGCAATTCTTAATTCATCAATTTCGCCTAGTTGTACAGCATGGGCAGCTTGAAGTGGAAATAGTTTTTCCAAACCAAATAAAAATCCAAGAATCGGATTAGGTGTGTTATTTGTAATTTGTAAATTTTCAATTTCATTCAGTTTTTTGTCAGTTTCTCCAAGTAACAGTTCAGCTGCAGACTCAATTTCAGATATTTCTAACATTAATGCATCATATTCATCATAAAATTCTAAATCAAAGATCACATTTTCATTGAGTTCATAACTAGTATCCAATAATGAAACTTGAGGATTTACTTGAATTTCTGATTCTTGTTTCTCAAGATTTTGTTCTAGTGTAGTAGCTAGAACTTTGGTATCTACAATAACTGAATTTTTTATAGTTTCAATGTTGGTATTATTATTACCGTTTGTTTGATTTGAAGTTACATTTGGAATCTGTTGTTCAGTTTTAATTTGATCAAGTATTTCTTCAAGTGATAATTCTTCTTCAACCAAAAATGAATCCTTGTTGAATTTATAAATTTCAGAAATTTGTGTATTAGATAATTTTGTATCAAATAATTCTACAGTATCAATTTCTCCAGAGAATTGATTGGAAGGATTGTCAATTCCTGTTTTCGAATTAACATATGCACCGATAACAATATCTTTTTCTGAAGCGATTGAATCAATTGTTGTAGTTTTGAGCTTTCCGTTAAGAGATAATGAAGGAATTCCCGTTAGTTTAGCACTATTTTGATAAATACCGTTAACATAGATTTCAATAGAATTAGTATCATATGTTGCAGAAATATGTGTCCATTCCTCAGGTATGGTTACATTTGATTCTACAAAAGTCCATTTAATTCCATCATATATGCCAAATTTGGCAATATGGTTAGGAACAATGTTATTGTTAATGGAAAGTATAAATGATTTTTCTTTAGAAATTAAGGTAAACTCTTGAGAACCTTTAGAGTAATCAGGTTTACTCCATGCAGAAATAGTAAGACTAGAAATTTTATTAGTTGATGTAACATTTTCAATTTGTACAAAATCATTCTGATCTTTTAGAACAAGTGACGATGAAGTGTGTGTAGAATTTGTAAGCATTTCTGATTCTGTTTTATTAAATTGTAAAGACAGCATTGATTCGATGATTAATGGATCTAATGTTTTGGTTGATGTGGAGTTTGAAGGCGTTATGTAAACTGAGGGTGAACTAAAGGTAGGAGGAACAGTTGATGTGGAGTTTGAAGGCGCAGAAGCGGTTGATGTGGAGTTTGAAGGCGTTATGTAAACTGAGGGTGAACTAAAGGTAGGAGGAACAGTTGATGTGGAGTTTGAAGGCGCAGAAGCGGTTGATGTGGAGTTTGAAGGCGTTATGTAAACTGAGGGTGAACTAAAGGTAGGAGGAACATTTTCTGCGGAAATTTTGGTTGAATTCGATAAGATAACAGTAGTTGAATTAAATGAATCAATTTTACTTGTAGGAAGTATTGTAGAGTTTTGAGAGGGAATAGAAAAATTTTCAGAATCTTTGATAATACCATTAAATGAAAATTCTTCTGCAAAAGCTAATCCATAATATTGCTGTGAAATTAACAAGGGAGGGAAAAATGCTCCAGAAATTATAAGAAATATAGATAACAAAGAACTGGTTTGTTTGAAAAAAATATGTGATTTTTTATTTTCACTTCTCAGTAAGGCATATCCAGAAAGTGGAACTAGAAGGAAGAAGATATAATATGATTCTTCAATAGGTGGATTTTTTTGTAATTCCATTAGATTGTTAGAATGTGACATAATTTCTGGAGTAGGAATTTCAATAGAAGTATGGATTAAATTGAATTTTAATTCATTGAATTGTTTAGAAAATATCAAAGGCGGATTAGGAATATCATTGATAAAAGTTAATGCTAATGAATCTAATGTGATTGTAGGTGTTTTGCTTTTTGAATTTATGACGGGTTTGGTTCTCTCAAAAATTCTCTCAAGAGTGGTATCAACATCATTTATTATTTTTATAAAACCAAAATTTTGATTATTTTTATCATTTGTATTAACACTGATTTGGTCATTAATGTTAACAAATTTTATTGTATGTTCATTCATATTATTACCATTAGTTTTTAATGAAAGATTCTCTGTTAGATGAATCTGGAAAATTTTTGAAGTTTGTTCAATATCTAAATTTTGTAAATTATTAGAATTTTGTAATTCGCCAGATACAAAAATATTTGATGAAGAAATTATTGATGTTGATAAAATCAATACTAGGAAAATAATTTTTATTTTCAAATTACAAAACCTCTTAAAAATTTTAGACAGATATTAGAAAATATGAAAAATTTTAAATTATTATTTAACAATCTTATTCACAAATATTTAAGAGATTTTGCACTTAAGAGGCTGGGAACACATGAGGCAGATCTGTTGCCAATAAGGAATTTTCTTGAATTTTCATTACCAAAATGGCAAGAGAATAATCGTTCATTTTCAAGAATTTTAAATTCAAAAAAATATTATAGTGATAAAATAATTAAAGATATGCTAAACAGGTTAGCAATTATTGTTTTTATTTTATTTTTAATTCCAATTTTTAGCACAAATGTTTTTTCTGAAGATGTTAATGAATTAATTAAGATTGCAAAAGAATTTGAAAATGATGACAAGAATAATGATGCCATGGTGTATTTCGATAAGGTATTGGATATAGAACCAGATAATATAGAAGCACTTAATGGAAAAAGTAGGATATTGCTATTTGAAAAAAAATTTGATGTAAGTAGAGAATTTGCTGAAAAAGCTTTAGAGATAGATAACAAGAATTTATCAGCATTAGTAAACATAGGTATTGGATTAGGATTTCAAAATTATTTTGATGATTCACAAAAATATTTTGATAGAGCATTAGAGATAGATGGAAATCATACAGATGCATTAGTTAACAAAGCTACATTATTAATTAAACAAAAAAAAGAATATCAATTAAGTGCTGAACTTTTAGAAAAAGCACTTGATATTGATCCAGATAATGTATATGCATTACAAAATCTTCGTTTAGCGTTTCATGAAATGCCAACAAAAAGATTTGATGGTATTATACAAACAGTTATGCGAGATAAAGATGGGAATCTTATTGGTTATAGTGAAAGTGATAGAATAACAATTACAGAGTATGTTCCAAGAGATTTTTTTACAGCAATTGGATTAAATTCGACAATGAAGGTTGATGAAAATATTGATAGTATTATATTAGTCAAAGAGGGAAATAGAAGATTTCTACAGGAATATAAGGAATTCATTACCAGGACTGGAGAAGGAATGTTTTATTTGAGTTCACATGATATAGGCAATGCAACTTTGAATGTGTTGAATGCAAGAACCCATGGCCATTTTCAAGAACCAGAGGACAAGATATCAAGTAGATGGATATTGGTTGTGCCTAAAAGTTTTATGAGCAAATAATAGACCAACACCAATTGCAAAAAATACTATAAATGGCTGAAGTCTATATGGATTTAATTGATAATTGAGTAGTCCTACTAAAAGTGGTCCTGTTAACAGTATTCCAGCAATTAAAATTTGAAAAGAATCTGCATATTTTATTCCCTGTTGTGATTTTTTATATAGTAAAAAACTAACTGGTAACAATGACATCATAATGAATAGATCATATCTAAGTTGGTATGAAAGTACAGTGAATCCTGAAAAGAATTTGGGCGGATGCCAAACAAAATTTTCTGGTTGTAGACTCGATGCAGGGACTAGAAATAAAATCAAGATTGAAATTCCCGTAAACAATAGTGAATAAGGAATTAATGCAATAATTTTATTTTTTTTTGTTTCCGAGTTTGTTAGTATATAGAGAATATTTAAAGGAAAATACATTAAAGTAAGTGGTTTTGCGAAAAAAGAAAGAACATAACTTATAGAAGACAAAGGCCAGGCTTTGTGAATAAGATACAAAGATAAGACATAAAACAATGTCCAGAAGTTGGAATATGTAATAATTGTGTCATATTCTCTAAAAATATAGCTTTGAACAATTACAAGCACGGATATAAGACCTGTATAATTTTTTGATGTAAGTTTATTTGTAAAAAAATAGCTTACAATTAATAGTGAAATACTAGCAAAAAATGGTATTACTCTCATATTTTCAAAAATTAAATCAGATGCAACCAAAAAAAATAATTTTGTATGTAATGCAGAAATATTTTCAAAAAATGTATCAGACTTGCCCCAGACTTCTAAGTCGCTGATTACATTTTTTCGATCAGGTATGATTTCAGGTTCAAGTATCTCCCCATAACTAAATACTATGTAAACAGATAATATTACAATTAAACACAGTAATGATTTGTTTTTTGATATATCAAAATGTTTTAGAATATCTAAAACAGAGTTGAAATATCTTAATTTTTTCTTTTGAAATAATACATAAGTTACAAAGAATATGAAGTTAATAGAAATGAAAGGAATTGAAAATACACCTAATTCAAAAGGATCTATTGAAGGAATGGATGTTCCACTAGAAGATCTGATTATAAGTGCTGGAAAAACTACAGAAATTTGATAAAAAAATATTATTGTGAAACTAAAAATGAAAATTATTTTTGAATAAATTTTGTTTATCAATGCTAATCATTAAAAATAAAAGGAAAAAAAGTTGTTCCTTAAGGAACTAATCAGAAGTGATTGTCCAAGTGATTACTAGATCATCAGTTGCAGTAGTTAATGGAGCTGCTGTGTAGGTATTTCTAGCTAGAATGTCAGAGTCAGAATTGAGCAAAATTGCTTCTCTGTAAGTTGCAACTCCTGGATCAGTAAATGTAGCTACTACATCAGCAGATGCACCAGTAGCACCTGAAGCAGATACTGTATTGCCTACTGTACCAATTTTTGTATCGCCAGTTCCTGCAAGAAGTCCAGTTTGTGATTGTGTAGATGCAGTACCAGAGGTTCCAATTGCTACTTGGTTAAAGACAGAATTTGAACCAGCAGTACCTGCACAATTTGTCATTTCTGTGTGCAGAATGTCTTCAATAATACAGTTGTGTCCATCATTTAAAATGGAGTTATCACCTTGAACGTATTGTTTTATGTTTCCGTTTTCATCATATACTGTAAGTGTTACATGTCCTTTAAGACCTAAAAGGGCATTAGCAGTTGGAGATTCTGTTTGTAGAGCAGACATAACAAATATTCCACCAACAAAGGCCACTCCAGCAATTACAGACATGATAGCTATTCGGTTGTCCATATTCTATAGTTTAAAAATCTCCTTTTGAACTTTTTGGTAATTATTGTGAGTAAAAGGATCCAATTTGGTCATTTAAGGAGACGTAGAAGGAGAAATTGAATCTTTTATGGTTCTTGTAAAGATTTTGCCAGTATCGGAATTAATCTCAGAAGTTTCGTTAGGGACATTGAAAAAATCAACAGTTACAAAGGCAATAATGCCTATGGCTATAATTGCAATAATAATGCCAATAATTATTTTCACAAATTTACTTAAATTTGCGAAGATATAAACATGAAGCTAGAAGAAATTTGTTAGATTTAAAAATTATTATTTTTGGTATTCTTACATTGTTTTTAATTAGCACAACAGGATTATCAACTTTAGTTTTTGCTGAATCTATAATGATTACAAAGTCTGAAAAAATGTTAGATATTGTTTTTGATGGAAAGTGGACTACAATTACAGAATGGAAACCTACAAGTGTTAATCAAGTAAATCCACAAACAATTATTCGAAGTGCACATTTTGGAAATTATGTGTACTTTATGATAGATGTTTTAGTTGATGAAACAATAAGTTGGCAAAAAGATAAAGCTACAATTTGTTTTGATACAAAAAATAACAAATCTACAAATCCAGATAAAGATGATTACTGTTTCACATCAGTGCTTGGCTCTTCAAAGGGTGTAACATTACAAGGAGGACATGGTGAAAATGTGGAAAATAATTTCATGATCATACAAAATCACCATGAGTTTATCGGAGTAGGAACAATGTCAGATGAAAATGATCGATATTCTAAAAAACCTCATGCAAGTTACGAATTTAAAATTCCAACTGAAGTAATTGGTAGATCAGATAATTATGGATTTTTAGTTTTTGTAATTGACTCTGATAGAAATGATCCAATTATTTGGCCACAAGAAATTAGTGAGTTAAATAAGATCCCACCTCCAACAAAATGGGGACAGATTGTTTCTCCTGACAAATCTCTTCCAGAGTTTGGATCATCTATGATTATATTTTTTATATTTTTTATATTTCTAATTTTTATTGTGAAAAGCGATAAATTTTCAGTGTTTTATAGCCAACTAAGATAGGATTGAGAATATATGATAATTTCCATTTTGGAATTAAAATCTAGGAGTTTTTTCTTTTATCCTTTTTATTCAGGAGTTTAAAGAGAAATTATGAAAATTTTAATTTTAGGCATGGATGGATACATTGGTTGGCCACTTGCGCTACATCAGCTTGCAAGAGGAAATGAGGTATATGGTGTTGACAATCTAGATAGAAGAAAAAATGTTCAAGAATTAGGCTCATGGTCTGCTATTCCAATTCTTACCATTCAAGAAAGAATAAAGAATCTAAAAAGAAGATATGGAAATAGAATCAATTTTACTTTAGGAAGTATTTTGGATCCTCAATTAATCAATAATGTTGTAATGAAATTTCAACCAGATGCAATTGTGCATCTTGCAGAACAACCATCAGCACCATTTAGCATGATAGATCAACAACATGCAAGCAATACTCAATACAACAATGTGATGGGAACTTTCAATCTTATTTACGCAATAAAAAATCATTGTCCAAATACACATTTGGTAAAATTAGGTACTATGGGAGAATATGGATATGATTCAGGATTAGATATACCAGAGGGGTTTTTTGAAATTGAATACAAAGGTAAGAAAGCAATGATTCCATATCCAAAACAAGCTGGAAGTTGGTATCATTGGAGCAAGGTTCATGACAGCAATAACATAATGTTTGCTTGCAAATTGTGGGGATTGAAATCTACTGACATTATGCAAGGTATTGTTTATGGAACAAGAACTCAAGAAATTATTGAAGAAGAGGATCATACGAGATACGATTTTGATGAAGCTTTTGGTACTGCAATAAATCGATTTTGTGCTCAAGCGGTAATCAATCATCCATTGACACCATATGGTAAAGGTAAACAAAAAAGAGGATTTTTGGCACTAAATGACTCAATACAATGTATTTCATTACTAATAGAAAATCCACCAACCGATGAAAATTATAGAGTTGTTAATCAATTTGATGAGCAGTATTCTATTGATGATTTAGCACATAGAGTTAAGAACATAGGTAATCAAAAAGGATTGAATGTTGAAATAAAACATATTGAAAATCCAAGAGTTGAAAGTGAAGATAATTATTACAATGCTGAACATCAAAAATTAAAAGAATTAGGTTTCAAACCTACAAATTACATTAATGATGAAATTTCAAAAATGTTAGATGATTTGATTGTTCATAAAGACAGAATTGAAAAGAAGAGAGAGTCCATTATAAAAATTTTAAAATGGAGAGATGGGGAGCCACAAGATCTAATTCCATGATTAACAATTATTAGTAAATACAAAGAATGACGTTGGAAAAATCATTTAAAAAATTTTCATTTGTTGTAGCATCTAGAATAGTCAACTCAGGTTCACATGCACTATTCTACATAATATTTGTATTTTTTATGACACCAGAAGAATATGGAAATCTTAGTTATATCATAGCATTAGCTGGTACGTTTTCTATCATTTCTAGATTTGGTTTACCATACAGCTCAGCGATTTTTCAAAGCAAGAATGAAGAAGAAAAAGCAAATCAAATTAATTTTTTAGCAATAATCACGACGTCAATTGCTGCAATAATTTTGATACCAATCAATCTTTTTGCAGCAATCTTATCACTTGGAACATCATTATTTTTAATGAATTTTTTTAATTTGTTAGGACAAAGAAAATACAAAGAACAATTCAAACTTGTATGTATTCAAGGAATTCTTATGATTATAATTCCATTAGTTCTCTATATTCCCTTAGGAATTTCTGGAGTTATGTTGGGCTTGATTGCTAGTAATGTTTTACCAAGTATTTCTTATCTTAGGCTAATCAAAATTTCAAAAAATTTTTCAAAAATAAAGAATACTTCAAAAGTTCTGTTCAATAATTTTGGAGTAGATGCTTCTACAAATCTGCCTAAAATGATAGATAAGCTATTAATTGTTCCAATTTTGGGTTTTTCAACTGTAGGTATTTATCAATTTAATTTACAAGTTTTGCTAGCATTAGAGGTTATTCCTACTGCGCTTCATTCATTTTTGTTACCAGAGGAATCACAAGGTAAGAACCGAAATAAAATAGCTTTAGGTGTTTTTGGATTGATTTCAAGTGTTACAATTTTTATTATAATTTTAGTTCCACATGCAATACCAATAATTTTACCAGAGTATTCCAAAGGAATACAATCAATGCAAATAATGATACTTGCAATAATTCCCATTACAATGTCACATATCATTAATGCTAAGTTACAAGCTAGAGAATCAACAACTGTGGGCTACTCTGCAATAGTAAGGATTGGCTCTTTGTTATTATTTATTGGAATATTTGCACCACTTTTTGAACAGATTGGTCTTGCAATTTCAGTAGTTTTATCATCTATTGCATATACAATTTATTTATTGATTGTATATTACAAGAGTAAATATGAAAAAAGAGACTTAAGATATGGCTGAAACATCAATTTTCAATGATTCATTTCAAGTGTTACAAATAATTGGATTACTTATTTCATTATTTTTGATAGGTAAAGCAATTACTGATTATAAAAGAGAGCGAATTGGAAAAGGGGCATTTTTATTTTGGATAACGATTTGGGGTGTAGCATTATTAGCATTTATTATTCCAAAAGCTCCACAAGCGTTACTTAGTTTACTTGAAGTTGGAGATGTTTTTATCATTGCTTTAATTATCACTAATGTAATTTTATTTATTTTGGTATACGTTTTATTTACAAATGTTTATTCATTAAATAATAAAATCAAATCACTTGTGCAAAAGCTTGCATTAAAAGAAAAAATTTCAGGAGAAGATAATGAAGATGATTAAAGTTTCAATTCCAATAACTGATGAACAAGAAATTAACGCAGTAGCAGATGTATTAAGATCAGGTAGATATGCAGATGGTCCAAAAGCAAAGGAATTTGAGGATGAGTTTGCAAAGTTCATAGGAGCAAAATATGCAATCGCTACAAGCAGCGGAACGTCGTCATTACATCTATCTCTTATTGCATTAGGTATTAAACCTGGAGATGAGGTAATTGTTCCTCCTTTAACATTTTTTGCTACAGTTGAAGCAGTATTACATCAAGGAGCAACTCCTGTTTTTGCAGATTTGGATCCTGATACATATTGTATAGATCCTATAGATGTGGAAAAAAAAATCTCAGAGAAAACTCGTGCAGTAATTCCAGTACACTTTTTTGGAATGGCCGCAGAAATGGATCATATTTGTGATATTGGAAAATCAAAAAATATCAAAATTATTGAAGATTGTGCACAAGCACATGGTACAGAATACAAAGGTAAGAAAGTAGGAACTTTTGGAGATGCAAATTGTTGGAGTTTTTATGCAACAAAAAACATGACTACAGGCGAAGGAGGAATGGTCACTACAAATAATGAAGATGTTGCCAACAAGATCAGAGCAATTAGAAATCATGGAATGACTAATAGAAATGATCATGTCTATTTAGGATACAATTACCGTATGAGTGAAATACATGCTGCAATAGGAATTGTACAATTAAAGAAATTAGACATGTTAAACAAGAAAAGAATCTGTAACTCAAACAAACTAAGGAAAGGATTAGAATCTCTAAGTTGGTTAGAAGCACAACATATTCCAAATTATGTAAAACATACATTTTTTTGGTGTGCATTTAAAATTGATGAAGAAAAAATAGGTATGTCAGGAAAACAATTAAGAGAGTTTTTACTAGAAAAGGGATTAGAAGTACGACATAGATATACTGAACCACTTTACAAACAACCAGTATTATTAGAAAATAATTTTAATGGTTTGGTGCCAACCGAGTTGGATTATTCTAAAGTATTTTTACCAAATGTAGAAAAAATTGCTGGTAGATTAATTGGATTACCTAATCATCCAGGTTTATCAAATGACGATATCAATGAAGTAATATCAATTATGAAGAAAGTAAAAACAAAATAAAATGACTTTATTAATTACAGGAGGATGTGGATGGGTAGGTTCCTTTCTTGCGTTAAATCTATTAGAAAATAAAATCATAGATGAAATAAAAATTTTAGATACAATAGAACCGTCAAAAGAATTTAAAGAAAAAATAGATACTAAAAAAATTAAATTTTTTAAAAATAATCTAAAAGATAAAGAGAAGTTAAAAAAAATAACAGATGGGGTTGAGCATATAATCCATTTAGCAGCAATTGCAGATGTAAAAAAATGCCAAGAATTACCAGAATTTTCCAAACAAATCAACGTTTCAGGAACAAAAACTCTACTTGCCGCTATCAAGTCAAATGATATAAAAAAATTTGTTTTTGCATCTACAATGTCAGCAATATATGGTAATGCAGAAATATTTAATGAGTCTGATCCAGTTTATCCAGTAACGGAATATGGAAAACAGAAATTAGAAGCAGAATTAGCGATAAAAGAATTTGCGGAAAATTCACAAATTCCATCAATAATTTTACGAAAATCAAATCTTTATGGAATTGGTTTAACTGTAAAACAAAATGTGGTGGCAGCATTTGTTAAAAATGCAATAGAAAAAGGTACTATAACTATTACTGGAACAGGAAATCAGTTTAGGAGTTTTCTAAATATTACAGATGCATGTTTTGCATATTCGCTTGCAATAACAAAAGAAATTAAAAAATACCAAATATTTAACATATCTGGACCAGATATTTTTTCTGTTAATGACTTGGCAAAAAAAGTAAAGACGCAAATTTTTGAATCAATTGAAAAAGATGTAAAGATAGTAAGAGATGAAAATCTAATAGATGAAAACGAATCAGTAAAACCAAAAATAATTACACAGAAATCAGTAGAGATTTTGGGTTATATTCCCAAGATCAATATTGACAGGGGCATTAGTGAGTTAATTAAATATTATAAAACATGACTTTACAAAAAGCTTTTAATTATTTCAAAAAATATTCTGAAAGGGTATAGAAGTAATCTATATGATTTTAGATATGAAGTTCCATATTCACGTTTTTTCATAGGTATTGCAATTTCATAAATCCTATACCCGCTTTTACTAAATCGTAAAGTAAATTCAAAAACTGTATTCACAGTTAAATAATATTTCATCATCTCCTTAGCACATTTTAGATTATAAGCACGAAAACCAGAGGTTACATCAGTAATTTTTTGTCTGCCAAACAAAGATACTGCCTTTGAACTACCCCTTATGCCAATTAATCTAGTTGCACTAGTCTGATAACCAGTGTCAATAAGATATCTAGAGCCAATCACCAGATCAGCTTTATCATCATAAATAGGTTGTAAAAGTTTTGGAATAAATTGTGGGGGATGTTGACCATCTCCATCTACATTAATAAAATATTTACAGTTTAGTTTAAGTGCATATTTTATCCCCGTATGAATTGCTACAAAAGGTCCCAGATTAATTGGGTGGGATATAAGATGAATATTAGAAATATTTTTTTGAGTTTGAGAAATTATTTCTAATGTATCATCAGATGAGCCATCATCAACGATAATTATTGGCCCGGAAAAATATTTTTTAATCTCTTCAATTAGATTTTTAATTACTTTACTTTCATTATAAGCAATTACTATTACACATGAATTTTCTGATTTTTTCAATAGTTATTGTGTAGTGTTTTAATATAAAATTATTAAATTTCATAATATTACAACAAACAAAAATTAATGTTCAACACTCATTTTGTATTTTATTAATTCATTTTTAGAAATTTTAGATTTTATTATTGCTGGATTTCCATAACAAATAGACATGGAAGGAATATCTTTTGTTACTACAGAACCACTTCCAACTAGAGAACCACGACCAATGGTAATATTTGGTAAAACTATGGTCCCCACACCTAATCTAACATAATCCTTAATGATTGGAGCTTCATTACCATTTCCCATA
Organism: Nitrosopumilus sp. K4; assembly: GCF_018128925.1. NCBI lineage: Archaea > Thermoproteati > Nitrososphaerota > Nitrososphaeria > Nitrosopumilales > Nitrosopumilaceae > Nitrosopumilus > Nitrosopumilus sp. K4. Next base: position 1,476,399 of record NZ_CP067007.1, read on the forward strand.
ACTACATTCTTGTTATCGGAAAATGCTACTAGAGGAGCCAAAAATACACCTTTACCGATTATAGTAGATTGTGGCAATGCACATGTTGTGTTAATTCTAGTAAAATTACCAATTTTTGTAAAACCATTAAGAACTACATTTGTTCCAATAATACAATTATTTCCAATTTTAGTGTGTTCACGAATAACTGCATTATGACCAGTATTACAATTATTTCCAAGTTTAACATTAGAGTAGATTATTGTTCCAGAACGAATGATAGAGTTTTTTCCAATAACTGTTTTAGAAGTTAAAAGTCTTTTTTGTAATTTAGGATCTAGTTTTTTAGAATTAAGAATTGTAGCTTTTGAGGGATGTCCTATAATACAGTTAGGACCGATTCTAGTATTTTCTTGAATTATTACATCAGAATAAATTAAAGAGTTATGTCCGATTGATACATTTTTACCAATTTTTGCTCCTTTTTTAACGATATAATTTTCTAACATATTCACAAATTTTTAATGCCTCAAGAATTAAAAATTTTTAAGATTAATAAGTTAAATCAAGTTAAAACCCGCAGATAAAATAAGTTAAAAAATTTAATAAGAATTCATTTTTTGTACGAGTATATATGATTCAAAATAAGTTAAAAAATAATGATTTACAAATATCAATTATAATTCCTACATATAATGAGTCTCAAAATATTTTGAATGTTTTAAAATCAATTAAAGAGAATTTACCAAAAAATATTTCAGCTCAAACAATAATTGTAGATGATAACTCTCCAGATGGAACAGGGAAAATTGTTGAAGATTATCTCAAAAATTTGAAAAAAATTACCGATTATACAATAGAAATAATTCATAGAAAAACAAAGGATGGTCTAGGTTCTGCAATTCTTAATGGAATTCAACATGCAAAAGGAGACACAATTGTGGTAATGGATAGCGATTTTTCTCATCCTCCTCAAATCATTCCAAAATTAATAGAATCAATAAAAAAATACCAATATGATATTGCAGTTGCATCACGATATATCAAGGGTGGGAGAATTCAAGGATGGTCATTTAAAAGAAAATTCATGAGTAAGTTTGCAACTTTGATTGCAAAAAAAGGATTAGGTGTTGATACAAATGATCCAATGTCTGGATTTTTTGCATTTAAGCGAAATATTCTCAAAGGTCTAAATATTGATGCAATTGGATACAAATTCCTTTTAGAATTATTAGTTAAAACAAAAGGTGTAAACATCAAAGAAATTCCATATACTTTTCAAGATAGAGAAGTCGGTTCTAGCAAATTAGGAATAAAGACAATAATTGATTATACTAAATCAGTTTGGAAATTATATAGATATGGCAAACTACTTGAAAAACAAGAAAATCGTTCATCAGTAAAATTTCTTTACAAAGCTGGTAGATTTTATACTGTTGGCGCATCTGGATTTATTGTAAATTATTTGATTTCACTACTTTTTGTTGGTGGAATTTCAGATATGTGGTATTTGCATGCAAATGTTATTGGAATTATTGCATCAATTACAACAAATTTCATTTTAAATAAAGCATGGACATTTGGGGATAGAGATTTCAGAATTAAAAAAACAGTTTCTCAGTATGGAAAATTTGCTATGTTTAGTTCATTTGGTGCTTTAGTACAGTTAGGAATGGTATATTTCCTAGTAGATAGTAACCATATTGAATATCCATTAGCACTGATTTTAGCAGTAATAACCGCCGCATTTGGAAATTTCGTATTAAACAAAAAATTGACGTTTAAAGAAAAATTACTAGAATGAGTTTAAGGAATTAAAACAAAAAGAGAGACTAAACGTCTTTTACAATCTACTCAAATGTAGAAGTAGAGGATTGAGACGAAAGTCCAGTTGGGGATGGTACAGATGGGAATTTGTCTCCTATCTGTTGCTCAGCTACTGCAGATGCTTCCTGAAGAATCTTTTCGGTTTCTTCACTTGAGACATCAGACTCCATGCTAAATGAGTCTCCTGCAAGTGAATCCATCATTAGTCCATTGAGTGTCTGGGTCATGGTATTCAATTCTGAGTCTGCTTCTGGCATGAATCTTCCTAGTGATGACTTCAATCCCTTCATTGTTGACATCGCTGGTCCAATTGCTACCATAGCATCGCCAAGATCATGAATAGTCGTAAGTCTTAATTGGACTTGTTCTAATGACATTCTTGCGTTGCCGAGCATCTTTGTAACTTTACGAATTTCAGCTAATTCGTTAGACAAAACTCTACTTGTGCTAGTATCATGTTGCTGCATTGCAGTCACGACTCTCTGAAAGAGTTGCGCATCTCTTTCGTGCAGTTTTGTTAACATAGAGTCCATTTTTGAGATTTGGACTTGTAGTTTGTTTACTGCAGTTTGGATTCGTGGTTTTAATGCACCTTGAGGCTTTACTGCTTCACGGAGTTTGCCAGTTACGCTTTGGGTCTCTTGTCGAGCCCAAGTCTTGTCGAAGTTTGGCATGTCGTTAATTTAGGAATTTACTCTTAATTGGCGGTGTGTATTTAGATCGACTTTAGACTAAATTTAGCTAACAAAATTTTATTCAAGCCAAACAGAGTAATTTTATGGCTAAAATAGCGGTTTTTGATTCCGGGCTAGGATCATTATCGGTAATTAAAGAAATTCAAAAAACAATGAAAGCAGAAATAATCTATTTTGCTGACCAGAAAAATTTCCCATATGGCAAAAAAACAAAATCTGAGTTAACAAAGATCATTAGAAATTCAATAAAAGTGTTAAATGAAAAATTTTCTCCAGATTTGATAGTTATCGGATCCAATACTCCCACAGTAATTCTTGACATAGATGATGAACAGGTTATTGGTATAAGACCCCCCATAAGAGAAGCTGAAAAAATCTCAAAAACAAAAAATATTGGAGTTCTAGCTACACAAGCAACAATCAATAGCAGAGAGCTGTCAAGTTATATCAAAAATTCTAAATTAAATTCATCTACAAAAATCCATAAAATTAATGGATCAAAATTGGTAGAACTTGTTGAATCTGGAATGTTTCTTACGGATAAATTATTTTGTAAAATAACAATCAAAAAAAATCTTAAAAATATTTTAGCTGAAAAAAATATTGATGTAATTACTCTGTCAAGTACACATTTACCATTTCTAAAAAAACTACTAGTAAAAGAATTTCCAAATACAAAATTTATTGATCCTGGAAACATTATTGCAAAGAAAATCCAAAGAAGATTTCAAAATAAAGAGGAAGAACGAAATAAGTTAATGATTTTCAGTTCTGACGATACAAAAAAGTTTGAAAAAAACTTGAGAAGATTAGGAATTAAAAATAAAGTTAATTTTTTATCTTGTTAGATTTTGCTTTTCTGTATCCATGACTAAATTCCTTATCATATAGTTTTGAATATTCATAAGATTCAGGTTCAATGACATCACTAATTATTACAATTGCGGTTCGTGTAATTTTTTCGTCTTTAACTTTTTTTGCAATATCATTTAGAGTTCCTCTGATGATTTTCTGATCATCCCAACTGGCTCTATATACTACAGCAACAGGGGTTGTTTTTTTGTAACCTCCTGCAATTGCTTCTTTGACAAGTTTTGGTAATAAATGCACACTAAGATAAAAGATAAGAGTAGCTTTGTGTTTTGCAAGCTCAGATATTTTTTCACGTTTAGGAACCTTTGTTCTAGATTCTGCTCTTGTGACAATTATTGTTTGTGTGACTCCAGGTAAGGTCAACTGAGTGCCTAATGCAGCTGCTGAGGCTAGAAATGCAGTAATTCCAGGAATTACAGTAGATTTTATTCCGTTTTCCTCTAGGTTGTCGATTTGTTCTTTTATTGCTCCATAAATTGATGGATCACCATCATGTAGTCTAACAACAAGTTTGTTTTTTTTTGCATTTTTATAAAGCAGATCAAAAATTTCTTCTCTGACTAATTTTGCAGCATCATAGAGTTTTCCTTTTTTGCACAGTTTTAGAATTGGTTTAGGAATCAATGAGCCAGAATAAACTACAACATCAGCTTTTTGAATTAGTTTTTTTGCTTTTACAGTAATTAATTCAGGGTCACCAGGACCACAACCGACAAAAAATACCTCAGACACGTTTTACCACCAATATTGAGAAATATTTTGTAGTCAATGTGTCATCATTTACTTCACCGAGTTTCATTTTTCTAATTATTTCATTGTCTGTTCCAAGATCTTGTCCTATTGCGAATATGGAGTCATCAGGAAATCCCGCATCCTTTAGTACCTGAATTACTTGATCAAAGTATCGGCCATCTTTAAGAAAAATCATAGATTCGGAATTTTTTGCAATTTCTTTAACACTAGATAAATCATAACATGATGGGATGATTGAAACTTTTTCAGCACCTTCAGCAATGCTTACACCAACTTTGGATGCAAAAGTAAACATTGATACAATTCCAGGAATTACAGAAATTTTAATCTCTGGATGATTTTCTGAAATGTCTCTGTGCATATAGATCCAAGTACTATACAAAAATGGATCACCTACTGTGAGATAAACGACATTTTTTCCAGTCAAGACTTTTTCAGCCATAATTTTTGCATTTTTCTTCCATGTTTCTGTAAGTACATCTTTATCTTTAGTCATCGGAAAAATCAGCTTTACAATTTCTTGATTCTTTGATTTGTCAATTAAGGAATCAACCACAGATAATGCAATACTGGGTCTGTCCACTTTTGATGCAGGGCACATTATTACATCAGCACTTTGAATTGCCTTTACTGCTTTTACCGTGAGAAGATCTGGATCTCCAGGTCCAACACCAATTCCTACTAGTTCAGGCATAAAAGATAGGATTTTCCTCCCAATTAAAAAGCTAGATTACTTTCGAGTTGCAGAGATTATAGTAACTGGGTTTCGGGCCAACATCATAGTTCCTTTAGAGGTTTTTCTGCTTTTTGATATGGTAACTTGAGTAATATCTACATCGACAAATTCCAGGTCATCAAGAATGGTCAATACAGAATACATTGTTTCAATTAAAATCACACCTATTACAATTCGTCCTCCTGATTTAAGCTTGTTTTGTGACTTTTCAACTATTTCTTGTGTATCACCTCCGGTGCCACCAACAAAAATCACGTCAGCTTCTGGCAAATCCAGAATTTTTTCTTTAGCGTTACCAGTAACAATTGAAATGTTTTTCAGGTTAAATTTCTCTGTATTTTTTCTTGTTAGTTCTATCGCATTTTCATCATAATCAACTGCAATGACCTTTCCAGAATTTTCTACTTGTATTGCCGCTTCTACAGTAATTGATCCACTGCCACAACCAATATCATATACAATTTGTCCAGGTTTTAAACGAGCCTTACTAATTTGCATTACACGTATTTCCTCTTTAGTAATTGGAACTTTTTCAGTACGTTCAAATTCTTCGTCAGGAATCCCAGGTGTTTTAAAATTCCACATTATTAGTTACCAATGAAACGACGTTATGGTATTGGGGATGGGATTCCTGTTGCAGCAGGATTTCCATGAACTAGCGTATTAGTTAAAACCCAGATGAACAAGTAAATGAAAATATAGCTTCCGATTCCCTGTGTAACAATTTTCTTTCTATCAGAAGTAGGAAGTTGTATCTTCATTCCTTTTGCAATAACTATAGTAACAATAAAGACAATTATCATAAATCCAATCGAAGTCCAACGTTTTTCTTCCATGTCTGAAATACCGTCGAAGATAAACGTCGCAGCGGTTCCAGCAATTACTGCAAATCCTACTCTTAACCAAAACAACTTGTTTAGTTTTTTATCTTTTTCACTCTTCTCAACCTCATTTACCGGCGGTTCAGAGGGAGGAATATCAGGTGTTTTAGATTCAACTGGCTCTGTTTCAGGAATTTCTCTATCCTCTACAGGTTTTTCCTTTTTAGAGTCATCAGGTCCTGGAGTTGGTTGAGATTTTTTCTTTTTGAATTTTGCCAATTGAATTTCTAGCGTGACTCAAGCAAGCCTCGTTTAAAATCTTTGGTCACAGACTAGGCAAGATAGCAAGAGTATAATTTAGTCAATCAGAGTTTTGGTTATGCCACTTGCTGGAATTGAGCTACGTTATTTAGTTGATAGAATCACAAAGGAAGTTCAAGACTACTATGTCAGCAATATCTATGGCATTACAAAAGACAGTATTCTGTTTAAGCTTCACCATACAGAAAAGCCAGACATTTTCATGATGATCTCAACATTTGGAGTGTGGATTACATCTGTCAAGATAGAACAGATGGAACCAAACAGATTACAGAAAAGACTTCGAAATGATTTGCTCCGATTAAAGCTAAAGAAGATTGAACAGATTGGAACTGAGCGTATTGCATATTTTACATTTGCAGGATTTGACAAAGAGTTTGTTATTGTTGGGGAATTTTTCGGAGATGGGAATATTTTGCTCTGTAATAGTGAAATGAAAATTTTAGCATTGCAGCACTCAATTGATGTGCGTCACAGAAAGTTAGGTGTTGGGCTAGAGTACGTTCCACCACCAAATGATGGATTAGATATTCTTAATGTGTCTGAATCAGACTTTGAACAGATGAAAATGTCAGATTTGGCAGGGGCAAAATGGATTGGAAGAAATCTTGGTTTGCCAAAAAAGTATGCTGAAGGAATATTCGAGTTTGCAGGAATTGATTCAAAAAAAGTATGCAACCAGTTTTCAGAAAAAGAAGTGAGGAAATTGTATGAAACAACAAAAGAAGTTGTAAACAATGTAATTTCTGGAAAACATGAACCAGTGATTACTAGAAATGAAAAAACTGAAGTTCTGCCAATAAGATTAGGAGTTGAGGAAAACATAACTCCTGTTAACAGCTTTATTGAAGGGCTTGATACTGTTTTTACTGAAAATATCATAGAGAAAGGGAAATCGGTTCAATCAAGTGATTCAGAAAAGAAAATCAAGGAATTACAAAGTCAGATTTCTGAACAGGAAAAGGCAATAGAAATTGTGAAAGAAAAATCTGAAAAAATAACAAATGTTGCAAACTCGTTATTTGGGATGGTTTCACAAGGAATTATTTCAATAGAAGATCCAAGGTCTCAGAAAATTTTATCAGAGAACAATACAAAAATTGCAAAAGAAAAAGGTATTCCGTTAATAATAATTAACGAACAAAAAATTCAGATCAATCCAAACGCACCTTTACAATCAATTGCATCAGTACTATTCAATGAAGCAAAACGTCAATCAAGTGCAATAAAATCAATTCAAGATATCAAAGAAAAAACATTGAAGAAATTAGAAAAATTGCAAAACAAGACTGAATCTGAAAAGAACACTATTGTTGTATCAGACATAAGAAAAAAGAATTGGTATGAACGTTATAGATGGTTTTTCACATCGGACGGATTACTTGCAATTGGTGGACGGGATGCTGCATCTAATTCTGCAGTTGTTAGAAAGCATCTTGGGAAAAATGACAAAATATTTCATGGGGAGATTCACGGTTCACCATTTTTTATTTTAAAAGATGCAGAAAACCCTCCGGATACAAGCATGAATGAGGTTGCGCATGCTACTGCATGTTTTAGCAGAGCGTGGAGGGAAGGAATACATGGCCTTAAAACATACTGGGTGAATCCAGAACAAGTGAAAAAATCTGCTCCTAGTGGACAATTTCTTCCAAAAGGATCATTTACAATAGAAGGAAAAAGAAACTTCATTGGAGTTCCATCTTTAAAGTTGGCAGTCGGAATTATTCGTCAAGAAGAACATCATATTCTTACGTGTGGTCCTCCAGAACCAATAAAGAAAAATTCTGTTTATTATGCAATAATTGAACCACATGGTTCAGAACTAGTCGATGCTGCAAAAAAAATAAGGATAGAATTCTCCAAATTAGATGAAGAAATTGTTAGAAATATCTCCATTGATGAATTTGTAAGAGTCCTTCCATCAGGACAAAGTCAGATTAAAGAAGTGGCATTTGGAAATGCACTCTAAGGTTTGTTTTTTTGTAGATTCAATGCTAGGAAATGTTGCAAAAAAAATGCGACTGTTAGGATATGATTCAAAATATGATGCAGATATCGATGATGATAAATTGATCGAAGAGGCAAAAAATGAAGATAGAGTAATTGTCTCAAGAGATGAAAGTTTGGTAAGAAAATCAAAAAAAGCAGGTTTGAAATCAATTCTTGTTTCAAGACATGATGAAATTGGACAGTTTTTAGAGATAATCAATAGTTCAGGCATAGCAATTTCTCAGATTAATGGAGACATTGCCAGATGTCCTAAATGTAATTCCAATACAGAAGTTGTTTTGAAATCATCAGTAAAAGAATTGATTCCTCCCAAAGTTTTTGAAATAAATGAAAAATTCTGGAAGTGTAAAGGCTGCAATCAAGTATATTGGGAAGGCACACATATAACAAATCTACAGAGATTTGTGATGGAGATAAATGAAAGATTACAATAATCTAACTCAAAAAGAAGGAGAGGTTCTTGTAAAGACAGCAAGAAGAATCGTTACAGAGTATCTCAGATCAGAAACAGTGTCTGAGCTAGACAAAAACTTTAGAGAGGATTTTTCTTTTAATGCAGGAGTATTTGTTACCTTAAACAACCCTATTGGTTTGAGAGGTTGTATTGGATATCCTTTGCCAGATAAAAAATTGTTTTTAGCATTAAAAGATGCCGCAATTGCAGCTGCAGTTGAAGATCCTAGATTTCCTCCTATAAAAAGTGAAGAATTGGAATCAATTTCCTTTGAAGTAACTGTTTTGACACCACCAAGAAAAATCATAGTAAATGATCCAAAAGAGTATCTATCAGAAATTAAAGTTGGAAGAGATGGATTAATTGTTAGAAATGGTTTTAATTCAGGATTGTTGTTACCGCAAGTTCCAGTCGAATACAATTGGAATGAACAAGAATTTTTAGAATACACATGTGAAAAGGCAGGATTGTCAAAAGATCATTGGAAAGATTCCAATACAGAGATTGAAAAATTTGAGGGTATTGTCTTTAAAGAAGAAAAACCAAATGGTTCAGTTATTCAAGAAAAGTTATAGGATTTGAGGAATCGGTGTCTAATGAAATTTTTTGCCCATTATGCAATGAAGAAAATTCTTCATCAGATATTGTTATCAGAGGAATATTTGCAAGTGCACATCCAGTAGCAACAGTAAGATCTGCTTTTTGACATATCATAGCAAGCGGTGCAGAATTGTTTGATTTTATAGAATAGATAGTGTATGCACCAACACTACTTCCAACACCAGAAGGAAAAACAAGTATCGAATCTCTTATGGATTTATTGTAAAGTTCATGATTTTTGTCACTAATTATGCCTGTTTTTTTGTCAACTGTGCCTAGAAAGTTTATCGGATCATGTGATTTTAAGACGGTACCTTTTGTTTTTCCTTTAACCAGAATTTTTTTCATCTTGTCTCATCTTCAACAATCTGCGATAATGGTTTTAAATTGATATCTACACCGTTTGAATTTTTGAGATAAAACGCACCCTTTATGCTATTTGTAGTGACAGAGTCAACATCATCTTTGTTAATCAAGGGGGTAAGACATGTACAGCAGTCTGAAAGTATTTCACATCCAGCCCTTTCAAGCTCATTTGTATATCCAATCTTTCTTGCTTGCTTTTTTACAGATCGTGGACAGAATATCATACATCTCTTTTTAAAAGATCGTCCCTTTAGTTTATGTGTAAGATCCGATATTTCTTCCAAGCCCAGTTGTGGGCTGCCAAGTGTAATAAGATCGCCTTTCTCTGCAGTGTTTAGTTCATCATAAACATTTTGCATCTCCTTTTTATCAAAATCAACTTTTTCACAATCAGGTTCACCATCACCAAAAACAAACTTTGCACAGGTTCCAGAAGTTCCCATACCACCACACAGTGCTTTGCAGCTACGTCTATCCATTTCACCAACTCCTGAAATATTTACAGAGTTGTTACCAACTTTACCTGCAAAAAATCCAAGCATTCCAAAGGTCAGCTCATTTGGATCATCAACTCTCATCCTGATTGTAAGATTTGGGTTATCGTCTTTTCGAAGTGAAGAGTATGGACTTTTTCCAGTTATTGCACTTGCAAGTGCACTAAATGCACTTTCTTTATTTGTTTTCAAGTTATCAAAAGAATTTGCATGTATAGCTGCATTGCTTTCAGCAAAGGATACTTGAGTTCCTTCTTTTGGAATATCAAAAATTTCATACGGAATACATGAAAAAGAAGGAGTCACACCCATTGTCTCATATGAATTCTTGATTGAAAGTTGTTTTGAAATAAAATTCTCATCCAGACCATAGTTTGATACGTTATCAATATCAAAGCCCATTGGATTTAACGTAGTCTTGACCTTTACCCGTGCATCCTTACTAATACTGGCAAGAAATTCTTCTCCTGCATCGCCAATTGTATTGTAATTTACGCCTGAAAGATGTGCCCACTCAATAGGAATTAGTTTTTCAGCATCTGTTGCTTCACCGGTGGCCACCAAAATTCGGTAGGCCATCTGCATGATTTCACCTTGTTCACCTTTTAGTGCAGATTCCTCTTCTTTAGTAAGTTCCATCATCATTAGTGAATATTACAGATATAATACTTGTACGTATAATCTCAATAGAAATGCAAAAAATTCTTCGTGGAATGATGGATACCATGAATTCTGTTAAGCCTCCAAGAATGACTGCATTAAGAGAATTGCACGAAGCTGAGACTGGAGGTCCTTTCAGTATTTTAATCGGTACTATTTTATCAGCGAGAACAAAAGATGAAAGTACAACCAAAGTTGTAAAAGCATTATTTTCTAAATATAAAAATGCAAAAGCACTTGCAAATGCCAAAGTAAAAGATGTTGAAAAAATAATAAAACCAATTGGTTTCTATCATGTAAAATCTAAAAGAATTATCGAAGTGGCAAAAATTGTAAATTCAAAATACAAGGGAAATGTTCCTGAAAATTTAGATAAACTTGTAGAATTGCCAGGTGTTGGAAGGAAGACGGCAAACTGTGTCTTAGTGTATGCATTTGAAAAGCCAGCCATCCCAGTTGATATTCATGTTCATAGGATATCAAACAGATTGGGTTTGGTTAATACGAAAACCCCAGAAGAAACAGAACAAGAACTGATGGCAAAAATTCCAAAAAAATTTTGGATTGATATTAATGATACATTTGTAATGTACGGTCAAAATATTTGTAAACCAATATCGCCAATGTGCAATGTTTGCAAAATTAGAAACGATTGCAAATTTTACAAATCTAAGAGCGTTTCTTAGTTAGAAACAACACTCCAACTAAGACCCCAATTCCAGCTGCTACATAGAATGGGAATAATGCAAATACATTCTTTGAAGGATCACCAGAGAGAAATTCTACGGTCATACTTCCCGAGTTTACTGCTGGTGGATCTGAACTACTTTCCATACCATGCACAGAATATGAGTCAAAGGCGAATTTTCCGATATCAAGATTGGAAACTACAATTCTAGCACCGTTATTTACGGTCAGACCTGCACGTTCAGTGTATGATACAATAATTTTGGCTTCAGAAAACCAACCTCTCTCTAAATTACGATGAACAACAACGTATCCTTCCTTGGGAGTCTTTACAGCAACCCAAAATTTGTGATTAGGCTGAGAACCCATTCCTATTTCAACAAATCGCTCTGGATCTTCTTTTTCATATATTTTCAAAACAGCATTTCCGTCAGGATTTGCATAAATTAGATTATTATCAATTGTAGCTTGCCAGCTAACTTCGTGTGTTTTTTCCATTTGAATAACAGCTGCATCACGAGCAATTTTGTTGAATTCTTCACCGGGAATTTCAATTGTATCAATTACTAGAGATGGATTTGTTTCTTCCTGAGCAAATGCAGGAAAAATAAGAAATCCTGAAAATAAAATTAGAGTAATTAGATATTTCACAAGCTAAATCATGTTAGAGTGAATAAATATCTAATCAACAAAAGGATGAGAAGAGTCCAAGATTACCTTTGATACTTCAGGTCTTAAGATAAATTCAGATGGGGCTTGTCCATTCTGAATCATCTCTCTTAGTTTGGTTCCACTGATTTGCTCTTTTGCGTCATCATCATGTGGACATGCTTTTGGATTTGTGTATGTCAAACATTTTCTGCAATAGAAAAATGCTGGAAAAAATACTGGAGAAATTTCCAATTCTGGGTAATCGTTGAATATTTTTTGAGCTGCGAATGGATCATAAAAGTTTCCAACACCTGCATGATCTCTTCCAATAATGATATGTGTGCACCCATAATTTTGTCTCATAATGGCATGATGTATTGCTTCTTTAGGTCCAGCATATTTCATTTCAGTATGCAATGTTCCAAGCTTGCATCTGTTTTCGGGATAATAATGCTTGATCATTGTCTCATAGCATTTTACGATAACTTCATCAACAAAATCACCAGATTTTTTCTTTCCAATAATTGGATTAACAAATACACCATCTCTTGTAGTAATTGATGTTTTTTGCAACATTTCATGGGCTACGTGTGGTGGATTTCTAGTTTGAAATGCAACAATTGTTTTCCATCCAGCTTTTGCAAAAGCCTCTCTTGTTTGCGTAGGAGATAAACGATATTTTCTGATCTCAGTCTCTTCGGGTCTTTGAATATAATCGATTTTTCCTCCTACAAGATAGTCTTTCATAGACAGTGTTTTTGCAACACCAGGATGTGATGAATCAGTAGTTCCATAGACTCCCTTTGAGGTATTTTCCTTGTCAAATGTAAAAGTCTCCTCTACATGTAAAATTGCAACACCGATACCTTCTGGGTTTTTCAACAAGACATCACCAGATTCTTTTAATTTTGTTGCAGTTTCTTGATCAACATCTAATACAGTTGGAATAGTCCATGCCAAACCATTTGTCAGTCTACCTTTTGAAACAACATTTTCAAAGTCTTGTTGACCTAAAAATCCCTCTAAAGGACTGAATATTCCGTCTGCAATGTTTTCAACATCATTTGCTAAATCCTCAGTTATTGTGATAGAATCTAATCCTACAGGATCTGCTTTTGTTATTCTATTAACTAATTTTCCACCGTGTGGTTTAATTGAATTTTCTTCTGACATGTCAATCCATCCGTTTTCGCTCTATATGAAGGCCACATTCTTTATGTTCTCCTTGTTCCCACCACCATCTACCAGAACGAAGATCTTCACCAGGTTTGATCGGTCTAGTACAAGGCTCACATCCAATGCTTGGATATCCTTTGTCTAAAAGACTGTTGTAGGGTAAATTGTTCTTTTTGATATAATTTTGAACATCATCCCAAGTCCAGTCAATTATTGGATTGATTTTCAAAATTCCCCCATGACCATTATCAATTTGAAAAATGTTAACATCCTTTCTGACTTCTGTTTGATCACGTCTTAATCCCGTAATCCAGCCATCTAACGTACTAAGCATTCTATTAATTGGATGAACTTTACGAATTTCACAGCAAAGTTTTCTATTTTCAACACTATCATAGAAAAGATTCATGCCTTTTTCCCTAACCATTTCTTCAACTTCTTTAGTATCTGGAAATAGCACTTCAATTGTTATATTGTATTTTTTTCTAACAATATCCATTATATCATAAGTCTCTTGAGGAAGCCTGCCTGTATCTAAAGTAAAGAATCGAAATTTAGGATTAATTTTTAACATAATATCCATTATTACGGCATCTTCAGCCCCAAAACTAGAGGCTTTTGCAACTTTGGGATGCAGATTATCAGATGTCCATTGAAGAGCTTCCTCAGCTGTCTTTATCTTTTCATTGAGTTCATCTACTTGTTTCTGAGTAAATTTTGTCACAAAGACATTCAGATGATTTGTTTTATATTGATTACCTAAGTTTTAATCTAAATTATAAACAAGTACAAATGAAAAAAGAAAAGATGAAGGAAATATCATATGTAGTAGTTTTTCCAAATGATTTTTCTAAAAATAAAATTCCACAATTAATGGAAAACATCAAGAAAATTCTAAAAATAAAAAATCAACAGTTTAATTCAATAAAACGCGATGGAGATGTGATTTTGGTAGATGCAAATGATCCCGTTTTTTCATCTTCTGCAATAAATCTACTTTTTGGAATTAAAAAAATAGCTATTGCAAGACAGATTAAAAATGATTTTCAGGTAATTGTAAAAGAAATTGCTTCGGTTGGAGGAAACTTACTATTGAAAGGAGAAAGATTTCTAGTTCGAGTAGAAGGAAAATCAAAGGGATTCTTCACAAAAGATGTAGAGTTGTCTGCAACATCAGCAATTATTGAAAAAAAATCAAATATTGATGCAAAACCTGGAACTGATGAGAACTTTGACAAATTACTGTATACATATCTAACAAAAAATCATGGATATGTTTGTATTTTTATTGATAAAGGATTAGGAGGAATTCCATTTGATGCAAAAAAACAAGATACGATTTGTTGTATATATGATGAGATTTCTGCAATTTCTTGTTATGAGACAATAAAACAAGGATATAATTCTAAAATTATTGTTTGTTATAGACAAAAATCAGATCTTATAAACATTGTAAAAATGTTAAATCAAATAATTCCAAGGTTATTAAAACAAAAAATTGAAATTGATTTTTTTAATCTAAATATTTCAAATTATGGTACCAAGAATTATCTTTTGCTGGTAAAATCTGTTTTAGATGTTTTAATTAAACAAACTAAAAAAACAAATGTTAGATATGTCTCAATTGCATTATCTCCATTAATTTTTTCTAGGAATTTTATTGATGAGTCAATGAAACTTATTTTTGAAAATAATTTGTTACCAATACTACCATTATTTGGAATTAATGGGCAAATATTTGATGACCTAAAAGAGATAGGAATAGAAAAGAATATTTCAAAAATCAGAAAAATCATATCAATGAAATTAAATGAATCCACAAATCATATAAACAAAATAGCAGATGTAGTAAAATCAAAAAAGACAGTAATGGTTGATCTTGGTCCTAACAATATGCATGATATTTTAGATTCTTTTGAAGAAAATCATTGAAAATTTAAACAGCGTAATGCAGGTTTGATTTATGTATAAAATTGGTGAATTTATCTACCCTTGGGGAAGTGGACATTATTCTAGAATGATGAGGTTAAATTCAATACTTGGAGATTATATCAAAGAGGATTTTGAAGTTCATTATTCGAGTAAGGATCACGTTTATCAAAAATTATTAGAAAAATTTCCTGACAAAAAAGATCACATTCATGAGATTTTAATGCCAACACCAATTGACGGAAAATTTGGTCCAAGTGTTTCATTATCAATGCTCAATCTATTGTTGCCAGTATCAGATAATCCCTCACTTGTAAAACAAATTGCAAGTTACTTGAGACAGGAAAGAAAATTGTATGATAAAGAAAAGTTTGATGTGGTAATAAATGATGGTGATATGGGTTCTAATATTTTAGCGAAAAACCGGAATATTCCAAGTTTGTTTATTACAAATCAGTTTAGACCAAAATTATACAAATCAAGATCTTATTTTTATCCATCGTTAATCTTTGTTGCAAAACAAATTGAAAAAGCTACAAAAATTCTTGTTGCAGATTCGCCACCACCATATACACTATGTGAATATAATCTCAATTTTACAAAAGAAGCAGAAAAAAAAGTAGAATATGTAGGGCATTTTACAAATTCTAAAAAAATAGAAAAGACAAATTCAACAGATTTAGAACGTTTGGTTAAAGATTCAGATTTTGGATATTGGATGAGAACTGGAAACAAATCAACAAATGATGGAACTGGACAAAGATATGAAGAGGTCTTTCATAATGACAAGATGATAAATGAAAAAAGAATCATATCTCATGCAAGAAATGATTCATCAATTGATTCTGTGATAGGAACTGATGGCAAAAAATATTCAATATCTGATGCATTTGATAAGAAATTGGATTGGATTCAAATAGATGTAGGATTTCTTTCTGAACAAGAAAAAGACACTGTTCTGAATCAGTGCAAATATGCTGTTGTTAATGGTTCTCATACTGTAATGGGTGAAATTCTTGGAGGAAAATCAAAGCCAATTATAGGTATGCCAATTTATGATGAACATACTAATAACATAAGATGGGCAGATGAAAAAAATCTTGGTGTTTTGGCCACAAATACAAAACAAGTAATCAAAGCAATATCCAGAATTAAAGAGAGTTACAACAATTTTGAAGAAAATTTAGTTGAATTCTCAAGGAATTTTATTCCAAATGGGGCAGAAAATTCTGCAAAAATTGCAGCAATATCACTTGAAGAAAAGAGATAAAACAGATTTTTGTGATTTTTTCATATCTGGCACGCGGGATGTTCGATGGGCGAACTGACCGCAAGGGATGACGATAAAATCCGCGTGTCAGATAAATCGATCATAAGATATTGTGGGAACGCTTTTATGGAAAAAATTAGGGCAAAACATCAGTGCCTAACTGTCCCGAATGTACACACAGAGAAAAGAAGAAGATTCAAGCTAAATATGAAGAAGAGACTCTAGAAGAAGACAGAGATAGACAGGAATTATTCAAGTTATTTGATGAGATTGAAATTCCAATGAAAATGGATGAAAAGAATAGAAGGCATTTCATCTGTAAGCGTTGTGGACTGTATGCAACAAGAGAAGAGATTTCAGACATTAGATTCAAACTAAATCAAAAAGAAAAAACTCGTGAAGATAAACATGATGATTATCTAGATTGGTGGCAAAAAAGTAAAAAAGAAAAACAAGAAAATTAGTGATGTTTCATGGCAAAGAAAAAAGATGACATTCCTGATTGGGTTACAGATGAGATTCAAAATGCCAAATTTCAAAAACCACAAGAATTGAAACGTTCTGGATACATTCTTGAGATTTACGATGCGGATAATAAAGCAGATGCTCAGTTATATGATCCTGTAGAGGATGGTAGACATATCATAACAATGGATTTACCTAAAAAAATCAAAACATCAGACTTAGAAAAGGGTGTAGTTTATGAATTTACTTTTGATCAACATAAAGCTCCATTAAGTAAAAAAGTTTCAGATTATCTTCAAAAAGAAAAAGAGATTGACATGAATGCTATTTATCAATTTGAATTAAAGTCTATGGAATTATTAGATGTGGGTTCTAGTGAATCAACAGATGATATGGATGAATAGATTATTTAGATTTTGAATCTAGTTTTTTCTTAAATGTATTTCTTATAATTGGGTTTATTAAATATGGAAAAGTGTTTTTTATCCATATAGCTCCACGAACAACAGAAGGAACGACAATCTCCAATCGAGGAGAATTTGCTGCTTGAAGAATAACTTTTGCAACAGTTTTTGCATTAAGTGAAGTTGGTGAATATTTTGGAAATTTTTCAAATGATGGATGTTCAAAAAAAGCTGTTCTTACCATTATTGGACTAACAACAGTAATTCCGACTCCTGTGCCATTTAATTCATGTTTGAGTCCCTCTGAAAATCCTAACATAGCAAACTTTGATGCACAATATGATGCAATTCCCGGTAAACCAAAGCTTGCAGCAACAGATGCTACATTAACAATATGACCAGATTTTTTTTGTATCATTGATGGAAGAAAATTTTTGATACAATAAACCATTCCTAAATAATTTATTGCCATTTGCGATTCAATCTCTTCAATAGTAAGATCAGACACAGAACCATAAATTGCAAATCCAGCATTATTTACTAAAATATCAATTGAACCAAATTTTTTTAATACTTCTGAAGACATCTTTGCAACCTGTGATTTAACAGAAACATCACATGGGCAAACCATGATTTTTACGTTAAATTTTTCAAGTTTTTTTTGTAACTCTTCTAATTTTTCCTTTCTTCTTGCAACAAGAACTAGATTTGAGCCATTTTTCGCAAATTCTATTGCTGTTTCTTTTCCAATTCCAGATGATGCTCCTGTAATTAGTATAATTTTATTTTTAAAATCCACGAAATAAAAAGAAAGTTATTGGATAAAGTGGTTTCGTAAAAATGATTTTTATGCACAGATAGGAATGTCTAGGCCATCTAAGTACTCGTTAAGAAGGGATAGTTCTTTGTTTGAGTCAATTACTCCATTAGGGTTGTTGGAGGGGATAGACTCTTCAATCATTTTAATATTATTTTTAACAGCAGATATATCGACTGGTTTACCATTATCTACAATCCAATCTACAAGTTCATCTGCATCAATTACCCCATCAGATTCATGTCCAGTATCAGAATCATATCCATCACATTCAGTAAATGCTCCTGTGCCACTTCCATCACAATGTTTGTTTCCAACATGTTTTGCATTATCATTATTACATGCCTGTGGCTTGTCACTAGGCTGATCGGCATAAGCATTAATGGACATTCCGAACATGCCAATGATAGCAATTGTCAAAATGGCAAACTGCATTATGCTTTTCATATTTTCATTTAATTAAAAATCATTAATAAACTAATCACTGTATGTTAGAAAATAATACATGCAATTTCCAGAATAGGGAATTAGTTCTGATTTTTCTTGGAAATCTTGCTTAATGCCAATTTTACCAGCAATAGCCAAGTAATTGCTATTGGTACATAGTATGTCGCGATTCTCCATCCAATTACAGCATCCCATGCAACTGTCCCCTCAGGAATATCAAAGTTGAATGGATCCAAATTATTTAGAAATGCAACAATGCCAAATTCTGCCAATCCAGAACCTCCAACAGTAATAGGAAGGTTTCCAATTGCATTTGCACCCATTACTGCCATGATAGAGTCAAAGGCATTTATGATGTAACCTGTTCCAAATGCAATAATCATAAAGGATGTTCCGTAAAAAGACCACGATATAAGAGAGAATAAAAATGATACGGTAAACACTTTTTTGGATTCAGTAGTTCTAAGATTTTTTCTGCTCATAGTACATACTTCTTCCATCCACATGTTAGTTTGTTCGATATACCTTTGGCCTTTTTCTTTCCCAAATCTATCTACAAGTTTTGAAAAAACTTTTGGTACTTGAAATGTTCTTTTTGATGACAAGAAAAACAATACCATCCATAATGATGTCACAGTAATGCTAGTACCCAAAATCACGCCTGCAACAACATATGCACCATGCATCAATGCAATAATTCCAGCCATTATTGACAATAAACCGCCTGCAAAAACTTCAGTTACAATATCCATAATTGCAATCCATGTTGACTTTGATGGCTTTACACCTTTTTTGTGTAGATAATAAATTACTATGAATTCTGCTCCTACAAACATTGGAGTGGTAAATTTTATGAATTCGCTTCCTACTCGGACACCTGTTAACTTCAAAATAGAATCAAAATTACCAAGATATTTTCTTGCAATGTACGCAAATTTTACTCCTTGAAGACCAAGTTTTATCATCATTGCTACCACACCACCTAAAAATGGAAAGAATCCTATAGCTAGTACATCTTCAATTTTAATATCAAACTGAATTGCAATGATAAAGATTGGAATAAGGGTAGCAGGAATGGCAACTAATCTCCAGTTCATTTGAAGATTTTTTTTCAAATACAAATATGAAAGTTGAGTAGCTAAGTTTTTGTTGAGATATTCACGCCTAAGTCTAGGCACAAAATTATGAAATTATTTGACTCTTGTTCTGATTAAATTCTTCTTTTATTTCAGAGAATAATGAATCTAATTGTTCAAAGTCACTTAGGTTTCTCTCTTGAAGCAATTTTATGACTAGTTCTTTTAGATACTCTTCTTTTTGGATAATTTTCTCAATCACATATTCTATGAAATGTTATAGTTAATGATCAGGACGGAAATTTTATCATAATTTGAATTCCGTTTTGGAAATTTTAAAATGTCAAACTAGTTTGAAATATAAGCAAATAGACAAAAACAGAACAGGTTGAAAACAATTTTTATTTCAGGTACTGCTGGTTCGGGAAAATCACTACTTACATCAAAACTAAGTGAATACCATACCAAAAATGGTGCATTTACTGCTGTCTTGAACTTAGATCCAGGGGTTGAGAATCTTCCATATACATGCGATATTGATGTCAGAGATTATGTAGATATTGTATCAATCATGAATCAATATGATTTAGGCCCAAATGGAGCACTGATTATGGCAAATGATCTTATTGCCTCAAAAATTGATGAAATTCAAAATGAGGTAAACAGAGTAAATCCAGATTATCTTATTGTAGATACTCCAGGACAGATTGAATTGTTTGCATATCGTTCTAGCGGAAGATTTCTTGTTGAAAACATAACATCTGATGAAAAAACAAACATCTTTCTATTTGATGGTGCATTAATTACGACACCAGTAAATTTTGTTTCAATTGCATTACTAGCAACATCAATCAGATTACGTTTGAATTTGCCAACAGTCAATGTTGTTACAAAAACGGATCTAATTGGGACAAAAATAAAAGACATCTTACAATGGTCTACAAATTTACGTACATTAGAAAATGCCATAGCAAACGAGGCCGATGGAGAAACATATTCTCTTACAACAAATATTCTACGAGGACTAAACTTGAGTGGATTTGCACAAGGATTGATTCCAATATCAAATGTTACAGGAGAAGGGATGGCAAATCTTGAGGGTGCCTTAAGCAGAATTCTTAACTTAGGTGAAGAGGTAGAAGACTAGATGGCATCAAAAGTTACGGTAAAAGCTCCTTCATCTACTGCAAATTTAGGGCCAGGGTTTGATGTGTTTGGGTTGGCAGTAGATGCATTCTTTGATGAAGTCACATTAACAAAAAAGAAAGAAAAAGGAATTACAATAATTTCTGCAGACAACATTCCTACAAATCCAGAACAAAATACTGCTGGATTGGTTGTGAAAAATATGATAAAAAAATTCAAAACTAAAGATGGTATTGAAATCAAAATCAAGAAAGGAGTTCCAGCTGGATTTGGTATGGGAAGTAGTGCAGCTTCAGCTGCAGCAGCTGCAGTAGCATTTAACAAGTTGTATAACTTGAAACTCGATGATAATTCTCTAGTAGAATTTGCAGGATCTGGTGAAAAGGCAAGTGCAGGGTCTGTTCACTATGATAATGTCGCAGCAGCTGTTTTGGGAGGATTTGTGATTGTAAGAACAAATCCGTTAAGTGTAATCAAAATTGAGCCACCTACAAATCTTAGAATGTGTATAGCAGTTCCCAAATTACAAGTCCCTAAAAAGAAGACAAAGGTTTCAAGGGGAGTTATTCCAAAAAAAGTAAAATTAACTGATAGTGTATTGAATCTATCAAATGCTGCATGCATTGTTACAGGTTTTATTAAAAAAGATCCTGGATTAATTGGAAGCTCAATCAAAGATGTGATTGTAGAGCCTGCAAGAAAACACATGATTCCAGGATTTTCCAGAGTTAAAGAAAATGCACTGAAGGCAGGAGCTGAGGGCGTGACAATTAGTGGTGCAGGCCCTTCAGTCATTGCATTTTCAAAAAGTTCAGCTGATCTTAAAAAAATCTCTGGTGCAATGTCTAGAGGATTTTCATCGGCAAAAACAAAGTGTCAAACAATAATCTGCAAGCCTAGCAAAGGTGCAATATCAAAGATAAAGTGATTTTATGAAAAAGGCAGTAATTGTGTTTAGTGGCGGAATAGACTCTGTATGTGCTGCTTCATTTTTAAAGTCAAAATATGAGCTGTATGGAATCTCGTTTTCATATGGTCAAAAGGCAAATAGGGAGATTGTTGCTGCCAAAACCTTTGCAAAAAAACTAGGCTTGAAAGAACACAAGATTGTAGATATTGATTTTATGAAGAGTCTTTATGGAGATTCAAATGTATTAACAAGCAAAAAAAGAAAGATTCCAAGCAAGTTTGATTATTCGATAGTAGTTCCTATTCGTAATGCAGTTTTCTTATCCATAGCATCTGCATGGGCATATACGCTAAATGCATCAGTTGTTGCATATGGAGCACATACGGGTGACAAGAATTATCCAGATTGCAGACCAGCCTTTGCTAAAAAATTAGAATCAGCATTTAATCAAGGAGAAATAGACGGAATAAACTCAGGGCTAAGAAAAGATATCAGCATATGGTCTCCCTATCGTGAGGGATTATCAAAAAGTGATCTTTTAAAGATTGGAATCAAAACTATGGGAAACTCAATTTTTAATACTTGGAGTTGTTATGCAAGTAAAAAACTTCATTGTGGCCAATGTGAATCTTGCAATAACAGAAAGGCTGCATTTTCAAATGCAAAAATTAATGACAGAACAAAATATCTAAAATAATTCTAGTATCGGGTTTCAAGAATTTTTCTTTTTAAAACCACGGTTCTAATTATGGCATACCAAATCAAGAAAATTCCCCCAACAATTCCCATAAAGACCCAATTTTGATCAACTGGAGTCAATCCTTGAATAGAGTTTGTTATTTCTCTTGAAACTAACATAGATACGGCAAGAACAATTCCAAATTCAATTGCATACCACGTCCAATTGGGCCAAGACTCTTTTGGAACATGAACATTTGGATGTGCTCCCATGTGTCATCTCAAAAAGATTGATTATTTAATTTTTCACTGTTTTAGAGTAAGTTCTCAGATGGACGTCTTCTGATCATGGCCATAATACTCTCTTTTTCTTCTTTATTTTCATAAATTCCTCTGTATGCTGAAGATGAAAGTAATGCGTCATTTCTTACTCCTCGCATCTTCATGCAAAGGTGCTCAGCATCAGCCAATACTACTACTCCTTTTACGCCTTGAGCATACAGTTCATCAGCAATATTTTTGGTCAGTCTTTCTTGAATCTGTAATCTTTTAGAATACTTTTCTACCAGTCTGACTAGTTTTGAGATTCCAAAAACTCTGCCATTTGGGGAATATGCAATGTGTATTTTTCCAAAAAATGGTAGCATGTGATGCTCACACATTGAATAAAACTGAATGTCTCTTGCAACAACTACGTCAGAATCCTCTGAGAATTGTACAGATAGTTCTGAATCAGATTCATATCCTCCAAAAATCTCTTTGTACATGTCTGCAATTCTTTCAGGAGTGTCAATTAATCCCTCACGTGTAGGATCTTCCCCAAGCTCAATAATTAATTCCCTAACGAGTTTTTTAACACGTTCTTTGTCCATTTTATAATCTCACAGATTTCTGCTAGTATTTGAACTTAATCTGATTATCAAGGTAAATGTCACTATGGTGCACCAATAAGTTTGTGAAGTTGAGGTACAACTTTGACATTAGAATAATATGGATAGACAGCATCATAGAGTTCCAGTAATAAGTCCAAGGAAGGCTCTGCTACTCCAAATGTAGGCTGTATGATAAATCCGTCAATGTTATCTTTTGAAACGGTATTGAATATTTTTTCAACAAGTAATTTGAAATCATGTAATTTTGTTTTCGAGCTGGTGACAATTTTGATGTAAGTAGTCTTTTTAGCAGACATTGCTGATTCAAGACATTTACAAGCATTCTCAATTAATAGGTCATAGTGTTTTGAGTCAACAAATTCTGAATCCTTAGTCTTAAACTCTATTTTTACAATATCAATAAACGGTAAAACGTGATTGAATCTGTCTGCATCAAAACAAGATGATTCTAGATAAGTCAAGATATTTTTTGATTGAACGTATTTTGCTAATTCTGCTACAGCATTGTGTTGGATTAATGGATCACCGCCTGTAAAATTTACTTTGAATGTCTTGTCTTTCAAATTTTTGTCAATTAGTGCACATGTATCCTCTATTGAATATTCATCGCCTGAATCAAGCGGGAGGGATTCCTTAGTATCACAATAAAAGCATGTGAAAGGACATCCAGCTAATCTAACAAAAAGTGTCTTTGTTCCAAACAGAATCCCCTCGCCTTCAATTGATGTGAATATCTCAAATAATCTTACACTCAATGATTTTTTAGATTGTTTTCATTATTTATGCAATGACTTTTACTAGTGCATTACAGGTTCTTTTGAATAAAATAATCCAGAAATAAAGAAGACAACTCCTAAAATTCCAATTAGACTACCAACAAATTCAACAGTGTTTTGCATTTCACCTTCAACTGGAGCCCAAAGCCATGCCATTAATACACCAACAACAATCATTGGAATTCCCACTCCAACAACTATTGCCTTTGAAGCCATGCTCAAATTCTTTGGAAAATGTATATGAAGCTTATGCTACCTAGCGGTTTGCTTTTTGGATAACTTTTACTAATTTGATTAATTCTGAAAAACTGCTCTTTGCATCAGAAAGATTGTCTTCAGATAATGATAGTTGGATTTTTACAATTAAATCATATGCAGTTCTGGTATTCTCAGAGGGTTCAGCTTTATCAAGAAACGATTCAATCTTATCTAATTGCTTTTCAAGAAATTGCTTGATTCTTTTAGTAGCACTGTTTGATGCATGTTCCCTAATATTTTTTTGAATGTCATTAAGAAGTAACTTTAATTCTCCAATGGTGTTTTTGGCACCTTCGTTATCGCCATTTCTAATTTGTTCACGTCCTTTTTCAAACAGTTCATAGATTTGATCAAAGTTAATTCCAGTATCATATCTTTTAGAAATTGCCTCTAGGTTCTGGAAATATTTATGCAGTCTGTTTAATTCACTTGTGAGATCTCTGTCAGCGGTATCTCTTGTGGTTACTTTAGCTTCGGTACTTGGTTCAGATATTATTCTAGAAATTTGTTGAAAAATTTTCATTGCTGAAAGAAAGTCTTTCTTTGCTTGGGTTATGTTATTATCGTTAAGAGAATCCTCTAATGAAATTACTGCTAAATGCCCCTGATCATACAGAGATTGAATGTTTTGAGGTACAGAGTCACCATAAACTCTCTGTAGTTGGTTTTCAATTTGTTTGTCTGCTTGTTTAGCTATGCGCAATAAGATACTAGGATCGTTTTGTGCATGTGCATCATTAACTAGTAACGGAGATGTGGTTCCAAAAATCAGCACAAATATTGTGAATAGAGTTAATGTTTTCATAATTCTTCCTCCAAATTCTTGCGTAATTTTACAAGGTTTTGCATGTCTTTTTTTTCAATTTCTATAATACCATTACGTTCCAATCTTTTTACGGCACGCCACATAGTTGTTCTTGGCTGTAGGAATTTCTTTCTCAATTCACTTTCTAATGCTTGGCCCCCGTTGTTGGAGATAAACTTCACTATCTCTTTATCATCTTCACGAATATCTGGATTTAATTTGAAAATTGTTTCAGGTGCAATTGATTCAGATTTCATAATGGTTTGAGATGTTTCAGTTTGTTGAATTGGTCTTGCTGATTTTTTTCTTGTTTTGATGATTGCTACAATTCCAACTATGGCAGCTGTTGCAACGCTGCCAATTGCTGCATACATCAAATTATCCGAATTTGAAATAGGTTCAACTGGATCAGGGTTATTAGGTGTTGTAGTTGTGCTAAAAAGATAATCAATCTCAGTTTGACCTTCAGATAAAGTAAGTTGGTTTTGATCATTTACTAGTTTCATATCAATTGGTAGATTTGTCATTCCAACTATGGCAGAGTTTTTGGGTAAAAGTAAAGTAAAATCAGACGGTGCATCTAAAGAAAAGGTCCAAATTCTTCCTTTTTTTGAGACCAAGTCATGAATATCATATTCTACAGAAATTGTAGATGAGCCAAATGTTTCAATTAGTGCAAAATTTCCTATAACGTCACTAGTAAGCAAGAATCCGTTTTCGCCTACAGCCACAAAATTATCTATTGTGCTTCCAAACAGATCAAGTTCATAATCAGTTGCAAGTGGATCAACATCAACTTCGGCAGAAATATGTGTTGTTCCATCAGGATAAATTATGAGATCTAGGGTCCTAGGAGAGCTGAATGAAGACTGGATTGGCATTACGGCTGTTACAATAATCATACTAACAACCAAAAGTGGAACTTTGACCATTGTTTCGAGAATACCATCAGTCCTTACAAAAAGCATTCCATCTTCTCGTAGGTACTCTTTCCCATGAATTGGTACGATTTGCTGGTTCATTTGGTTAGTACCTTAGATTCATACTCTCTACGAGTCCCTGAAATCTCTTAAATTCCTGGAAAAACTGCAGTCCTTTTTCAGTAATCAAAAAGACTCTGTTCCTATCATTTTTGACGGACTCGACTAAGCCTGCTTCTACCAGTTTCTCACATTTGTCTAGTACTGCATAGTGAGATAGGTTGGCTTTGCGAGAAATTGCAGATACAATGACTCCATTACGGCCGCCATCGGCGGTAACGTCTAGGATGTCACCCATTATGCCCATTTCGGACCTGTATTGTTGTTTTGACATGTTATAGTATACAACATGTTAGTTAATGAGGAACATTTTGAAACTTTGTAGCGGAACGTATAGCGGAACAGGTGTTTCATGTCAAAAAATCATCAAAAATCATTGTTTTTGATGGAGGGGGAAGAAATTCCAAGTTTTTTGAAGCCTAAAATTTAGGAAAAATTCTTTGTTTTTGAGAAAAATGTTGGTTTTGCCAATTTACTGAAATTTTTAGGAAAAATTATGATTTTATACTATTTTTGAATGATTTTTGTATATAAGGAACAGGACGTTTCATGTCAACTGTGGTTTTAGAAGGCCATTATTATTGAAAAAATCGTATGTGGGGTCAGTCTAACATTTGAAGAGCCTGAAGATTTCTTCAGAATGCAAGAAATGCTTTTTCATTTAAAGAATTTCTGGATGATATTTACAGATTTCATGAAATTTCATTCAAGATATACCTAATCTGAAAATCAGTACATTGATGATTCAGAACATGATTTGATGAGATTTTACCTTTTTCGTTTCAATGATAAAAAATCATTCACTAGGTCAGCTTTGAGATTCATAATAACTTTTTATTCCCAAATTGAAAAAATACTCATAAATGTTTGATAAATTCAAAAAAGATGAAGGCGGGGAAATGGTAGAAGAAAGGACAGAAGAATCAACTGAGACAGAAACTTCCACCACAGAGTCATCAAGTGAAATTGGAATAGGCGAATTAATGGATAAACGTGCCAAACTAGAAGAGGCAATTGATTATGTCGGATTGATGATTAAAAATCTCAAGGATAAGAGAACAAATCTTGAAAAGGATATCGAGGAGGAATCAGTAGATATCAAGAATTTGAAAGAAAAACTTCAAAAAGTTAGTGAGTACATCGAGGAAGAAAATCAAGGAATAAAGGAATTGTCCAATAAAAGACAGCAGGTAGAAAGTGAAGCAGATCAAGTGGGTTCTATAATCAACAGTTTACGTGATAGACTATCAGGATTAGATAGAATTATTGACGATGAAGGAAATAAGGTCAAGAAAGTAAAAGAGTCTAGAGAGTCATTAGAAAATTAAATTTAATAAAACTTGGAAGAATTTGCAGTAGATTTTTCTGTGTCAGTTGGTACTGATGGGAACATTTGTCCAGTTGAACTTTCGGCTACTGCAGCTGCTTCTTGTAAGATTTTTTCTGATTCTGAATTTGTTGAGTCATCAATTCCAAATGCACCTTCACTTGAGAAACTATCAGTCATGAAGCCTCCAAGCATTTCTGCCATCTGATTAATTTCTTGATCAGCTCCTGGCATGAATTTTGCTAGTGATGATTTTAGGTTCTTCATTAATCCTATTGTAGGCATTATAGTAACAACCGTGTCACCTAGATCATGATAGGTTGTTAATCGTAATTCAATTTGTTCTAATGCAATTCTAGCATTTCCTAAAATTTTTGAAACTTTTCTAACTTCAGCTAATTCTTTTGACAATACCTTACTTGTGCTAGTATCATGTGATTCAGTTGCCTCAACGATTCTTTTGAAAAGCTTACCGTCCCTTTCTTTTAGTTTGTTTATCATTGAATCCAGTTTAGTAATCTGAGTTTGTAATCTCTTAATTCCTGTTTGGACCTTTGGTTTTAGTGGGCCTTTTGGTTTTAGTACATCACTAATTTTGTCACCAATTCCTGGTTGATGTTGTGAAGCCCATTTATTTTGAAAGTTTGGCAATGTTTAGGCTCAATGAATTTGTACTTAATTTCAGGTGTGAATATAGGTTAACAGTTCATTAAATTTGTCTAACAAGAATGAGGCTAAATGTTTGAAATCACGGATCTTTGTGGATGGATTTTACGAATGTGGTTTGATATCAAAGACTTGTTAGCAATGGATTCGCCGCAAAGTGGACATTTTGTCATTTTAACAAAAAGTGGGTCTAGAAAAATCTATTTAAATATTATTTTTTTCTGAAATTCAGAAATTTATTTTTACTATACTGATTTTTGGATTTTATTGAATGGAAGACTGGTTTTTATTCCAATAATTGTCGCAGTGGTAGGATTAGTAATAATTTCATCTTTTGATGAAAATGATGAGGAGAATAAGGCCATTTTTCATGTAACTTTGGCAGATCCAAAAATGTACCAAGATGGTGTTTATTCAGAAAAATTCTTGGTTGAGGCTGGGGAGTATTTTTTTAGATTTGTTCCAAATGGGGATAGTCCTCAAATTTTGTCAATATCAATAAATGGAGAAAATTTCTTGTTTAAAGAAAATTTTACTTTAAAAGGAACATTGCATGAAACAGGAATTTCTCAATACTATACATGGGACTATGAAGGACAGAAAAAAATTGAGATTAATGAAAAACAGGAGTTAGAAATCATGATAAACCCAAATGGGAACTTTTTGGGTACGGTATCAGTTGATATTTTAGAAAATTAAGAGGCGCAACCCCCTTCATTGCAGAACTTTGAGAGATTTCCTCTCTATCTCAGGTCGTTATTACGCCTGATTGCCTTTATCGTTCTGCGGGGCCACGCGGTTTTAGTCGATAGGAATTATATCCATCGGCATTAGTTAATATAGGAAGTTTAGGTATTTAAGATTTAGCATGAAATTTTATGAAAAAATATACAAAAAAATGAAATTTTTCATGCCTAATCTATCTTCTAATAATTAATTTGAATTATTAACAATATGAATCAGTAACAATTGAAAATTAGACTATTTTCAAAATTAGTTGATCTATAAATTACGAGTTTTCAGCAAGATTATGTTGAAGCTTTCTGGAAAAGTAGCCCTGATTACTGGTGGTAGTAGAGGAATAGGATTTTCAACTGCAAAAATTTTTTCTGAAAATGGCGCTAAAGTTGTAATCACTGCAAAGGATCCTAAACGATTAGAAAATGCTGTTTCAAAACTATCTAATACAATTGCAATTCCAGCTGATATTAAAAATGAAGAAGATGTAAAAAAAGTGGTAGATAAGACTGTTGAAAAATTTGGCAAGTTAGATATTCTTGTAAATAATGCGGGAATTTTTCCAAAAATTAAACAGTTACACGAAATTGAAGAATCGGAATGGCAAGAAGTTTTAGACGTAAATTTGACAGGACAATTTCGATTTACAAAAGCTGCTATTTCTTACCTGAAAAAAACTTGTGGATGTATAATCAATATTTCATCAGATGCTGGCCTAAAGGCATATGAAGGATTTAATGCTGATGCATATTCAGCTGCAAAGGCGGCCCTAATTATTCTTACAAAATGTTGGGCTTTGGAATATTCAAAAAATAAAATTCGAGTTAATTGTATTTGTCCAGGCGTTGTTGATACAGATATGACAAAACCCTTTTTGAAAACTGAGAAAGATAGAGATTTTATGAATAATGAGCACCCAATAGGACGCATAGGTAAGCCAGAAGAGGTGGGTAAGGCTGTACTTTATTTTGCATCTGATGATGCATCATGGACTACAGGTGCAGTTTTGGCAGTTGATGGAGGAGAATCAATAAAGTGAGTTCACATGGATTTAATACTGCTCAAGAGGTACTGGAAATATGACAGATAAGAAAAAGAAGGCAAAATTGATCATTCTTTTAGGAGTAATTTGGGTAGTGATAACTTTACCATTACCGTGGATTATTAATAATCCAGAGGTATCATCAGAGCAGTTTAATATAATTCTAGGAATAATCGGAATTTTATCTATTCCATTTATTGTCTTAGGTGTAGTATGGACATTAAAACCGGAATTAACAACCTAGATTAAAATGGACAGCATTCCAATAAGTGATAAAGTTCCAGAGTTAGATGTAGCCATAGATGCTGCCGTACAGGCAGGAAATGCAATTTTGGAGGTTTACAATGAAAAATATGAAACAAGAACAAAAAGTGATGATTCTCCAATTACAGAAGCAGATGTAAAAAGCAATGAGATTATTAAAAAAATTCTTTCAAAAACAAATCATAGTATATTATCAGAAGAGGATAAAGATGATTTGAGTAGGCTCTCAAAAGAAACAATTTGGATTGTTGATCCTCTTGATGGAACATCTGATTTTATCGATAAAACTGGAGAATTTACCGTAATGATTGCTCTTGTTAAAAATCAAAAACCAATTCTAGGTGTAATTGCCTGGCCAACAGAAAAAACTATTTTTGCAGCAGAAAAAGGAAAAGGTGCCTATAGATTTTCAAATAACAAATGGGAAAAAATTCATGTTACTAAAATTTCAGAACTTTCAAAATGTAGAACTGTAGGTTCAAGACATCATCTATCAGAGACTGAAAAAAACTTCATCAAAAAACTAGGAATAGAGGACTTTACAAGCATAGGTAGTTCATTAAAAGTTGGAAAAATTAGTTCTGGGGAGGCAGAAGCATACATTACAACAACAAACAAAATGAAAGAATGGGATTCAGCAGCATCATATTGTATTATAAAAGAAGCAGGAGGAAAGATGACAGACATGTCAGGAAATGATATTACATATAACAACAAAATTGTAAATCATCAAAATGGAATTCTAGTTACTAATGGTTTGATTCATGAAAAAATAGTAAATGAGTTTAAAAAATTAGATCAGATTTCTTGATTTTAGAAAATCCTTTACTTTGTTTGCACTCTCCGAAAGAGGTTCATTTTCTGTATCTATTACCAAGTCTGCATTTGTTGGAGCCTCATAAGGATCATCAATTCCTGTAAATCCTTTAATCTCTCCTTTTCTTGCCTTGGCATACATTCCTTTGACATCTCTCTCTTCACATTTTGCTAGAGAACACTTAACGTAGACTTCTGCAAATTGATCACCTGAATCAATGATTTTTCTAGCATTTTCACGATTCTCAATGTATGGTGAAACCAGTGACACTGCGCTAGGTACTCCATGTTTTAGCAAAAGTTTTGCCAA
Organism: Nitrosopumilus sp. K4; assembly: GCF_018128925.1. NCBI lineage: Archaea > Thermoproteati > Nitrososphaerota > Nitrososphaeria > Nitrosopumilales > Nitrosopumilaceae > Nitrosopumilus > Nitrosopumilus sp. K4. The sequence continues at coordinate 1,507,582 of NZ_CP067007.1, forward strand.
ATGTGCTACCTTTTTGTTGTGTTCATCTCTGCCTGCTTTTGAGAAATCTTTTGGTGAAAACCATTCTCTAAGTTCATCACCATCAAGCATTGCCAAATTTGGAATGTCTTTTTGCAAATCTTTTACGATGGTAGTCTTGCCTGAGCAAGGAAGACCAGTCATCCAAAGAACAAAAGGTTTCATATTCAAATTGTCAGATTAGCCCATAAAGAGCTTACGTTAATTTTGAAACCAATTTTGTTTTTCTAAGAAATCAATTTCTTTTATCATATCATCTACCTTTTTGGTAATTGCAGTAATTGATCTATATTGTTCATACATCTCAATTTCTTCTTCTTTTGATAGAACTTCAGCCTCTGCCTTGTCAAAAAAATTATTTTCTTTATTCAAATGATCATAAAGATAAATCCCATATGTTTTCAAAAACCTTGCAACAGGTTCTCTTTCATCATGTCCTTGTCTCCATCTTTGTAGATGTTTGGAGATTTGTCTAGCAATATTTCTTCCAAATTCATGCTCTATCATAAAACCTCTAATTTCCTCTTTTAGTGTGTCATAACTGGCTACACATGGAAAGTAAGAGTCTTCTTCTCTAGAGTGATGAATGGCATCAACAAAATCAGATATTATTATCATGATTTTTTCAATGTCTGAAAATGGAACAGTTTCTCCTTTTGCTATTTCTTCAGCGCATTTTAGGACAACTTTTTCTAGACGTCTTACTTGTATGTGATCTGCTCTAAGTTGTTCAGAAGCACTCATGTAATTTGTTTGCATAAAGATGATTTAATGTATTATGGCACCATTATACTGTCATCATTGAATCAATGTAGATTGACTAAATTGGCTTTTATGGATAATTTTGGTGATGGAAATATTGAATGACTATATGTTAATGGTTTTGAATTTTTTTAGAGGACAAATTCAAGACATTTCTATTTTAGATAATTTTGATAAGACATACTTTCTAGATAAAATTTCTGAAATTCAAGAATCTATTGGAACATTAGCAATTCAAGATGGACCGATTGCAAGTGCACATGTAGTTTTGCTTGCAGCAGGTGTGGTAGTTTTTCTTGGTGTTGCAGGTGAGGCCTTCTTCAAAAAAACAGGTATTCCAGATGTAGCTTTTTTGATGGTATTAGGAGTAATTATAGGACCAGTACTTGGAGTAATTCAACCTGAAGCAGTAATCCAAGTTGTTCCATATTTTGCAGCTTTAGCATTAATTATCATCATGTTTGATGGGGGGTTAAATCTTGATATAAAAAATATGATCAGAACTGCACATTTTGCATTTACGCTTGCTTTATTGGGATTTATTTTATCTGTCGTTTTGGTAACCATTGGAGCTCATTATGTACTAGATTGGTTTTGGTTAGATAGCATTCTCTTAGGTTCAATTGTTGGAGGTAGTAGCTCTGCAATTGTATTTGGGTTAGTACGAAACATCAGAATTTCAGAAGATGCAAAATCAATGCTTAGTTTTGAATCTGCTCTGACAGATATCTTGTCAACGATTGTAGCATTTATTATGTTTGAGGCAATCTTAGCTGGAAGTTTTGATCTTCAAACTTTGGAAGATACGTTAGGAAGGGCAATCGTAGTAGGATTAGTTTTAGGATTTGGAGTAGGAATTCCATGGATGTATGTATCAACAAAGCTTGCAAATGCTCAGCACGGATATATGTTAACTTTGGGAGTTTTGTTTGTGTTATTCTTTTTAGCAAATTCATTTGGTGAGTCTGGCGCATTAACTGCGTTGATATTTGGATTAATGTTAGGAAACAAGGCACATTTATCCAAAATATTGAGATTCAAACTGCCAAAAATCGATATGGATGACCCTACACATAATCAACTTACATTTTTGGTACGATCATTCTTTTTTGTGTTTGTTGGATTGATGGCAAGTTTTGGAAGAGTAGAATATGTCATCTTTGGCATATTGATTACAATAGCAATTTACTATGGAAGGACTATAGTAGGAAAAATTACTCTTACAAAGAGATTTTCACAGTTAGACAGGCAAGTTACATATGTTATGATTCCAAGGGGTTTGGCAGCAGCTGTACTTGCAACTTATCCAATTACTATGGGATTACCAAATGCAGAAGCATATCCAGAAATTGTATTTTTCATAATTTTGTCCTCAGTCATTATTACAACAATTGGATTAGGAAAAACAAAGAACATTCCACCTCCAGAATCAGTAGAAGGGGGATTTGTAAAGCCTCCTGAAGATCCTAGTACAAAATGAACAATTTATCAGTTATACGCGGATCTTATATTCAAAATTTCAATAAATCAATTCATGGTAGAAATTCCAAAAATAAGTAAAGAAAAGACATCATTTGAGGATAGTATTTCATGGGAAGACATTCAGGGTCTGAGCTGGATGTTATCTGAATTCAATGGTGAGGCAATTAAGAAAAATACTTACGCCTGTGCGTAAGATTCAATTTTTTAATTTCTAAATTTTTAGAAAATTAGATAAGTATCTTTAAACTCTACAATACATGACAAAAAGTATTAGTTGTAAGGATGCTGGAAAAGATTGTGGTTGGTCTGCCTCATCTCAAACAGAAGAAGAGTTGATGCATAAAGTCCTTGAGCATGTTAAAGAAGATCATAAAGAGATCGAACTAAATCCTGAATCTATTGAGAGTATCAAGTCATTAATTAAAGAAAATTAAGTGATTTTCATCCAAACTACGTAAAATTAGGCAAATTTTAGTAAAGGTTAGGCCTGGTTCAGAATTTATTTTATGTAAAAATATAGAAAATTAAAGGGAAAAAAGATTATAGATCTAGCGAGTCTTTGAGACCCTTGTATCTATTTCTGATAGTTACTTCAGTAACGTTTGCAGCTTCGGCAATATCACGCTGAGTCTTGTCCTCACCGTTTTTGACACATGACAAGTACAGTGCTGCTGCAGCCAATCCCATAGGATCTTTTCCTGCTGAAACTTCGTTTTCTTGTGCTTGTTTGAGCACTTTGACTGCATATCTTTTTGTCTTTTCTGCAATTCCAATTCTGCTTGCAATTCTTGCGACACATTGAATTGAATCAGTTACTGGCATTCTCAAGTCTAGTTCTTTGACTAGCAGTCTGTAACATCTTGCAATGTCTTTTCTCTTGATGTTAGCTGCTTGCTCTACATCTTTTAGATTACGTGGAGTTTCAGTATCACGACATGCAGCATAAAGTGCTGAGGCCATTAGTGCTGAAATGGAACGTCCTCTAACAAGACCTTTGTCAAGTGCTTTTCTGTAGATGTAAGCTGCTTTTTCAATTACAGCATCAGAGATTGCTAGTTTGTCTTTTAGTCTGTTTAATTCACTAAATGCCTGTCTAAAATTTCTATCAACAGGTTCATGAACTTGACTTCTACTATCCCAAGTTCTTAGTCTTTCAATTGTGCTTTTCATTGATGCAGTTAATGGACGGCCTGAAGCATCCTTGTTGATTGGATTGATGATTGTTGCAAGTCCCATATCATGCATGGTCAGCGATGTTGGTGCGCCTGCTCTTGCTCTGTCACCGTGTTCGTCTTGTGTAAAGGATCTCCATTCAGGTCCAGATTCCTGTAGTTTCTCAGTAATTACAAAGCCACATTTGGAGCAAAACATTTCTCCTGATTCATTGTCAGTGACCAGCTTACCCTGAGCGCATCTAGGACACAATTCTTTTGGGTTTTTAGATTGACTTACCATCTTACGATTCTAGGGTTTTGAGTTCTTTGGTATTTATGAATCATCAACTTTTTTCCTAAATTTTGACTAAATTTGAGCCTGACAAAAACACAGAATAGTCATAATATGGATAATACCTCAGGAAAAAACCATGAAAATGCTCAAGATCACACCTCTCCTGTTTATGGTGTTAATTGCACTTGTGCCAAGTGTGTATGGTGATACCAAAGCCCAAACCATGGAAGGAAGCATGGATGTTAAGATAGAGTATCCAAGTGAGGCAGTCATTGGAAGAAGTGTGACAATTTCTGTACTTGTAGAAAACAAAGGATGGGAAGATAAACAGGACATTTCATTTGTGTTTTCTAGTCAAGATAATTCCATGATACCTGCGGCATCAGATAGCATAATAATTGAAAAATTATCTCAAGGTGGATCCTTTGGGGCCAACATTGATTTTGAAATTCCAGAAAATGCAAATCCTGGAACAAATTTTCTTAATGTAAAATACTCACAGGTACTGGTTGCAAATAATGAAAATCCTCAAGATCCGATTTTTCAAGATATTGCAATTCCAATAGTAATCAAGGAAAAACCAAATGTGACAATTTACACAAAGACACCAGAGTCAATTTTTGCAAATGCAGAATTTCCAATTGAAGTGGAGTTAGTATCTGAGGACATAAACATATCAGATGTTACAATCAAAGTAATTCCACCTAAAGACATTGAATTTAGAGGTGAGACAATGCATACATTTTCTACAATTGAAAAAAACACTCCAGTTGGAATTACATCAAGAATAATCACTCCAACTGAGGAAGTGAACACTGAATACAAGTTACCATTTGAAATTATTGTAGAATATACTGATGATCAGGGAGAAGAAAATACAGAATCAAAGACAGTGTCACTAGTCCTAAGACCACGAACATTTATGGAATTGACAACAGATGGAGGGATTTGGATTGGTGACTTTTTCATTGCACCATATGTATCACTTGGAACAATAATTGGAATTCCTGCAGGCTCTATAATCACACTTCTAATTAGGAAAAAAACTATGCCAAAAAAGAAAAAAGCAAAGCGAAAAACAAAGACAAAAACTAGTGTCTAGGACTCAAGTTTCTGATTAATTGACTGAATGTATTTTTGACTGTATTCAGTATACATTTGGATTTTATCTTGTGCCAAGGCCATAGCGCCTGGTCTGCTGTTTACTAGTTTTTCTGACTCTTGTTGTACTGCTAGCAATTTTTTCAAGTCTTCTTTGCTTTGTGATTCAAGTTGTGAAAGCAACGTTTGAAGTTCGCTTTCAAGCATGTTTTTAGTGTCAGGTATTGCTGGTGGTTCTGCTCCAATGATTTCTTTGGTTGTAATTTTTCCAAATACTTTTCTTTCTAGTTCAGTCATTACCCAAAACCCCATTTAGTGTTATAAATTCAATTTGAATTTCTGGTTTTTTCATCTCTAAAATTTCCTATATATTTCAAAAAATAAAAAGTAAGATTGCAGTGCAATTACATTCTCAGATTTGATATGAGTGCTCTGTTTTAATTAGAATTTACAAGAAATACCACAATATTGAATCAGACAAATGAATCTGTAGAAATTTGTCAGTGTAGCGTTTGTCAGAATTGTAACTTTGATGTTGAAAAAGATGAAAAACTATGCCAAGCTTGTGTCAGGGATATACATAAGTTCTAGTAGTCGTGTTCGCTAAAATCTGATCCCAGTGCAATGGTTGCAATGATTGTGCTTTTGGTAGTTTGAAATTTGAGATTTTTGTCTGGTTCAAATTGATGAAATATTTCTTTAAGTAATTGTTCTGTAAAGAAGGACCAATTCATGCCAAGCTCATGTTGAATGATAAAATGGTGCAGATCACCTTCAGTTCTGTGATCTGACTTCATACCAGATGCACGAATATAGTCTTCAAGTGTTTCAATACAGCGTTTAAGATCATATTTGCCCTTCATGAAAAGAACGGTATCTTTAATCAGCGGCAATACTGCCTTGATAATCTCACTGATATCATCTCCATCCATCTCTTCTCCTAAAGAATCCAGAATCCCCTTTGGAACAGGAATCATTCCAATTTTATCTCCAAAACGATCCCAGTTTACATATTTTTCAAGAATTTGTTTTACCAAAACATTTTGTGATATGTTTTTGTGCATTGCTTCAGTCTCAAGTTCTTCAACGACTTTAGCAGGAAGCCTATAGGTAATGCTACGAGTTTTTTCTTTTTTTGGAGGATGGGCTTGTCTGTTAGTTGGTGTTGACTTCACTGAGGATCACTTCAATTTATGGTATATATGATATTAGGAACATGATTTTAATTTAAAAGGAAAATAGAAAAACTATTTTTTATTAAAGAAGAATTCGCCTTTTTCTTCTAACCCTTCTACGTATTCATCCATTTCTAGTTTGAATTCTTCTTCATCAGCATACGCCCTTTCTGCATGTTCGCTGATATCGAGTCCAGCATCTTCCACTTCTGGAGATACCCTTACTCCTATCAAGAAGTCCAATACCTTCATGATGATGAAGGTTCCTCCAAATCCTAATGCTGCTGCAACTGCAACACCAATTGCTTGAATTCCTAATTGATCTGGATTACCATATAGTAATCCATCAGGTCCTGCAGGGTTTACTGCAGAACTTGCAAAGATACCAATTGCAAGTGCACCAATAATACCTGCAGTTCCGTGGACGGAGCTGACATCTAGTGCATCATCAATCTTTAGTTTCTCCTTGAAGATTACAATTGTTGAATATGATGCGATACCAATTGCGATACCAATTACAAATGAGTGTTCTACACTAACGAATCCGGATGCTGGTGTAATTCCTGCAAGTCCTGCAATTGCGCCGTTAACTGCCGCAACTACTGAAGGTTTGCCTGTTCTCATCCAAGATAGTCCTACCCAAATTAAAGCTGAAACTGATGATGCCATGTGAGTTACAATTACAGTGTTTCCTGCCAATGATCCAGATGCTAATGCGCTTCCTGCGTTAAATCCGAACCATCCCAACCATAGTAATGATGAACCTACTACAGCAAGTGGAATACTGTGTGGAATTTCAATTGCTGGTCCAAAGAACCTTCTTCTTCCAAGCACTATGGCAGCTGCAAGAGCGCCCATACCGACACTTGTGTGAATTACGATACCGCCAGCAAAGTCTACAACGCCAAGTTCTGCTAACCAGCCGCCTCCCCATACCCAGTGTACTAGTGGATAATAGATGAGGATAGACCAAGACGCGATAAATATGATAAATGAGCTGAACTTCATTCTCTCAGCAATTGTACCTGTCAGTAGCAATGGAGTAATTGCTGCAAACATTAACTGGAACTTCACAAATAAGACACCAGGAATAGTTGGTGCATAATCAAGGGACTCATCCCATGGAACACCTTTGAGGAATACCCAATCCATGTTACCCATTAAACCACCTGTCTCATCAGGTCCAAATGATAAACTAAATCCAAAAACGAACCACATTACACTAAGTAGTGCTAATCCAAAGAAGATCTGCATGAAAACTGATACTGCATTCTTTTTTCTTAGGAGGCCAGATTCAAAGAGTCCTAGTGCAGGGATCATTAACAGTACTAAACTTCCTGCTACCAGCATCCACGCTGTATCACCAGTATCTATGGCCATTGTAAAATTTGAGTTTCTAAAACCTAATAATAATAACGAAATTTGATAGGAATTTGATTATCATGTGATAATCGAAAAATGAAACTGTTATTTGTAAAAACCCCAGAAACCTTTCAAATGCTAAGAATTGAAGCTTTACTAGGAAACAACGACGTAATGGAGATTAGTGAAGCACTAAAGAAAATTCAGATAGGCGGTCTAACAGTAACCAAAGTTAGAGGTCGTGGAAAGAAACCACCTCCTGAAATCCATGCTTCTAAAGGTAGTGCAATATTTCAGCCTCAATTCAGCCAGAAATATGTAATTGTAGCTATAATTCCTGAAAATAAAGAAGAAGAAGTAATCAACATTATCAAAGAGAAAGGAACTGTTGGAAAGATTTTCGTCTCACCAATCTTAAGAGCAGTTGACATTGCAACTGGAACTGAAGGCGAAGAAGTAATCTAGCTAAAATTCCCCAAAATTATTTCCATAGACAATTGTTTCATGTTTGAGTTGCTTTTCAATTGTTGGAAGGTAACCCATGATACAATGATTTACAAAATCGCTAAATGATTTTATTCTATATTCAGTTTGTAGTTTTTCTTCATTTTCATCATAGATCTTTTCTAGTTTGATAAGAGTAAATTTCTGAAGTGGGACTAGTCTACTTCTTTTAATTTTTGGTTTTGGTGGGAGTTTGAAGTCATCAGTTTCAACATCATGTTGTACTTCTAATGTTTCCATGTCTACAACCTCTTCCATTTCAGAGATGAAAATTTTGCCTCCTTGAACATTAGCAAAGCCTGATTTTTTTGATATCAAATTAATTACTTGTCTTGCATCCTTATCAGACACTACAAGTTCAATTTTTGAAAGAGGAATTGTTTTGAGGCCAGATGAACCAACCTTTGATGCAGATTGTTTATCAAAAATTTTGCTGTCTTCAAGATTTCGTTTATCAATAATTGAATAACCCATACTTGCTAGTTGATTTGCAATATTTGGATAGTTTGATCTTTTAATGATAGCCTCAATTTTCTTCATAGAAAATTTAAAAAATTTGCTTATTTATTAGCCTAGCTGAATACTTGAGATGAAAAAAGCAAAACTGAGTGCATTGCAATCAAAGGTTTTATTTTTTCAAAGGTCATAATATGACTTAATGAATGGAAAGATTTTAGTTTTATTCGGAATTGCCGCACTCAGCAGCATGCTAGTGCCATCTTTGATGGATATTGCTTATGCACAATACATGGGTAATGTCGGCCAAGAAGGACAAACCGGAGCTTACACCTTAGAAGAAGCACTTGAGATTCAAAGAAGAAGAATTGAAGCAGCAGAAGCAAACCCAGCATCTGGTTCAGGTACACCTTATCTTGATGCAAGTGGTGTAGTTGGTGCCTCAATTATTGCAGGTGCAGTCTTTGGTGGTATTGCCGCAGCATTCTTCATTAGAGGAAGATCTGGCAAATACGCAGCAATGGGACGTGGTTAAAATGAATCACTCCCAATGTTTTCTAATCAATTTTGTGATCAATCAAGAAAGGGAGGACAAGTATGACATATTGTATTGGAGAGTGTAAGAAATACAAAGCAACAAAACCAACACAAATTGGCAGGTATGCAGCAGGACAAAAACGGTGTAATTATTGTGAAGTTTTTGTAGAATACGATGGAATAACATGTCCATGTTGTAATAGGCAGCTTAGATGTCTACCACGAAGTAGAAAAGGAAAAGAAAAGTATCTCGAGCAAGTAGTTAGATAAAAAAGAAAGAAGATTATTGTATCGATACGGATTTTTTCTTTTGTGTCTTCGTTGGTTTTGATTTTGGCAAAGTAATGTCTAAGACACCATCTGAAAGTTTTGCCTTTACCTTGCCTGAAACAACTTTTTCAGACAAAGGAAGTGTTCTATAATACGACACATGGCTCCTTTCTTTTCTAAGATAGTTCTTTTTCTTTTCTTCAGACTCTTCTTTATGTTCTGCAGAAATTTCCAGAGAGTTATCAGTCACATTAAGATTGATTTCATTTTTCTTTATTCCCGGAACATCCATCTTTACGCGAAATTGTTTTCCTTCATCAATCACATCACAAGATGAATGTGGCATTTTTGGCATTGAAATTGATGGAAATGATGAAAATGCTTTTTCCATTTCTCGTCTCAAGTTATCAATTGATTTGTCAATATCTAGCCAATTTGATGTCCATGATGGTTCTATCTTAGATTGTTTTTTTACAGGCTTTTTTGTTGTCATGATTTATGATGTAAAAATTAACTATAAAAAAAATGAGTAGTATTTTCAATTTTGAAAGCACTGTTTTGAAAATCATGCCTGAAAATAAAACGTCTATTTATAAGAAAATAGATTGTCTAAAGTCTAATGGCAATACCTGTTGATGTCCAAGATTATGTTGAAAAACATATCAAATTGATGATTTCACAAACAGAAACTTATCTTCCTTTCATTAGAGTTGCATTTCCGTATTCAAAAAATTTAGCTGATGGAGTATACAATCTAATTATTGGCAGTGCACTTTCTGTTTTTGTAAATCAATATGCAATGCGAATGAAATATCCAACTGCTGATGATTTTACAGAATTTGGAAAAATTTCTCTAAAATACAGAGATCAGATAGATCAATTCTTTACCTAATTGATTTTGATCTTTTGACCAGAAATCTTCTTAGGAATAATAATTCTTAAAATTCCATTTTCAAATTTTGCAGTAGTTTTATTTTTATTGATATTTCCTGGCAATGAGATTGTTTTCTTAAAATATTGAAATTGTGTTTTCACACCTAGTTTTTCTTCATAGTATGTTTCCTTTAGTTTTGCCTCAACACCAATTGTATTTTGATCAAATGTTACTTTGATATCTTTTTTATTTACTAAAGGAAGATCGAATTCTAATAACCAGTAGGTTCCAAACTCGCGTAGACATGATAATGGTGATAAAATTTGGCTATCAATATCATCGCTAAATAATGAACTAAGTGATGGTTGAATTATTCTTATTTCAAATTGGTTATCAGCATAATCTTTCATTTAATCACCTGTAAATTTGTGGAGCTCTTCCAGTTTGTTTGTCCTGCTGCTGTTGTTGTAATGCACGAATGGTCTCTTCCATTAGATTTCTATGTTGTATTCGAAGTCTTTCCATTTTCTTTTTGATGTCAGTTGTATCTACTTTAACATTCAGAACTTTTGCAAGTGTTGTAATTGCTAAGATCGATGCTTCAGGATCGGGAAAGAAAGGATGGCATTCTGCATACAGAATTAATGCTGGAGTTTTTGATTTTCTAAAAACAGTGATTATTGCAGCGTCAGTACCAAAAATTGAGCCTGCAAGAAATTTTGGAATCTCATTTTTATATAACAATTCTTCAAGTGGTTGATGTGTTGCTAAACCATATATTTTTGGAGTTTTTGGTTCTCGATTAATGGTTTCCATTCCACTGACAATGATGATTTTTTTTATATCATTATTTTTGCAATATTGTAAAACTGATTCTGAAAAATTATTTGCATGATAAGGATCAAAGGGGAGATCAGAAATTATCACAAAGATGTTATCTTTTTTATAAATTCTGATTGGAGAAAGAATTTCTCCATTTTCAACAAACAATGTAGGTGGTAAATCAGGTAGATCAATCTCCCCAATTTGCTTCATCCCTAAATAATGGATTAAATAAGATATTGAAAATGTGCCAACAAGACCATTGCTTGGAAAGCCTACCAACAGGATATTTTCTTTAATTGATTTGTTTAATGTCATTAGAATTCTGGAAGTCCAATCTTTCTAATACTTGTCTTTGAACGTTGTTTAGCACGTTTAGACAATGTTTTTAGTAATTTTTGGCTTAACTCCTCTAGGACTTCGCTTAAATCAAATCCAACTGAATTGTAAATCATTGGAGCATGATGAGGAGTTATAATCATAATTGATACTTCGTATTTTCCTTCTTTTTTACCTCCGGTTCTTTGTTGTTTAATTGAAACACGGGCTTCTTGAATTTCTGAATAGACTTTTTGTAATCTTTTCAGCGTATTCATAAATTTTTTACTGATTAGACTTACATTCTTTTGATCTTCGGGTAGTCCAACAATATACAACGGAATTGGAGTTTCAATTTTTGATGCAAGCAATCCAAGAATATCTCTTAATGTGATAATCCCTTGTAGATTATCCCATAAATTAACAAGACAGCATGTTGTATCTGTTTTTTGCATTAATTTTATAATTTTGTTAAGATCATCATTTGGTGTACATTGGGGGATTCGTGTACTTCCAATGTTTCCTATTCTTGATTCTAATTTGTGAATCGTTCTGCTTCCCATTGATTTTCTTCCTTGTTTTTCTTGTGGAATAATAGAATCAAGAAGATGTGAGGAAGTAAGAACTTGTTTGACTTGGCCTTTGTTCATCACTGGTAAGTGATCCAGTTTTTTTGAAGTCATTATTTTTCTAGCGCTGCTAAGTGATTCGTCAGAGGAGACTATGATTGGGTTTTGAGTATAAATTAAATTAGCTTTAATCCATTTGTTGTCTTTTTTTGAGAGTAATTTTAGAATTTTTTTAGCGGTAACTACCCCAACAATTTTGTTTTTTTGAACAACTGGTACTTCACGAATTCTATAATGTGCTATGATGTTTGCTGCTTTTTGAATGGAATTGTTTGGTGTAACAAATGGAATTGGGTAAAGAAATGGATCCACTTTCATAGTTGTAATGCTTTTTGCATTAAGTAATGTTCTAACATTTGTGGATAGTGTAGTTTTTCCATTTAAATAAAATGCATCATAAGCGTTATTCTTTGTTAATTTACCAATTACACTTGATAGAGTTTCTGATGGCTCAATTAAGGTGGCCTTAGAAATAAGGGGTTTTACCTTTTGTGACTGAATATCTTTAAGATGTTCATAAATTGTATCTGTAATCATTTTTCTCTACTTCTTTGAGATTCCTCTTATTTTTAAATTAAAAGAAAACCTAGATTTTCAGGATTGATATTCATTAATGATATTTGAATGGATATATTTAACGAATAAAATTAATGGTTTGTATTGAAATTAAAAAATGCTGATCTAAATCAAATTATCATTAAACGAACCATAACTGTCAAACCTGATTCTAGTTTACTTGAGGCAAGAGAAGTCCTACTACGACATAATCTAAAGCGTCTTGTTGTTATAGATACTAAAAATAAACCAGTTGGAATTTTAACAGAAAAAGATATTGCAAAAACAATCTATGCATTAGGCGATAAGCCAATCAAATCTGTAAAAGTATCGGGATTTATGTCGAAGAATCTTATCACTGTAAAGAAAACGGATACGATTTATGACTGCGCAAAAAAGATGAAGAAAAATCATATCAGCTCAATTATTGTTCTTGGTAAAAATGGTGTTTTGGAGGGATTGGTGACAAAAACTGACCTTGCTTCAATTTTTCTAACACATGCGGTAAGTCCACTAAAAATTTCTAAAATTATGACTAGAAATGTAATTACAGCAATGCCTGGTGATTCATTATTGTATGTTGAAAGTTTGTTAATTCACAATAGAATTGCAAGAATTGTTGTTCAGAGAAATAGGATTCCTGTAGGCATAATTACATTCAGAGACTTTGTACCAGCAAAATTACCTCATTGGATTGCAGAATCAGCAGATCCTAAAGAAGTTCAACAATACAAAATGAAAGGCATGGCCGACTTTAACGTTAATCAAATGAGTCATCTGTTACATTTCAAAGCAGTTGACATAATGTCTTCCAATCCAATTACAGTTGATGCTGACGAGGATGTTGGAGTAGCTGTGTTGCTAATGATTAGAAATAATATCAGTGGAATTCCTGTAGTTAAAAAATCTAAACTTGTAGGAATTATTACAAAATCAGACATTGTAAAAGCAATTGCTGAAGCTTAACTTACTTTACAATAAGGATAGAACAAGGAGAATTATTTGCAAGTTTATTTGAAACACTTCCTAAAAAGAATCTTGCTGTAGCGCCCAACCCTTTTGAACCAACAACAATCAAGTTACATTGTTCTTTTTTTGCAAGCTTAACAATTTCATCAGTGATATTTCCTTCTTTCATTACTATTTTTGAATCAACACCGCGTTTTGTTGTAGTATTTTTTGCATTAATCAAAACTTTTTTTCCAAATTTTCTCAAAATATCAAGATATTCCTTTCTATCCAACAAATTGATTGGTAATGATTTTTCAACTACATATAACAAAATTAATCGAGATTGATAATTTTTTGCCATTTCACATGCATGTAAAAGAGCTTTTTCTGAAAATTTTGATCCATCAAGCGGAACGAGAATACTCAAGTAGAGTGATTTTTTCATAAGAGGGTTATTGATGATGGATATTTAACTAAACTCTTCGAATAAAATTTTGATTTTTTTCAGAAAAAGCTCTTTTTAGGCATAAAATTTTTGAAATTGTTATGATCTATTATTAGAAATGATAATCTTAATTTGGTATTAAATCGTAAAAAGTGAGAATAAAAAGAAATGATTAGGAAAAAAATTAAGAAAATCCTAGTTCCACTTGATGGTTCTAAGAACTCTATGAGAGGATTGGATGAAGCAATTTATCTTGCAAGACAATGTCATGCAACAATTACAGGATTGTATGTGATTCCTATTTATCCTAGAAATTTTGCTGATGCAATAATGCCGTATCAAATTCACCTATCAAAATCAGCTAAAAAATTCATGAGTAATGCAAAGACAAATTGTGCAAAGAAAGGAATTGTCTTCAGATCAAAAATTATGTTTGGCAGTCCAATTGGTGAGATTGAAGATCTATCTAAAAACAAAAAATTTGACATCATAGTTATTGGCTCAAGAGGGCAAAGTGGATTAAAGGAAGTGTTTTTGGGTAGTGTTGCAAACGCCATAGTTCATAAATCAAAGATTCCGGTATTAGTCATAAAATAGGTGAAAAGATGTTTTCAAAAATGCTTACAAAAATACTTGTTCCATACGATGGTTCAAAATATTCTTCAAAGGCATTGTCAAGAGCAATAGAATTAGCTCATAATTTAGATTCAGAGATATTTTTGTATTCAGTAATTAATGTAGATTATATTTCGCCACCTGGAATGTTAGGATTAACCAGAACAAAATCTGAAAAAGAATCTGCAAAAAAATGGGAAAAAACTGTCAACATAGAAGCTGAGAAAATGTTGAAAACGGCTCTAAAAAAATGTGAAGACAAAGGAATTACAGCCTCCTATAGCATAGGAAGAGGAAATATTGCAAGTGAGATACTAAATTTTTCAAAAAAGAAAAAAATTTCATTAATAGTAATTGGTAGTCAAGGTTTGCATGGAATTGGCAAATTCAAAACTTTAGGTAGTGTTAGTAGAAGAGTTTCTGAATATGCAAGCTGTCCTGTATTATTAATTAGGTAAAATCAAGCCAATTCACCTAAGAAATGAACAGTACCATGATCAACTAGAACTGTTCTATCTTTTGGAACATGAAATAGTTTTTTGGAATTATTTGATTGTACAATAAGTTTTGAAAAAGGATCTTTCAGAGATTTGTATAAAATTCCTTTTTCACCAATCGATTGAGACCAATGTGTGCCCTGAACAAACGTAATTGTTTGAAATTTAATCACTTGATATGAATACACCATTTAAAATCACATGTTTTTTTCCATTCGTGTCAATATTTGATCACAGATCCTTCTCATTTCAGAATCAGAACCTACGCTACAAATTTTAACTAGATCAGTAGTTGTTACAATTCCAATTATTTTATCATCTTTCCTTACTGGCAATTTGTGAATGTTCTTTGTTTTCATTATTTGTGCTGCTTCCCAAACCGTTTCATCTGGTCCAATATCAATTAGTGGTGAAGATATCACTTTTTCTAAAGTTGATGAAAGGGGAATTTCTTTTGATGTAATTCGTTTTACAAAATCCCGTTCTGTTAAAATTCCAACTGGAAGGTTGTTTTTTGTTACAATAACACAACCAATATTTTTTTCATCCATTATTTTTGCCGCATCTTTTATTGTAGTAGATAGATCTAGTGAGGCTAGATCGCTGATCATAATGTCTTTAACAAAAGTATGTGCCATAATATCCCTTGAAATTTGTTTTAATAAAGTGGATCCCTATTTCCTTGCATAAAATTAAATTTTACATTATTTTACAATCAAAACAGGAATTTTTGATTTATGTAAAACATAATTTGATGTACTTCCTAGAAATGCCTCTTTAATTGAACTCATACCTCTTGAACCAATAACTATGATGTCAAATTTTTTGTTAGTTGCATAACTAATAATTTTTGGTCCTTCGTCTCCATAAACTATATCATCTAAAAACACAATTCCGTTTTTTGCACATTTTGTCTTTGCTTTTGACATGTATTTGTCTGCATTTTGTAAAAGATACTTTTCGATATAGGATATCTGGGAATCTGTTTTTGGTTTTGATAAGGGAACTACATACAATCCTGTAATTGTTGCATGACATTGTCTTGCAAGATAAATTGCTTCATCCAATCCTCTCATAGAGTTCTTAGAACCATCAAGTGGAACTAGGATTTTCTTAACATTCATAATTAATTGGGTATTTAATCAAATTTAAGATGTTTCTATTGGATTATCGTTTTTGATTTTCAGGCATGAGATTATACAAAGACCATAATATAAGGAAATTATCAAAAATAATTGAAAATGAGCGAAGATGCAAAAGGGATTACGGTCAAAGACATTATGACAAAATCAGTTATTGCAGTTGATTCCACAGCTACTGTTAATGAAGCGGCTAAAATGATGGAAGATGCAAAAGTTGGTTCAGTAATAGTTATGGAAAATAACACTCCTGTCGGAATTGTTACTGATAGAGACTTTGCTGTCAAAGTCGCTGCTCATGCATACCAAATTTCAACTTCTGTAAAACAAATAATGTCTTCTCCTCTAATTACTATTGGACCAGATGAGTCTGTATGGATGATTTCTGATTTAATGTATACTAGAGGAGTAAGAAAACTACCTGTTATTGAAAATGATCAAGTGATTGGAATGGTAACTGCAACAGATCTTGTAAATCAACTTGCAGTCTCAACTGATGAAGATATTCAAAAAATGTTTCACGAATCAATTATCAAAGTATACAAACAATATAGTCCATACAACTGATCATCAATTAATTATAGCATTCATCAAAGTTTTTCCTCCAATTAATGTACCAATTGATAACCCCACATTTGCTAAAACATTCAATCCCATAGTTAGATAATGATGATTGTCTATTAGATTGCTAGAATCTAATGCAAAAGAAGACATTGTTGTAAGTGAGCCACAAAATCCAACGGCTGCAAAAAGCGAATATCTACTATCAAGGTTCCATTGATTTGAAAATACTACAAACATTCCAAGAATAAATGCTCCAATCACATTTACAATTAAGACATTTAGTGGGAGTGTATTAAACAAAAGTGGCGATTCAGTAATTTTGTATCTAATAAAAGCTCCAAATACAGAACCTCCTGCCAAAAACACAAATTCTAAACCTTTCATTGTCTACCTTCATCCTTTTTTTGTTGGTAGACATTATCAGTGTAGTTAAACACGGTTTAGGTATACAATACCAAGGCTAATGTCATAGCCAACTGTGATTTTTTTCTTATGATTTTTATAGGTTTGTTATTTTTTTGAGACTAGATGACCATAAAACTCCGATGTGAAGACTACGGTTTTGAGTGCAATTTTGTTCTAGAGGGAGAGAAAAGTGTTGGATTACTTGAACAGTTAAGAAAACATTTTGAAGATGAACATGGAATTGATTATACAACTGAGGCAATTACTCAGATGATTATGAATCGTGGCCATTCATTAGAATCAATTAAAAAAGATTAATTCTTTTCAGTTGTTTTTTGTTTTTAACATTTAATACAAAGTAAGTGGTACATAATTTAGAAAAGTTCTAAATTTTTAAGGAATTTTCTGTTTATAAAATTGCATTTTGATTACAAAATTACCTACAACAATTTGCTTTTATCTGATAAACACCATACTAAGTTAGTAGTGGTAGTAAATTATTCTAGTGATTATGATGTCAAGTGTCATCTTGATACTTGCAAAACCTACCCTGTCATTACAGATTCTGAAAGAGGAGAAATGTTTTGTGGGGGATGCGGGTTGGTATTGATACAAAACATAGCAGATGCTTCACATGAAAACAACGGTTACAGTCAAGAAGAATTTATGAAATTAGCTAGAACTGGTCCTGCAACTTCTTTGACTATGCATGACAAGGGTTTGTCAACAGTAATTGGCACAAATAAAGATTCTTCAGGAAATGCATTATCAAGTAAAACAAAATTTGAATTTAATAGACTCAGAACTTGGGATCAGCGAAGTAAATCAAGGAAAACTGCAACATTAAGCAAAGCATTTACTTTATTACACGGTATGAAAACAAAACTTGGAGTTTCAGATAACGTAGTTGAAAATGCTGCATATATTTACAGAAAAGTAGTTTCTGCAAGACTAACTAGAGGACGAACTATGGCTTCATTGGTTTCAGCTGCATTATATGCTTCATGTAGAGAAAACAATATTCCTAGAACTTTGGATGATATTGCAAAAGCAGGAAATGTAGAGAGACGAATATTGTCAAGAGATTTGAGAACCATTATCAAAAAATTAGGATTAAGTTTGAATCAATATGATACCACATCTTTTATTTCAAAAATTTCGAACAACATGAATCTAAAGGAGAAAACAAAACGTGACGCATTTAAGATTCTTCAGAGATGTGAAAAAGAAATGATTACTGCAGGCAAACATCCAGTCGCTCAGGCTGCTGCATCCTTATACATTGCATGTATAATGAATGGTGAAAAAATTAGTCAGAAGAAGTTTTCAGTAGAATCAGGGGTCAGCGATGTAACAATTAGGAATAGAGCCGTTTTAATCAAAAAAACTTTGAAAATTTTAGATGAAAATAGTGATCTTTAGATAATTATTTGAATGTTAATTCTAAATCATTAAACAATTTTTTAGAAAGTTAAAATCTATTCAAAGAGGTTAGTGGTGATTCAAAAACCACTTCTCTAAGTTTGTTTACTAGATCCATAATGACTCTAATTTGTTCCATCGTGATTTCTTGTAGTTTTTGAATTTGATCCTTTAGTGTATGAATTTCTATTTCAAGATTTGATTTCTGTTTTTGCAAATCCACTATTTGATCTTGTAGTTTTGAGTTTTGATTCTTTAGTTTGTTGTTTTCTTCTGTGAGTCTTTGAATTTTTTCAGATTTTGTTTCGCCTGGAAAAGGTTCTGGTACTGGTTCGGGTTCTGGCAGTCGAATTGGTTCGGGTTCTGGTGAAGGTTCTGGAATTTCTGGTGGTTCTGGTTCTTCTTGTGCAATTGTAGTTTGAGTACCAAATAATCCAAAAAATAGAAGTGACAAAAATAGTATCTTATTCATTTTTCCATGCTCCATTAGTGAGACAAGTTTTTTCTATAAGAATATGATTATTGATTGTTAAAAATGATTTAAACAAAATATGAGAAGTTATTTGTAGAAATCAGGTTCTTGATCTCTTTTTTGTTTTGGAAGGTCTTCCATCACAGCTTGAACTACTTCGTTGTGATTGTATGTCAGATGTCTAAGAAATTTTGCAGATTCATCTGCTCTGGTTTTTTCATCTGCAAACAACATTTCAGGACTGCTTAGCTCTGCCATCATCGTATTGCATTCTTGGCATGGGTCAAAGTCTAGATAGAGCTTCATGTTTTTTCTCATCATCCTTAGTATTTAGACTATTTTATAGAGTGAGTCATGGGAACTTCTTTGTCTCTAGGCTTGATTTTGTCTATAGCATCAAGAATATCTTGTTGAGAAATCTTGATGTCTTTGACATTTTCAGATTTTCCATCAACATATCTCTTTAATGCGGCAACAGCTGCCCTATTAGCTACTGCGGCTATTTCAGCACCACTAAAACCTTTTGTCAATTCAACAATTTTTGCAAGATCAACATCCTCTGCTAGTGGTTTCTTTTTTGAGTGAATCTTGAAGATATGTTCACGACCTTTTTCATCTGGTTTTGGAACTTCAATAATTCTGTCAAATCTTCCAGGCCTTAACAAAGCCTCATCTACAATATCTAGTCTGTTTGTTGCACCAACAATCAAGACATTGTGAAGTTCTTCTAGTCCGTCAATTTCTGTAAGAATTTGCGAAACAACATTTTCAGAAACATGTGATGAGTCACTACCACTTCTTCTTGGAACAAGAGCGTCTATTTCATCAAAGAAGATTATACATGGTGCAGCTTGTCGTGCTTTTCTAAAGATCTCTCTAACACCTTTTTCTGATTCACCAACCCATTTTGAAAGTAATTCAGGGCCTTTGACACTAATAAAATTAGAATCAGTCATTTTTGCTAGGGCCTTTGCAATCAATGTCTTACCAGTTCCTGGAGGGCCGTATAATAAAACGCCTTTTGGAGATTCTACATCAACATACTCAAATGCTTCTTTGTGTTTAACTGGCCATTCTATTGCTTCACGTAATTCTTCTTTAAGATCATCCAAACCTCCAACATCGTCCCAGCTAACATTTGGAACTTGAACTTGAACTTCTCTTAATGCACTAGGTCTAACTTCTTTTAGTGCATCTCTAAAGTCTTCATTAGTGATTTGGATTTTCTGTAGAATTTCTGTTGAGATTTTATCTTCATCTAGATCGATTTCAGGAAGAATTCTTCTCAAAGATCTCATTGCAGCTTCTTTTGATAATACTTCTAAGTCAGCTCCTACAAATCCATGAGTTGTTTTTGAGATTTGTTTAAGATCTACTTTCTCATCAATTGGCATTCCTCTTGTATGAATTGAAAGAATTTCACTTCTTCCTTCCTCATCTGGAATTCCAATTTCAATTTCTCTGTCAAATCTTCCAGGCCTTCTTAGCGCAGGATCTATAGAGTCTGGTCTGTTTGTAGCAGCAATAACTACAACCTTTCCTCTACTTTTCATTCCATCCATTAATGTCAATAATTGAGACACAATTCTCTTTTCAACCTCTCCTGAAACTTCATCCCTTTTTGGGGCAATAGAATCTATTTCATCAATGAATATTATGCTTGGAGAATTTTCTTCAGCCTGATTGAATATTTCACGAATTCTTTCCTCACTTTCTCCATAATACTTGCCCATAATCTCAGGACCACTAAGAGAGATAAAATGTGCATTAGTTTCGCCTGCTACTGCTTTTGCTAGTAATGTCTTACCAGTTCCTGGAGGGCCGTATAATAAAACGCCTTTTGGAGCTTCCACACCAATTTTTTCAAACAATTCTGGATGACGCATTGGAAGTTCAACCATTTCTCTAATTTTTTGAACTTCGTTTTTCAAACCACCTAGTTCATCATAAGTAATTCGTGGTACAGTTGCATCAACAGCTTTAGTCATATTACCTAGTTTGAAAATTGTTTGTTCTGTTACAATTACTGGTTTGGCAGGTTTTGTGCTAGTTACAATAAATTGAACCCTACCTCCCATTTGGGTATTTAGTGCAATGGTATCTCCAGTTGTAAAAACATGATTAAGATAATTGTAGATCATGTATTCTTGTAATCCTTCAGCTGCAATTTTTTCAGTCGGGGACAAAACTATTTGTTCGGCAATTACTGCTTCAACAGCTTTTATTGTAATTTTATCTCCAATACCTGCACCAATATTCTGTCTAGTTATTCCATCTATTCTAATAATACCAGTTCCATATTCCTCTGGTGAACCTGGCCAAAGTTTCACATGAGTTTTTTTATTATAGGTTAATTCTAGAATTTGTCCAGTATTCCACTTAGTGTCCTCTAGAATCTTTGGATCAATTATTGCTCGACCTTTTCCAACATGTTGTTTTGGAATTTCATCGATTTTTAAAGTAATTTCGCTCATTTTTTCACCATAAATAATTGGGGGGTTATTCTACCTCCACCGTTTTGCCTTTTGGCTTTTCATCCTCAACTAGTTTGAATACTAGTTCAAGAATTCCATTTTTGTAAGAAGCTTTTGCAGAATTCTCATCAACTTTGTATTTCAAAGGAATTTTTGCATGGTATTTCTTTTCACCGTGCTCTGCAGAAAGATCTACAATTTTGTCTTGTACAACAATTTTTACATCGGTTTTTTCTACTCCAGGCATTTCAGCTACAAGTTTTACCAGTTTTTCTTTTTCATCAACAATTGTATCTACAATTGGTTCCCTTGTTTCAGCTGTTGGGAGTAATCCTGGTTTTACATTTCCATACTCCTTTACTACAGGTTTTCCATCTGGACCAACAGTCATTGTATAACCATAATAAAATGGTCCAGCAGAATCCTTTCCTTTGGATTCCTCAAAAATGTCATCTACATTGAAAAAAGACTGTGACATTCTCTTGAAGATCCTATCAAATTCATCATCAAAGAACATTGTCATATACACCTATGCTATGTAATGTGTATTACATTATATAAAGATTATTGAGATTATGTCAATATCTTACAAAATCCTATTATAACTGACATTATATAATAATATTTAATGAGACTTTCAAACGTTTCTGTTCCTGAGGCGGTAAGGGAGATTATCACAAGAAATCGTTCAATTTATGATTGTATGAAAATGGATTTGATCAACTATACAGCATTAGCAGTAAAGATCCAACCAGAGGTGGAAAAAGTTTTGGGAAATCCTGTTAATCTAAACACAATTGTTGTTGCAATTAAGAGATATGCAGATTCCTTTGAGATAAAAGACGAAGTAAAGGATGAATCTGTTCTGAAAAATGCCAGATTGGCTTTGACAGATGGTATTATGGATATCAAATTTTCATTAAATGACCCAAGCATGGATCCAATGGCTATATTAGATAAATTCTCAAAAATTACTAACAATTACGAATTCTTTAGATTATCTGATTCATTTAGATTCCTTACTGAAGATATTGACGATATTAGACAAATTTTTGAAAATGTTCCTAATCCAGACGAGTTTTTCAACACAGGACTTGCAAAAATCAGAATTTCTATTCCACCACATCAAAATCAATCTGATGTAGTTTCGTATGTTGCTGAGGTTTTGCATGCAAATGGAATCGAGTTGGTAAATGCATTTTTCAGTCAGGATAGTATTACCATCATTCTTCGTGGTGATGATGCTTCCAGAGCATATGCAATATTACATTCTGATATTGCCAAGGCTAGATAATTTTATTATTTTATCATTATTTTAAGAAATGAACTCATAGGATATATTCAGTAATTTTGAGGATATTGATAAATGGCTCGAAGTAAGAAAAAAATCGTTGTTTTAGGAGGCGGTTTTGCAGGACTTGAATGTACAAGGAAATTAGAGGAATATTTCAAGAATGAGTCAGAGATTGAGATAGTTTTAGTTAGCGAAGATAACTTTCTGCTATTTACCCCAATGCTTCCTCAAGTGGCATCTGGAATGATTGAAACACGACATATTGTAATGCCAATTAGAACAATAATTAGATCCAAGTTTTATGAAGGTAGAGTCAAAAACATTGATCCGTATGGTAAGATTGTAAATTTATGGGGAACAGGAAATAAGAGGGGAATTTCGTTACATTATGATTTTCTTGTTGTTGCTTTAGGTAGTGAAACAAACTTTTTTGGAATGAGTGATCTTGAAAAGAATGCATACCAAATGAAAACTCTCAACGATGCTGTTCTAGTTAGGAATAGAATGATAGATATGCTTGAACAAGCTGAAAATGAGACAAATCCGATTCTGAAAAAAAGTCTTCTTACTTTTGTTGTTGTAGGTGGCGGTTTTGCAGGAATTGAAACTGCAGGAGAAATATTAGATCTTCTTTTAGATGTAAGAAAATACTATCCCAATATCAAAAAAGAAGACATTCGTGTAATTGTACTGGAAGCTTTACCAAGTATTCTTCCTGGTTTCAGTGAAAGTCTGGCAAGATTTGCACAAGAAAAATTAACGAATCATGGAATAGAGATCAAACTGCAAACAGCAGTAACAAGTTTTGATGGAGATGAGGTAATGATCAAAAGATTAGATGTTGACAAAGACGCCGTAGATGATTCGGTGATAAGTTCTATTCAATCAAAGACAGTAATTTGGACCGCAGGTGTTACACCCGTAAATACGATCAAAAGATCACTTTTCAAAACAGATAAAGGAAAAATTATTGTTGATGAAAATTTGGAAGTTAAAGAATTTCCAGGAGTTTTTGCAATTGGGGATTGTGCTTTATTTTTTGATCCAAAAACAAAAAGACCATTTGCTCCAACTGCTCAAATAGCAGAGGCTCAGGCAAAGGTTGCAGCAAAAAATCTGTATGCTTTGATAAAAAACGAGGAAAAAACCAAGTTTGTCTATGAATCAAAGGGTCAGATGGCAATTATTGGTAAACGAACAGGTATTGCATCATTTTTGGGAATGAATATTCATGGCTTGCTTGCATGGCTTCTTTGGAGAAATGTGTATCTTTCAAAAATTCCAACATGGGATAAACGATTTAGAGTATTTTTAGACTGGACTGCAGACATCTTTTTTGATAGAGATATTTCTAGACTAAAATTCATGAGACGTGAACCAGAAAAGGAATACAAGGTTCTTGATGAAGTAGATGATGTTTGGTAAATTATTTTTTGATTCCGTAAACTATCATTGCCGGAGCTGCAACATACATTCCGACATTCATCATGATTACTGCAATGCCGTATCCTAGAATCTCTTGCTCTGAATCTGCCATTGACATTATTGATAGTGTTGAAAGCATCGGGGTTATTCCGATCCTTACCATCTCTTTGAATACTGGGTTTTCTCTTTCATAGTCTGCCACATACGGTGAGAATGAATAGTAAAACTGGTTAAATCCTGCCATAAATGACGCACCTGACTCTGTGCTCATCACTTTGCTGTCTCTTATCTCTCTTAGTAACTGCACCTGTGGTGCCATCTCAGAGCCGTATGTTGCAGTTGCAATCAGACATCCGCCGCCTTCATCTCCATTTGTCATTTCAACATCATTTGTTTGATCATTGTTTTCCTCACCTAAAATTGAAAATGAATTGACTGATTCTTCAAATCTTGAAATTTCATCCTCAAAATTTTCTATTCCATTACTATATGCAAAGATGTAGAATTTTTCTGGTGTTGAAATAATTATTTCTCTAAATTTTACTTGAAATGATTCGCCATTACTTTGAAATGTACCTTGGGCATTTGTTACATACGATTCTTTTCCATTAATTTTAAATTTCTCTTGTGAAATTATTTCAAGATTTCCAGATTCTGTTGCGCCCTTAAGAAATTCTGCTTTTTCCAGTATAAGTTCATCCAAGCTTTTTCCATTTGTGTCAGTAATTGTTAATGAAATGACTGGATTGATTGGACCTACTTTTGGTCCAACGGCAACAACATCAGGCGTGTTTTCATCAACTTTTTCTGGTTCTTGTAATAACCATCCAGGGGGAGCACTAAAGGTAACCTCTAGTCCCTCACTTTGATACATTTGATTTCCAGTAGGCATTTCTCCAGAAGATTCGATTCTTTCTGGATTACCTAGTTCTAGTAAATTAGATACTTCAGAGCGATTTACTACTTCAGCTTTTGTTATTCTAACTTGTTCAATATCAACTGGAATATCACGTGATTTAGTTTCAACTGAGGCAATCTTATCAAGAGTATCAAAACTTTCTTGAGTTACAATTCTACCAAATACAGAATATTGTCCATCAAGAAAATTGGAATTTTTATGAACAATAAAAAATTGAGAGCCGGCACTATTTGGATCAGCTGCTCGTGCCATTGAAACAATTCCTCTGTTGTGTTTTATGGAATTAAATTCTGCATCGACCGAGGTCTCCGGTCCTCCTGTTCCCCAAGTACTCTCATCACCTGAAATAGTATTTGGATCTCCTCCTTGTATCATAAAACCTGGAATAATTCTATGAAATAAAGTTCCATCATAAAATCCAGAATCAGCTAATTCAATGAAATTTGAGACATGGTTGGGGGCATCGTCAGGAAAGAATTCAATTGTGATGTTTCCAAGTTCTGTCTGTAATACTACAAGTTCATCAGATTGTGCAAAAGAGTGGTTACTAAAAGTGATGAAAAGTAATGATAGTGAGAAAATTACTAAAAGTGTTTTCAATATTTTTTGTCTAAATGGCTTACTTAAAAGCCAATTGTATTAGTTTTTAACAAGTTATCATAGTTATGAAATATGGACCCTGATGAAAAAATTCAGGCACATTTAGTTTCTGTGTGGAGGGAACCAAAAAAATTCTTTTCAATAGGGGGAAAAGAAGGAATGCTTGTATTAACAGACAAGCATTTGATGTTTATCCATAAAACTGAAGCCAAAATAAAGTGGTGGCAGGCAATAACCCAAAGACAAGTTGTTAATTTTATCAAATCAAAAAATACCATGATTATTCATGACGGATATAATGAAAAAAATCTCATTGAAGATTTAGAAAATGAAAAAAATATTGAGATCTCATTTGATGATATTACAAGCATAAATCATGAGGAAAAACCATGGGGAAGTGTTTTGTTATTAGAATATCATAAAAACGGCAAGGAAGAAAAATTCCAATACTCCATAGCTCAAGATTGGGTGAAATATCCAGCCAAGGAGCCTACAAAATACATGAAGGTTGATTGGGCTCCTTTTGTGCAATATATTAAAGACAGACAGAAATTTGTAGAGTAAAATTGGGAAAAGTCTATGCAGTAGGTGTTGGACCTGGATCACCGAAATATGTAACTGAGATTGTAAAAGAAATTGTCCAAAATTCTCATGTCGTTATAGGATACAAGTATACACTCAAAACAATTGAACATTTGCTGCAAGGAAAGGAAGTCGTAGAAGTTACAATGAATAATCAAGAAGAATCATACCAACAAATTTTTCCAGAGTTAGGAGATCGAACCTTAGTAATACCATTTACGGGTGATGTTAATTTTTCAGAATCTGAAGTTGTTGATAGATTAATTGAAATTTTTGGTGATGTAGAAATTGTTCCAGGAATAAGTTCTATTCAAGTAGCTGCTGCAAAATCAAAAGTCCCATTAGATAAATCCAAAGTAATTACTATGCATGTTACAACTCCAATAGAAGAAAAAAAACTAGAATTGCAAAAAGCGTTAATTGATGGGTTTAGTGTCATATTGGTTCCAAGACCTTGGCCAAAACAACCTGATAAACACTTTATGCCATCTGAGATTGCAGAATACCTTAGAAAAAATGGATTTGATACAAAAAATATGAAGGTTCATGTGTTTGAGGCTCTAACAACTGAAAATGAGACATGGTTTGTTGGCAAAGTAAGTGAGTTAGAAGGAAGGAAATTTTCTGATTTGTCTGTTATGGTTTTTGATCAAGCGGTTTTGGATTCTTACATGAATTACAAGTGGCAGTGGAAAAACTAAATAAGTTAATTATACAATAATGGAAATTTCAGAAGACATTCCACCATATCCAGGATCAATTCTTTGTTTTGGATTTAATGATGTGTCATGATGACATGCTTTGTTGCATACAGGACAGAATTTTCTGTCTAGCACTATACACTGACATATGTGGTTTTTTACATATGCTTGTGCAGCTTGGTTCCATTCTCCAGTACCGTTACAGTATACGCACATGTTAGATGAGATTGTCCCTACACCCTTGCAGAAATCACACATGTCCTCAGTCATTTATGATCTTATTTTCTAGAACCAATATATTTTAACATATTTTAATTGCCTAGATTCTGGCTCTGACCTATTACAAGATTGTTAATGTTTGGAAAAACATATGCTACAATTTTCATCCATGGGTAATTAGGATCATACAATCTGTAAAAACCGGCATCATCAAATGTGATAGATAATGATTTTCCGGGTTGGATGTCTTCAGTTGCTATTCGTCCATCAGCTGTGAATGGATTGTGACGATCTCCATAATTTTCCTTTCCACTAAATATGCTATGAGAAACAACATCATTGTTTACGATTGTAATTGATGTTCCAGGTTCTATTGAGATTCTATCTAGTGAAAAATATCTCAAGCTTTCTGCACCTGAAAGTCCAATGTAATTAGTGCCAAGATCTTTAGATGATGCGCCTTTCATAATTTGTATTGTAAGTTGTTCTTTTGTAGTTGATTCTGTTGGGGTTGGTTTAATTTTTGATAAAGTAGAAAGTTTTGTAGCATAGATTATTTTGTAAGAGTCATCTCCTACTGTAATTCTTCCTGTAAACCAATAGACAGATGCAGTTGTGCTTTCCTCAACTAATCTTCCAAAAAATCTAACTGAAGCTTCATTGCCTGATTCGTTTTCAATGTTTCCATTAATTCTGATATACTTGCCTTCTCTCAGGAATGTCGATTTTAGTTCTGTTGGAAGATAATCTTCGTCATCTAGTGTAATGAATCCATCTTCTATGGTAGATCTAATAGAACTTCCAGTTTGTTGTTGTGTGGATATCGCAAGATCAATTTCTGAGATTCTAATGATTTCTTCAGTTACTGCAAATCCAGAGCCTTCCAAAATCAAGGCGTTGTTTGGGTCAACCTGTCCATAAACATTTGAAAATGAAAATCCTAATGATATTGTAAGTAATACAATTAATCCTACTGTAAGTCCTTTCACTGTATGTTTTTTCAGTTAATTTGGTTTATAATTTGCTACTGAATTATTTTAGACTGATTAGGCAAATCCACGGGTTTACTAAAATTAGAATCCTAGTATGTCAAAACCTTGCTCACCAGCAAGTTTAATCATATAATCTTCTAAAAATCCGCCAATTAGAAGCAATCCGATAACTATTCCAACCTCTATTCCAGTAGGTCTGATAAATGGAATCAAGTTTGTTTTTTTACCTATTGCCCTAATCAAAATGAAACTTCTTGATGTTGCCATGGAGTAGGCAACAAGCTCCATTAATCCGAATGGTGAGAGATATAGAATTGCAAGAGGAGGAATCTCAGCCAGTTGAGGAGTTATTGAAACAATGGCAGAAAATGCAAATCCTGTAGACCATGCAGAAAACAGACCCCATGCAACACCAAATCCCGGAATAAACATGGGCAATGAAATTGTAGTGTTATGTACAAAGATTCCTACAGCATCAATATCCTTTACTAATTCTTCAAATTCACCCATGAATGTATTTGCTTCCTCATCAGATACTTCAGACATTGAACCGATCTGATATGCTGCTGAAAAAAGACCCATGAAAATAAAGAAGAGGATTATTCTGGTTCTTGACACATTGTACTATTCATGGTTGAATATTTGAGGGTTCGGAGTACAGGGAGATTTAATTAAACCAGAAAATATTCTTCGATGTTGAAAAAGGAACTTGCCTTTGCCTTGAATTATGCGTTGAACAAGGGCTTTCAGATTCATCCCAATGCATTTAAGATTCTCGAAGATATTGATGTAAAAAAACTCGAGAAAATAATTAGGGAGATTGTCAGGGAAAAATCAAAACAGAAAATGTTTCAGATTAATCAGGATGATCTTGAGACATATCTTGGAATCAAAGATGATCCAACTTTACAAAATGAAATAAAGGTACTCTCTGATCCTACCCCAAAAATCACCTCAGGTGAGGGCGTAAAAGGGTATAATGCATTATTTTCTAGTCGGTTTAACAAGTTAAAGAGAATCATCTCAGACAGACCAGAATCAAGGATGCTCAAATCTATCGCATCTGTAAAAACTGCAAAATCCGAGGATGATATGTATGTCTGTGGACTGGTCTCGATTAGAAGTACTGAAAGAAACATTACCAAATTAGTATTAGAGGATCCCTCAGGCACATTTGAAGGAATTGTATTTGATGGGGAGCTGCAAACAACTGCAGGTACTTTGCTTATTGATCAATTTGTTATGGCAAGAGTAAGCATGGGAAAGAATGCAGGTTTTATCATAAAAGATTTGATTCTTCCAGATATTCCAGATCAGGCCTCAAACAGGTCTGAAAGTGAGGCATATGCCGTATTTCTTTCAGATTTGCATATAGGAAGTAAATACTTCATGGAAGAGGAATTTACAGAATTTGTTGATTGGATCTCTAGTCCGGATCCTGTTGCAAAACGAATTCGATTCGTGTTGATTGGGGGAGATGCCGTAGACGGTGTAGGAATATATCCTAATCAAGACAAAGAGTTGGTTTGTCAGACAATTGAGGAGCAACTAATGAAGATGGAAGGATTATTAGATAAGATTCCAAAACATGTCAAAATCATCATAATGCCAGGGAACCACGATCCTGGAAGAAGAGCACTTCCACAGCCTGCGATTCCAAAAAAATACAATGATAGTTTGTGGGAAAGAGAAAACGTAGTAATGGTAGGAAATCCTGCTATGGTCTCGTTAAATGGGGTAAAGGTTCTGATGTTTCATGGACAAAGCATAGATGATATTGTAAAGACAACGCCTGGATTAAGTTATGATAATCCAGTAAATGTTATGAAGCATCTTCTAAGGGCTAGGCACCTAAGTCCAATTTATGGTAGCCAGACTCCCATTGCGCCTGAGATGGAAGATCTTATGGTTATTGATGACATTCCAGATATTTTTCATGTTGGGCATGTACATAGAGCCCAATTGGACATGTACAAGGGAGTTCTTTTGGTAAACTCGGGTTCCTGGCAAAAACAGACTCCTTTTCAAGCAAGTGTAGGCATGACTCCAAATCCAGGTATTGCTTTATTGGTTAATTTGAAGACTTTGCAGGTTTTTCATGAAAACTATAATTCCAATTCAAATAACATCTTGCAAAGTTAGATCATCTTTGAATGTCTTTTTTACCATTTCTGGAGATATTGTGAGTTTGTATTTTTTTGTCCTACCATGAATTCCTTGATGCACGAGTCTTCCAGTGATTATTCCTGATAATTCTATTTCACTTAGCATTTGGGTTATTCGTCTCTGAGTAAGTTCATCCCGTCCTACTGTCTTACATAATGCCTTGTAGGTTGAGTAAATCTCACCTGTAGATGAGCCCGATGCCTTCATAATTGCAAGAATTACTAGTTTTTCATGTAGTGGGTATGATTTTAGTGAGGTTTCCTCTTTGTTTTCTTCTATTTTTTGTGAAGCTTCTCTAACATGTTCTTTTGTAACCTTTTCCGATTGCTGTCTCTCGGCAAGTTCACCAGCAACTCTGATTAGGTCAATTGCTCTTCTAGCATCACCGTGTTCTCCTCCTGCTAAAGCAGCACAAAGATTTAGAGCTGATTCTTCAACTGAGCCCGCTTCAAATGCCTCTGATATTCTCTCCTCAAGGATTTTTTTGATTTGTTCAACATTATAATTTGTAAAGACTATTTCTTCTTCCCCTAAACTGCTGATAACTCGTGGGTCAAGTTTCTCTTTGAATGTTAGATCGTTAGAAATTCCAATTAGAGTTAAAGAACCGTTATTGAGACTCTCATTTGCCCTTGTAAGTTGATATAAAATATCTTTACCAGTTTTTGACACAAGTTCAGCAAGATAGTCAATTTCATCAATAACAAAAACAACATTGATTTTTTCAGTGTTTATTTTAGATAGTATTCGTTTGAAGACTTCACTAATAGCCAAACCAGTTGAGGGTAACTCTTTCTCAATTAATCCTAATTGACGCCCAAAACTAACCAATAACCCATAAAGTGTCGTCTCTTTTTTTGAATTAGAATAGATTAGTTTTATTGGAAAATTTGATTTTTCAACCCTTTCTTGTATTTTAGAAATTATTTTTTTTACTACTAATGTTTTACCAGTCCCAGGTTTTCCATAAACTAATAGATTTGATGGTCGGGATTGTTTAAGGATTGGTAGTAATGATTGTGTTACTTGTTCTTGTTCATTATCTCTATGTTGGATAGTTTTAGGAATGTAGGTAAAATGAAGAATGTCGCGGTTTTTTATGATTGATTTTCCTGATTCTGCTGCATCTAACAATCTATCTATCGGATCCGACATACTCACACACCTGTGTTTCTCCTCAACAATAACATAACCATATCTGAATTAGGAGAGTATAGAATAGAATAGTAACTCTAGTTTAGTTTGTAATTAATTATTTTTAGTTAGATTATTAGATTTTCTCAAAAAAAAAATTGAAGAAAAGAAGAGTGGAAATATTGGTGTGTGGGTATTCTTATTTGATAACAAATTGTTAATTTTTTGTTAAGAAATAAAGAAAAAAGCCTATTTTGACCCCTTTATTTCCATTCCAGGCGTTAAGATTGGTGTTAACATTGTTAATCACCTAAAACTGACCCCTTTATT
The DNA here is from genome assembly GCF_018128925.1 of Nitrosopumilus sp. K4. Lineage (NCBI taxonomy): Archaea > Thermoproteati > Nitrososphaerota > Nitrososphaeria > Nitrosopumilales > Nitrosopumilaceae > Nitrosopumilus > Nitrosopumilus sp. K4. Next base: position 1,539,242 of record NZ_CP067007.1, read on the forward strand.
TCCACTCCAGGCACAAAAAAAACCATTATAAAATTACTTTATTGATTATATTGTTAATAACAAAAAATACCCTAGGCGTGGGTTAGGCAGTCAATGTTAACAAACCACTTAGTTAACAAAAATTCTCGGATCTATTGAACTGTTAAACTCAGATCCTCTAGATCCTATGGCCAAAAAACGGATCAGAATAGATATGGAAGACTCTGATGGTGCCAAATATGACATTAAACTAGAGGGTAATGTTACTAGAGAAAAAGTTCTAAAAATATTTGAAATGATGGATTTGATGAATATTGAGGAGGAACAGGAAACTACCAACATGGATTCGGTAGGCGCAAAAATTTGGAATATTGTAGATAAATTCTTCCCAATGGGCAAATTTACCTCTACAAACATTCTAGAAAAATATGAAGATGAGTATAATGAACCAATAAAACTTAGTATAATATCCACATACTTATCACGATTTTCAACTAAAGGTAAGATTGATAGAACTAGAACAGGTCGAGAATGGACATATCAAACCTTAAAAATTGGCCAAAAACAACGTTAAATTCTCAAGAAATTATAATTTTACGAACAATAAGTCTATCTTTACCTAGAATTAACTTGACATATTCACCTTTTTGTATGTCCATATATTTTCTGAATTGTTTGGGAATTGAAATTGTCCCAGCAGAGGTAATTTTTACTAACACTTCATTTTCTTGTACAGACACATAATTACTATAATTTAATAATATATATAATTTAATAAATTCTAATGATTATATGGTATAATAAAATATGCCTATTTTGGGGAAATTTCTTAATGAAAATCATTAAATGAATTTTGGTTTTTAAAATTATTTTTCTATGCAACTGTAGGACTTTGTTGAACGGCAGAAATTTTTTCCAATCCTTTCTCCGAAATTGAATATGTATATGGTTTAGTTTTGGTATTTCGCTCAACCAATCCATCCTCATACATTTTTTTCATTAATCTAGAAGTGTGCTCCCTACTTCTGTCTAATGCCTTTTGAATGTCACGTGACGTCATAACCTTATTCGTGATTAGGTGTAACACATGCTCTGTGATGTCATTTGAATCAATATTAGGCGTGTTTTCAGATATTTGGGGTTGTTCTTTTGTCTCAATAGGCTCAATTTTACTTTCAGGTTTTGTTACTGTTTCTTGCTTCTTTGTTAATTGTTCGAGATATTGCTTTAATTCCATATTGGGATCCTCCGTCTTTGTCTCAATACCTTGCAATTCTAAGGCATCCAGGCGTATTTTCATATCAATTAACTGTCTTTCATAATATTCTAGTCGTTCAGATTGTGATGAATCATCCATTTGTGATGTTTTGATGTATGGACGTATTTTATAGAATACATACAAACCTCCTAAACCAACCACAAATGCCAAAATCACACTAAAAATCACCTCAGGATCCGGAATTTCTATTAACATCACAAATTTTATGCCTATATTGTGATTTATCGTGATTGACCAACATTAATTCACACTTTAGATTAACAAACTCACATTAATTATCACAAATCCATAAGCATACAAACAACAATGATCACATTCAATATCACATATTACATGCCTGGCGTATGAGCCTGTCTATCACACTAATCACTTCATCTTCCCTTTCGGGAAAAATATCACTCTCATTTATCACACTAATTTGTTCAGAAAGTTTTGATATCACATCAATATCATCAGGCAAAAGTATGCCTAAACCACGCAAAAGTATGATTGAGTAAAATAATGCAATTAATTTATCTCTGGATTGCCCCACTTGCCTGTAATAGGCTCCTTTTGTTATAGTAAATTTAGATTCAAGAAGATCCTTCTGATTTAAAATAATTTCAATTTGTCGCTCTGTAAATAGTGATTTTTTGATAATTTTCCTAATAATATTGTTAAAATTAGATTCTTCAATGTCTGCCAAAGCTATACAAATCTGTATAACGGTATTCCAATTAAACTTTAAAGAGTCATCTACAAACCAAGTTTATGACTGGAAATAAAGTAGAATCATTTCTAAAATCCGAATTAAAAAAGAAAAACGCATTACTTTTCGTTTTAATTGACTCTGAGGTATCAAATCTAGAATCTTCAAGTAAATTGGCCAAAGATGTTGAAAAAATTGGTGCATCAGCCATTTTAGTTGGTGGTTCATCTGCAACTGATCAGATTGAGATGTCTCAAGTGGTAAAGGGAATAAAAAAAGGAATCAAAATCCCAATAATCCTCTTTCCTGGTAATGTTACTGGTGTTGTGCCCGATGCAGACGCAATCTTATTTAGCTCTCTAATGAACTCTGAAAATCCTTATTTTATCACTCAAGCCCAAGCATTAGGAGCCCCAAGTGTGTTAAAATTTGGTTTGGAACCATTACCTACTGCATATTTGGTAATTGGTGATGGAACATCTGCATGGTTTGTTGGTTCTGCAAGAGGAATACCATTTGACAAACCCAAAATAGCTGCTGCTTACTCACTAGCAGCCCAATTTTTAGGCATGAGATTTGTGTATTTAGAAGCAGGCTCTGGAGCAAAATCTAGTGTTACGCCTGAAATGGTCAAAACAGTACGTAAGACTTTCAATGGTTTTCTTATTGTAGGTGGAGGCATAAAAGATGTAGAAACTGCTACTGGAATTGTCAAGGCAGGAGCTGACGCATTAGTTATTGGCACCTTTTTAGAAAAGGGTGGTAGTATCAAAAAACTCGAAGAAATAGCAAAAGCAATTCAAAGAAGCAAGTGATTATACAGATAACATGTCTGAAAACGATGCAATATCACGTATTAGTGGTATTAAAATGCCAGATTATTATCAAAACTATTACTCAAACCTATCTAGTGATACTTACACCATATTTGAGAAGGCAGCAGCAGCAAAATCTAGCCTTGTAGACTCATCAGGAATCATTGAACCCAAAATAGCATTTGATTTAGCAGATCGTGTTGCTAAAATGCACGAAATTGATATTGCTGAACCATTGAGAAATCTGTTAAAAATTAATGGAAAAGAACTGTCTGCATTAATTCTATCAAAAGAGATAGCCTTAGGAAAATATACTCTACCTGACTCGACATTGGAAGAAAAACTAGACCTGGCAGTCAGAGTAGGATTAGCCATTGTTACAGAAGGGGTAACAATTGCTCCATTACAAGGAATTAGTGAGGTTAAAATCAAGAAAAACAAGGACGGAACAGAGTATCTCTCAGTCTCTATTGCCGGACCAATGCGTTCTGCTGGTGGAACAGAATCAGCTGTAACTATGCTGATAGCTGATCATGTTAGAAAGGCTGTAGGTTTATCAAAATTTCAAGCAAATTCATTTGATGATGAAACTGGCCGATTTATCGAAGAATTAAGAATCTATGAAAGGGAAGCAAGCAGCTTTCAATTTCATATTCTAGATGAGGATATTGAACGTGTTATCTCAAATCTCCCTGTTGAACTAGATGGAGTAGATACTGATCCATTTGAGGTTGTTAATCACAAAGGAATGACACGTATCAAAACTGATAGAGTAAGAGGCGGTGCCTTGAGAGTACTTAATGACGGTCTGATTGGAAGATCTAAAAAACTACTCAAAAGAATCGAACTGTATAATCTGGATGGTTGGGAATGGCTGGCCGATCTCAAAGGGGCAATTCAAACAGGAGAAAATCAAGAAGACGCTGCAGCTAAAAGAATGCGTGAAGTGATTACTGGCAGATCAGTGTTATCAATGCCTAACAAACTTGGAGGCTTTCGATTAAGGTACGGTCGAGCATGTAATACAGGATTTGCAGCTGTAGGGATCCATCCTGTCATAGCAGAGATTCTTGACCATACTATTGCTGTAGGGACTCAAATCAAAATTGACATTCCAGGAAAGGGGGCAACTGTTGCTTTTGTTGATTCAATAGAAACCCCAACCGTACGACTAAGAAATGGAAATGTCGTTAAAGTCAGAGATGTAAAACATGGAATTGAAATCAAAAAAGACATTGAAAAAATCTTACATCTTGGAGACATCCTAATTTCCTTTGGAGATTTTTTAGAAAATAATTCCCAACTAGTCCCCTCAGGATATGTAGAAGAATTCTGGAATGAGGATCTAAAAGAAAAACTAGCAAAATACGAGCCTGATGACAACTTTTTGGGTATGTTTCTAGAAAAACCTCCATCACTAGATGACGCATTAAAACTATCAATTGATTTTAAAATTCCATTACATCCAAAATATCTTTACTATTGGGATCATATTTCTGCAGAAGAATTAGAACAGCTACTACACCCAACAAAATTGAATGAAGATTCAATCGAATATGGTTTTGATGTCAAAAAAATACTGGAGACTCTTGGAGTTCCCCATTTGGTTAGTAGTGAGAAAATTGTTTTAGAAAATCAAGAAGCAAAAATTTTCTTCAATCTTCTTTTTAGAAACCAAATAAAAATCTCTGATTTGTCAGTTCCAAAAATAATTTCAGAATCATCTGGGATTGAAATTAGAAACAAATTTTCCACTTCAATTGGTGTGAGAATTGGTAGACCTGAAAAGGCTGCTCCTAGATTGATGAAACCTCCAACTCATGTCTTATTTCCCATCAGCGACAAAGGTGGACCTACCAGAGATCTTCTAAAGGCATCTAGACAACCTAATTTCTTTACGAATATCTTTAACAGAACTTGTACAGTATGTAATGAACCATCTATTGGGATCAAATGTTCAAAATGTGGCAACAAAACAACGATTCATTACAGATGTGGAAAATGTAGGGAAACACTAGATAGCCCGTTTTGTGAAAAATGTAAAAGAAAAACATCATCCCACTCACACCAAGCATTTCCCTTAAAGGCAAGATTAGTCACTGCACAAGAAAAAATGGGCCTTCGGGCTCAGGAACCTTTCAAAGGAGTAAAAGAACTGATAAACCAAGACAGAATTGCTGAGCCTCTTGAAAAAGGATTAGTTCGTCAAAACTTTGGCCTAACTGTTTTCAAAGATGGGACAGTAAGATTTGATGCAACAAACTCTCCACTAACACAATTCAAACCATCATGGATAGGCACTTCAATAGATAAACTCAAGACTCTGGGATACACTCATGATGTTGATGGAAATCCACTCACCGATCCCGACCAAACAGTAGAGCTTCGAATGCAGGATGTCATAATCCCAAATGAGAGTGGACGATATCTAGTATCAATTTGTAAATACATTGACATTCTGTTGGGAAATTTTTATGGAAAATCACCATTCTATAACGTAAAAAGTACTGATGAACTTATTGGACATCTCATAATTGGTCTTGCACCACATACTTCTGTAGGAATTGTAGGCAGAATTATTGGTTATACTGAAACACATGTTTGTTTTGCAACACCAAACTGGCATTCTGCTAAAAGACGTGATGCAGATGGTGACGCAGATTCTATAATGCTCTTAATGGATAGTTTATTGAATTTTTCAAGACAATTTTTATCTGATAGGATTGGAGGCCTTATGGATGCACCACTTCTTGTGCAACCTTTAGTCCTTCCACATGAATCACAACCACAAGCTCACAACCTAGAAGTTACAAAATCTTTCCCACTAGAATTCTTTAATGATACAATAGACCAGAAAAAAGCATCTGATATTACATGTGTAGAAATTATCAAAAATCGTCTTGAGACAGAAAAACAATTCTATGGATATGATTTTACCCATCCAACATCATCTCTTACCACCTCAAAATCTAGAAGTGCATATTCTACACTAGGTTCAATGTTGGACAAATTTGATATGCAAATCAGGAATGCAGAATTGATAGATGCTGTAAACACAACAGAAATTGTATCAAATGTAATTTCAACACATCTAGTTCCTGACATAATGGGAAACCTTCGAGCATATGCTAGACAAAATTTCAGATGCACAGGATGTGGAAAATCATATCGAAGAATGCCGTTAATACAGACTTGTATATGCGGCCATAAGCTTATTCCTACAATTACAAGAGGTTCTGTTGAAAAATATTTGAAACTTGCCAAAAGACTAGTTGACAAATATGATGTAGGCGCTTATCAAAAAGGAAGAATCCATGCACTTTCTGATGAAATTGATCTGGTTTTTGGAAAAAGTCAAGGTGATCAATCTCTTCTAACAGACTACGCTTAGTGCTATCTTAATTTGACATATTCATAGGCACCAAGTTTATTGTCAAAACAATATTTTACCTTCTGATAGTTTTTTCTCATTGACTTTACTTTTGAAAGAATCTTCTTTGGATCCTTTTTGTCAATTACTACTTGTTTGATAAACTCAGCAATTTCCTGCATCTCATTTTTCTTCATACCTAATCGTGTGATTTCTGAAACACCTAACCTAATTCCACCTGGATGGAAATAATTACGCCCAGCCTTAATATCGCCTGGAATCAGTTGCCTGTTTACAATTATGTTGGCTTTTTCTAAATCGGCTTCAACTTTTCCACCATCCGAATAATCAAGAACATTTACAGCAATTTGATGTGATTGTGTAAACCCTCTACTCTCTCCTAAAACTTTGAAACCTACAGAACTAAGAGCTTCTGCAAAATTTTTTGCATTTTTGATTACTTGACTAGCATAACCCTTTCCAAATTCTAAGGCTTCTGCAAAAGCTACAGCTTTTCCTGCCATATGATGAATATGGTGGCTGCTTGTTAATCCTGGAAATGTAGCTTTCTTGATTGGTTCTTCATGTTCTTTTGAACCGAGAACCAATCCGCCTTGTGGGCCAAATAAAGTCTTATGAGTACTCATAGTCATTGTATCTGCACCTTCTCTTAATGGATCTTGGAATTTTCCTCCAGCAATTAGACCTGCTACATGAGCTGCGTCATAATTGATGTGCATTCCATAATTTTTTAGAAAATCAGATAATTCTTTTACAGGGTGTGGAAATAAGAACAATGAACCTCCAAACATTGCCATTTTAGGAAGGCGTTTTTCTTTTTCTAAATCCTTTATCTTTTGTTTTGTCTTATCAACATCAATTGTCATCTCTTCGGCATCAAATGGATAGAATTCAATCTCCAAACCATGAACTAACCCTGCAGTTCCTGAATGCTCTCTTTTTCCATGTGAAATATGACCTCCTGCAGGAATTGATGGAGCAAGCATTACATCACCGGGGTTTGTAAATGCTGAATAAACTGCCAGATTTGCTACAACTCCTGAAATAGGTCTCACATCAGCAAATTTTGCTTTGAAAAGCTTCTTTGCAAGTTTCATACACTCAAATTCTACGTCATCAATGAAGACACATCCAGCATAAACCCTGTCTCCTGGCCAACCTTCTGCATATCTATTTCCAAAATCTGAAATTATCGCCTCTCTGACTGCGGGACTAGGAATATTCTCACTTGCTATCAAAGGAATTGAATTTTCAAACCATTTGTGATGTTCTTTTAATTTTGAGAAAATTTTATTGTAAGATTCTTTATTTGCAGACGTGGCCATATTTTGCAACTTGATTTTCCCAATTTAAAAACACCGATTTTGTCTTACGGAATTTGATCTGCAACGTATAAAAGGGGAATCTGGAGTTTTTCCTTCTATGGGTATGCAAGCGACTTCAAAAGGAAATATGCCTGTTGTTTTACTAAAAGAAGGCGGTTCTGAAACTAAGGGCAGAGATGCACAAAAAAACAATATTGCTGCTGCTAAAATTATTGCTGAAATCGTACATACCAGTTTAGGTCCTAGAGGCATGGATAAAATGCTAGTTGATTCTCTAGGAGATGTAACAATTACAAATGATGGTGCAACCATTTTAAAAGAAATTGATGTTCAACATCCAGCTGCAAAAATGCTAGTTGAAATCTCAAAAACCACTGATAATGAGGTAGGAGATGGTACAACTTCTGCAGTTGTCTTGGCAGGTGCTCTTCTTGAAAATGCGGAATCATTATTGGATCAAGATGTTCATCCAACAATTATTGTAGATGGATATAGAAAGGCAGCAAAGAAAGCAAAACAATTTCTTGAGAGTATCGCTGACACAATATCTGCAAATGATAAAACAATTCTTAATAAAATTGCAAAAACATCAATGCAAACAAAACTTGTAAGAAAAGATTCTGATCTTTTAGCTGACATTATTGTAAAATCAGTTCTTGCCGTAGTAGAAAAAGAGGGTGAAAAATTTGATGTTGATATTGATGATATTAAAGTAGAAAAGAAAGCAGGCGGTTCAATCAAAGATTCAATGATTATTCAGGGTATTGTACTTGACAAAGAAATAGTACATGGTGGAATGCCACGAAAAATATCTGATGCAAAAATTGCACTTATCAACACAGCACTTGAAATTAACAAAACTGAAACTGATGCCAAAATCAACATCTCAAATCCTCAACAATTGAAATCATTTCTTGATGAAGAAAATAGAATGCTAAAAAATATGGTGGATAAAGTAATTGGTTCAGGTGCAAATGTAGTGTTGTGCCAAAAAGGTATTGATGATATGGCTCAACATTATCTTGCAAAAGCAGGAATTATTGCAGTTAGAAGAATTAAGGAAAGTGATCTTACAAAACTAGCAAAAGCAACTGGTGCTAGAATTGTAACAAACCTTGATGATCTATTTGAAAAAGATCTTGGAAATGCAGAAACTGTTGAGGAAAGAAAAATTGAAGAAGATAAATGGGTTTTTGTTGAAGGATGCAAACATCCAAAATCTGTTACATTATTGCTTCGTGGAGGCTCTCAACGTGTTGTTGATGAAGTTGAACGTTCTGTTCATGACGCAATTATGGTTGTTAAAGATGTCATTATTGACCCAACAATTGTTGCTGGTGGCGGTGCTCCTGAAACATATGCTGCAGCCAAACTTAGAAGTTGGGCAAAATCACTTGAAGGTAGAGAACAATTAGCTGCTGAAAAATTCGCTGATGCTCTTGAATCTATACCATTAACTTTAGCAGAGAGTGCAGGTATGGATCCGATTGATACTCTTACTGCCTTACGTTCTAGACAACTAAAAGGAGAAAAATGGACTGGAATTGATGTTATGAAAGGAAAAATTGCAAATATGAAATCCAGTGATATTATTGAACCTCTTGCAGTAAAACTCCAAATTGTTTCTGCATCATCAGAAGCTGCATGTATGATTCTTAGAATTGATGATGTAATTGCTACTCAAAAATCTGCAGGTCCACCACCTGGTGCTGAAGGTGGAATGCCTGGAGGAATGCCTGGAATGGGTGGAATGCCTGGAGGAATGCCTGGAATGGGTGGAATGCCTGATATGGGCGGCATGATGTAATTATTTTTACAAAAACCATTTTTCAAAAGTTTATTTGATTACTAATTTTATGATTCACATTGAGTAAATCAACATCCAAAGTAATTACTGGATTCAAGTATGTGTATCTGACTGCATTTTTTGCATTATTAGCAGGATTTTTTCATCCGTTGATCACAAACACTAGTTTTGATAGTGTAGTTATAGGAGTGATTGTTCTGTTTGTTGGTCTTGCTGGTGGGATCCTTCTTTACAAGGCTGCAATTTCAGAAAAAAGAAAAACAATTTTTCTTGGAGGGGGGTTTGGCCTTATTGCCATCTCATTATTCTATATCTTTCAATTAACTGGAAGAGTTTAGACATCAAAATATAGATAAAATTCATGAGGATGAGGTCTGATTGAAATTTCACGTTGATCTCTTCTCTCTAATTCTATAATTTTATCAATTACATCATTAGTGTAAATTGGATTTAGGAATTTTCTATCACTTTCTAACTCATCTAACGCTTCACCTAAACTCTTTGGCAAGACACCTATTCCTCTTTTTGCTCTGTCTGATTTGGTCATTTTGAATATGTCGTCTAGAACTTGTTCCCCAGGATCCATTTTCTTCTTAATTCCATCCATTCCAGCTGCGGTAACTGCCGCAAAAACCAGATATGGATTTGATGAAGGATCTGGAGCCCTGAACTCTAGTCTCTTTAGATGGGCATAATTTTTTCCTTTGAGGTGTTTTGGAACTCTAACGATTGCAGATCTATTTCCTGCACTCCATGCAATATACGCAGGTGCTTCGTATCCTGGAACTAATCTGTGATAAGAGTTTGTAGTAGGATTACAAATTGCAGATAATGCTTTTGCATGATTAATTATTCCACCGCAAAAGTATCTGCCAATCTGACTTAATTCATCTTCTTCATCTGGGTCATAGAATGCATTGCTTTTCCCTTTCCACAAACTAACATTCACGTGCATTCCAGAACCTGAATCCATTGCAATAGGTTTTGGCATCATTGTTGCAACTTTACCATATTTTTCAGCAACATTTCTAATAACATACTTGTATGACTGTGCCGCATCTGCAGCATTTGTCATGTAGTCATATTTGATATCAATTTCACATTGACCTGCAGTTGCTACCTCATGATGGTGATTATCACATAACACACCAAAATTTGTATTCAAAATATTTACACATTCATTCCTAAATGGTGTCAAAGTGTCAGATGGAGTACTAGGATAGTATCCTTCTTGAAGACCCATTGGGTATCCAGATCCTTCTTGACTCCACGGTGCTTCTTTGGATTCAATTGAATATGATTGTCCTTTGTAAGGTGTTAATACATCCCAATGAATTTTATCAAAAACAAAAAATTCTACTTCAGGTCCCCATGCACTACTATCGAATCCTTGAGTCTTGATATACTCTTCAGCCTTTTGAGAAATTCCTCTAGGATCCCTTGATAGTCTTCCTCTGCCTTCTCCCCAATAGACATCACATAACAATCTAGCCGTTTTGTTTTCAGTCATCCAGGGAATTATTGCAAATGTATTAGGATCTGGTTTCAAAAGAAGATCTGAATCATCAATACTAGTAAATCCAATAATTGAAGAACCATCTAATTTTGGAAGTCCATCTCGCATTTGCTCAGGAGTAAATGTATTAGCTGAGATTGTAGTGTGATGAAAACGACCTGTTAATCCAGTAAACTGTAAATCTATAAACTGAATGCCCTCATGCTGAATTCTAGAAAACACTTCGTCTGGCGAATATGTTACTTGGATTGCTTTTCCATGACTAACTTTATAGGGCAATTTTGTACTTCAATCAAACACAAATACATCCATCATTTAAGGATTAGGTAAGAAATGTCAGAATCAAATCAAATTGATATCAGCAAATTGCATCATATTGTTCTTAGAGAAACCGAAAATGATCCAATTCAAGAAATTGAACCAAACTTCTATAGAGAACTTTCTGAGTTTATTGGAAATTTAAAAAAACAGGAATTTGATGGTATTGAAAGTAAAATTAAAGATGCATTAATTGTGATGGCAACAGAACTAACATCACTATTGATTGAAATTAGATTAAATAAAATTTCAAAATCCGAAAAAATCGAATTTGAAAATCTATTGGACGAAGAAAAATTCATTGTTGATTCTGAAGAAGAAAAAAATGAAAGAAAAGAGATGATTTTATCAGCAACAGTTAATGGAAAATCAAAATTCCTTGAGTCACTTTCCCAGAATCATAAAACAAAAACTGTGGTCATTAGATTTCTTAAAGAAGTAGACGAAATTGTAGGTGCAGATCTTGAAAGATATGGTCCATTTAAAACAGAAGACATTGCAACAATTCCATATGAAAATGCTCAGGCATTAATCTCTAAGAATGTTGCAACCAAGGTAAGATGGGAAGATTAGGTAGAAATTATACCTCGAACAATTAGTTTTATGACACATACTGGTGTTGATGTAATTGATTTTTTATTTTACACAATATATCCAGTAATTGGAATATTTGCAATAGAGGGAATTAGTAGAATAGCCAAATTTCCTAAATGGGCTAAACTATGGATTCAAGCTGCTGTTGCAATAGGTTTTGGTGTTTATTATTGGTTCATTTTACCTGAACCAAAGAATTTTCCACTAACAGCACTCGTATTGTTTGCATTAGCTGTTGCATTAATTTATCAAGGTAGGCGAGCAAAAATTTCACCAGAAAAAAGCCCTTACTGATTTTATTTGAATCTGCCAAATATTCTTTTGAAAATACTTGGTTTGTTTGGTCCCCCATCTCGAACAACTTTTCTCTCTCCAAATCGTTTAGCGCGAATCACAGATAATTTTACACATCTATGATCCTCTGGAAGCCTATGTTCAGAACAAAATGGATCCTTGCAATAATTACACTGAAAGGGCATATCTGTCAAATCACCACAATATGCACATTTTTCAGGCTTCATACTGTTGCATAGTTTTTTTCTTCTATTAAACTTGCTAAATTTTAAATGAATTACTTGAGCAACTAAACATTTTTACGACATGCAGATAGATTTCAAACAAGTGAGTGTTAATGATACAAGATAAGGTTGCAATAATAACTGGCGCAAGCAGCGGAATTGGATTTGCAACAGCTTTGGCACTTTCAAAAGCAGGAGCAAAGGTTGCTATTGGTGCAAGAAGAACTGATAGACTTGCAGAATTGGAAAATAAAATTAAAGAACATGGCGGCGAAGTATTTTCTCAAAAATTGGATGTTACAAAAAAAGAGGAATGCAATTCGTTTGTAGAATCTGTTTTATCCAAATGGGGTTCTGTAGATATACTAGTAAATAATGCTGGTCTTATGCCCTTGAGTTTTGTAAAAAATCTCAAAATTGATGAATGGGATCAAATGGTAGATGTCAACATCAAAGGTGTTTTGTACTGTACCGGTGCTGTTGTGTCACACATGCTTGAGAAAAAATCTGGTCATATTGTAAATATTTCATCCGTAGCTGGACGAATAGTATTTCCAGCAGGAAGTGTTTATTGTGCTACCAAACATGCAATTACAGCATTTAGTGAGGGTTTGCGAGAGGAACTGAGTGTTAGGAAAAACATTCGTGTAACTTGCATTGAACCAGGAGTGGTTGCTACTGAACTAACAAATACAATTACTGATGAATCTTTGCAAGGATTTGTAGAAAATGCTAAAAAGATGGAAGCGTTGCAAGCAGATGACATTGCAAATGCCATTCTTTATGCAGTTGAATCTCCTAACCATGTAAATGTCAACGAAATTTTGATTAGGCCTACCACCCAAGAACGATAAATTGTCAGAAAACATTCCTCATGTGTTAATTCTTGGAGGGGGTTTTGGCGGATTATCTGCAGCAAACGAAATTAGAAAATCATTGCCCTCTTTTAAAGTGAAAATTACTGTAATTGACAAAAAAGATTGGTTCATGGTTGGATTTGCAAAACTATGGATCATGAATGGTACTAGAACATTTGAAAATTCTATTGGTTTCTTAAAGGAACTTGAAAAAAAAGACATTGACTTTATCAAAGAAGAAATTCTTCAGATCGACTTGCAAAATAAAACAGTCAAAACTTCTACCCAAAACCTTTCTTATGATTTCCTTATCATTGCAATGGGAGCAACTCTTGCACCAGAAAAAATCTCAGGTTTAACACAATATGGAATGAATCTCTATGATCATAATGAATTATCAAAAATTAATCAAAAATTAAATGAAATCAAATCTGGAAACATTGCAATTGCAATAATGGGAATGCCATACAAGTGCCCGCCTGCACCTTTTGAGGCTGCTCTTCTCATTAATTCAATGCTTAACCAACTAGGAAAACGTCAATCAATCCAAATTCATTTCTATAGTCCGGCTCCTATTACATTACCAGCTGCTGGACCAGAAGTCAGTCAACAGATTCTAGATTTGGTAAACTCTGAAAAAATATTTTTCCACGATTCCTCAAAAACAATCTCTGTAGAAAAAAACAAACTCATTTTTGAAAATGACAAGGCAAATTTTGATTTGTTATTAGCCATTCCGCCTCATGTTGTACCTGATGTAATTATAAAATGCGGACTTGCAAAAGAAGGAGGTTTTATAAAAATTAACAGAGATTGTAAAACCCCATTTGAAAATGTGTTTGCTGTTGGAGATGTCACTAGTCTTCCTGTAGGTGAAAAATTTGCAGTTCCAAAAGCTGGAATATTTGCAGAAGGAGAAGGAATCACCGTAGCCAAAAACATTGTTTCAAAAATTCAATCAAAAGATGATTCAGCATTATTTGATGGTATAGGTGGATGCTTCATTGAATCAGGAAGAAACACAGCTTCCTTAATTGAAGTAGACATGTTTTCAGAATCAAAACCAACTACAAAATTAACTGAATCATCAAAAGAACATCTTGATGAAAAATTACAATTTGAAAAAGACAGAATAACAAATTGGCTATGACTGCCTATCTTTTTCTTTCGACAAATGCTCCAAAATAGCTCTTACCTCGACACCTAAATCATTAGAATTTTTTCCTAAATCAATCTTTTCTGGAATCTTGTTTTTAAGATCCTCATCTTCTAATTCCACTCTTCTTTTTTGAACACAATCAAGATGATCATCTCCTGTCCCAGAAATTCTATGGCAAATCGAACATATTTTCAACAATTACTATACTTAATCCGACGATTTAATAATTTCATTTTGTGCCTGTCCACTAAGGGATCGTCGTCTAGCTTGGTATGATACTAGTCTGGGGGACTAGTGGTCGCAGGTTCAAATCCTGCCGGTCCCATTATAATTTTAGAATTTTCAACAATCCATCAAAACTTTCCCTAGTTTGCTTCTGCTTGTATTCTCTTAACGATTGAATGATTTTTTCTTTGGATGGAATTTTATACATTTTTTGAATTTTTTTGGAAATTCCTGAACCAATAAAAATTGCCTGTGTAATTGATGTTACATTAGAAACTTTTCTTTTAGTACTTGAGCTTTCAAAATCTATCAAAGTTGGTTTTGTTTTTCCAACTATCACATGTTTTGAAATACTACTCAATTCACCATGATCAAAACTAATCTGATCTAATCTATAACAATCTTCTAAAATCATTTTTATTGTTGTTTTTAATTTTTTAACAACTCCTCTACCAGATAGATTATTTATCCAATCACCAATTTTTTCTCCTTCTAGAAATTCCATTACGACAAAATTTTTACTAGCATCAAGCAATTTTGGTCCAACATTCACTTCATTTACGGTCTTTAACAATACAGCTTCACTTTTCATCTCATTTCTTTGAGAATCCGACCTTCTAATTTTTACTGCAACATTCTTGTTGCCTCTTTTTGCAAGAACAACAACACCAACATACCCTTTTCCTAGAATTGCTAATTTTCCAATAGTAGTTGGACCCCAAAATGCAACTGATTTTATTTTTAGCTTCCTTAGCTCATTTATTCTAGATTTTATTTGGATTTTACTTGCCTTAGGATATCCAATTATTTCTGAATAAGGTTCTAAATTGAGTTTATTTATTGAAACAAAAGATCTTTTCATCAGTTGAAATTATTTCCAATGATGCCTCTTTAATTGATTTACTTAGCGACTTGCCTCCTAGGTAAACTTTGAAGCCTTTTCGAAGATCACTTTGTAATCCTTTTGGAATACCATTTTGAAGGTTTTTCCTCAAAATCTCTTTGATAAATGTAATAGCATTATCATGATTTCTTTTTTCTAATGAATTAATTTTTGAGTCATCATCAATCCACATTAACTCAGTTTTGCTCATATTTTTCCCAATAAAGCTCTTACATCCGTCCTCTCTGAAAAATTCAGGACCTTTTTTTAGATATTTTTTAGGAATAATACTTGATTCTAGAAGAAAGAACAGGTATGCCTCCTTTTTCTCATCAGTATAAGACATACTACGTAGAACTCTAAAACCTCCGAGTTCTAACTGCGTAGACAACGACGATGCTGCCCTTTTAATTTGCCCCCATATTATATCTGGACTTCTCATCTTAAAATCAAATTTTACAGTTAAAACATTCTCCCAACTAGACGTTTGTTTTCTTCTTGAAATCTTGAAAAATTTAGTATTTGGTTTTGCTTGAAATGCTCTACATGCTAAAACAAATTTCCCTATATTTTGCTTAGATATAGCAGCAGCAAGATTTCTGTTACCGTCTATAGGATCAATTATTACTATTGATGTTTCAAACTTCTTGGATGTTTTTCCAATCACCTGCCCTTCCTTAATTTTAGAAATTGTTTTAATTACATTTTCAAATGTATCAAAATTAAGAATTAACACTTCAGTTACATATCCACTAAATCCCTGTTTTGCAATTTCAGCACCATAAATCCCTATAGATTTCAGAAATGTTTTAAGAAGTCTTACCTCGTCTTTCATTTTTGATGTCAGAGCTTTTTGCATAAATTTTGTATGAAATGGTGACCTATCTGCAGAGCTTTTCCATTGACCTTCCTTTACATCATAACATGGAACTATGTTGATCTTTGTTTTCTTTATTTCAGCCTCTACATAGGGATGCTCTGAATATCTAACATAAGGTTTGAATTTTTTCATTGATGCAAATCCAATCTTTTTTGCAATATCTTCAAACCTTTCATCTGAAGTTGACTTTTTGAACTTGACAAAAATATCTATGTCTGCCTCTTTTGACAGCCAAGTTCCCTTTGCATAAGAGCCACCAAATTCAGCATCAATAACATCAGAAAACTTTTCAATTTCTTTTTTTACAAATTGCATTGCAATTTCAGCAATGCTTCTTTTTGAATTTATCAAACTTTTTGATGGCACAACTGATTTCTTTACATCTGAAACAATTTTTTTCATGACTTGCTTTTTACCTCCCCTAAATCAGAATATAGTGGACCATTTGGTGTAAGGGTACTTTGTTTAAATTTA
Organism: Nitrosopumilus sp. K4; assembly: GCF_018128925.1. NCBI lineage: Archaea > Thermoproteati > Nitrososphaerota > Nitrososphaeria > Nitrosopumilales > Nitrosopumilaceae > Nitrosopumilus > Nitrosopumilus sp. K4. The sequence continues at coordinate 1,555,950 of NZ_CP067007.1, forward strand.
AAATTTATAATTTTTTGTGAGCCAAATTCAGCATTTTCAAACTTTTTCATTTCCCTTGTAATGTCCCCAATCTTGTTTTTAATTCTAAACACTGTAACATGAGGCCTAAATGGTTTATCACTAGTAAATCCAAGAGGTGCCAATGTATTTTCTACTTTCTTGGCCAATTCGACTAATTTGTTTCCCCCTTCATTATCAGTTCCAATCCATATTACTCTTGGAAATTTTAGCTTGGGAAATACGCCAATCCCCTGAAAATTCACTACAAATTCTGAAAATTCAATTTTTGCCAGTGCATCTTTAACTTCATTGGCTTTATCATCGGAGATTTCTCCCAAAAATTGTAGTGTAAAATGTAGATTGTCTAGATTTACTGCTTTTGCGTTTATTCCAATATTTGATTGAAATTTTGAAATTGAATCAATAACTTTTTTGTCTGAAATTTCAACAGCGACAAAAGTTCTCATTATGATTTTCATTTTGACATCTCTATAATAATTTCCGGTACCTTCATAGACAAGCAATTTTTTGATAGTTTATTGACAAAACTTATTGTATGTTTAACAGGAATGCCTGGAGCAGGAAAATCTACAATTGCTACAGGTCTCAAATCAAAAGGATATGACACAATTAACATGGGTAATACTGTTAGAGAAGAGGCTAAAAGACGAAACTTAGAACCTACAGGACAAAATCTAGGAAAACTTATGCTTGAACTTCGTGAAAAAAATGGACCTGGTGCTGTTGCTGAATTAGTAATTCCAGAAATTGAAAACTCAAAATCAAATGTGATAATTATTGATGGAGTACGTTCTAATGCAGAGATTGATGTTCTAAGAAAATTTGGAACTGTAAAACTACTTGCAATTCATGCATCTACTGATAAAAGATTTGAATTCTTAAAAGAACGAGGACGCTCCGATGATCCACAAACAAAAGAAAATTTTGAGGAAAGAGATAACCGTGAATTAGGAGTAGGCATAAGCAATTCAATTGCATTATCTGATGATGCAATCACAAATAATAATAAAACCAAAGAGGAACTTATTGAAGCCTCTTACAAAAAAATCCAAGGATGGATTAAATGAGATTCCCAAATCTTAATTGCAAAATTCAAATATTCTCACCGTTAAACCCTTCAGAGGATCCCGAAAAAATCAAAAAATCTATTTCAAATGTTTTATCAGGTTCTACCATATCATTCGAAAATTTTTCAATAAAAGGAGAAAGTGATAATTTAGAATCATTAGAAAAAATCTATGAAACTATACATTCCAGACAATCACAAAGAGTTTTGCAACGCCAACTTGTGAAGCATTCTGATAAGAACACTACGTGGTTTTATCTTAATAAGCAGGCAGCATTTGTTGAAAAAATTGTCCTATGTGAAGAAGCAGACGAATCTCCCCTGGGTCCATTAAAAGTAATTTTAACTTCTCCAACTATTGACAAAGTTATTGATTTTTTAGTATTTGAGGACTAATTTAGCTAAGAAAATTCAATCATTGCTAGTCATTTTTTTTAGCTTAATTCTAAAAACAACATTTTGAGACTTGCCTATATGTTCATAAAACTAGGCATAATTGGAGCAATTTTGATTGCTTCAGGTTTTATTTTCTCATCAGAAATTAACACATTATTTCCAAATACCTCTACATCAGTAGTTGAATCTCTAAAGAGCGATGTCAGTGATATTGGCATTAAAACTACTCAGTCAGTTGAAAAAAGAGTTGAAAAATCTCTTGATAGTGCTATTGATAAAACAAACGAAAAAATTAATGATGGAATAAATGACGTTAGACAATCCTCAAGTAATTTGATATCAAACCAATTAACCAATTTCAATCCTGTTGAATCAGTTAAAAACATCTTTCAATGAAAAACATAATTTTCATTTTGAAAATTTCTGAATTATTTATTTAGATTTTTTAAAAATTGAAACAAGTTCAGGCAATGAAACTGCACTAGAACTTCTTACAGAAAAATCCATATCAGCAGACATTATAGTTTCTTCCGGATTAACTTCGATCAAAAATGCATTATTTTGTTTTGCATAAATTGGTAATGTATTTGCAGGTGATACAACTAGTGATGTTCCAACAATTACCATAATATCACATTGATTTGAATGAATCATAGCTTCTTGCCAAACATCTTGTGGTAGTAGTTCACCAAACCAAACCACATCTGGCCTCAAAATATTCCCACACTTACAAATTGGAGGAACTTCTTCAAACTCTGTTAGGATCTCTTCATTAAAACCACAAACAGTACATTTTATCTTAATAATACTACCATGTAACTCCAAAACTTTTGAACTTCCTGCCCTTTGATGTAAACCGTCAATGTTTTGTGTTAACACTGTAACTTCGGCGTATTTTTCAAGTTCAGCAATTGCTTTGTGTCCAAGATTTGGTTTAGCTGAAAAAATATTGTTTCTTCTTTCATTATACCATTCCCACACCAATTGAGGATTATCATAAAAAGCATTAATTGTGGCTAATTGCATTGCATCATATTTTCCCCATAGTCCATCTTTTCCTCTGAAAGTTGGGATTCCACTCTCTTGTGAGATTCCTGCACCAGTCACAAAAACAATTTTCTTTGAATCTTTGATTTTCTCAGCAATCTCTTCAAACATATTTCTTATTTAATTTCAATTTCTAATAGATCCTTTGCTGTTATTACTGATTCATGGATCATCTTTGCTTCTTCCAGATGTCTTGACTCATCTTTGTATCTGGCAGAAAAGTGAGTCAAAATTAGATTCTTCACTTTTGCATTTTTTGCTAATGTAGCTGCTTGTTTTGCAGTTGAATGACATGTTTCCTCCGCTTTATCTTTTATTTCATCAAGAAACGTTGAATCAAAAACAACATAATCACAGTTTTCAAAAAATTTTTCCAAATCTTTTGTTGGCATAGTGTCTCCAGAAATTCCAATTTTCTTACCAGGTCTTTTTTCTCCTAATACTTGATCTGGCCTAATTGTTTTTCCATCAACCTCTATGACGACTCCATTCTGTAATTGATTCCACAATTTACCTTCAGGTATTCCCAATTGTTTTGCTTTTTCAAGATTGAATCTTCCAGGCTTGTCTTTTTCTTCAAAAAGATAAGAGTATGCAGTAATAGAATGATTTGCTTTACAAGCTGATATTGAATATTGCTTTGAATCAAACACTATTCCTTCTTTTATTGTAGAAATCAATATGGGAAATGACAAACCAAAATTTAGAACCTTGATGTTTGCGCCAATGAATTCCTCTATTCCACTTGGCCCATAAATTTCCAAAATTTCTGTTCTATGTTGCATAGACATTGTTTGAAGAATTCCTAAAATTCCCACACAATGATCACCGTGCATATGTGTAACAAAAATTTTCATTTTTTTATTCCATCCTAAACCTGACTTCATATATGCAATCTGTGCTGCTTCTCCTGCGTCAAACATCAAAACTTCACCTTCTCTTTCAAGGCAAATACATGATAAACCTCTGTGCTCTGTTGGTTGTGCTGCAGAAGTTCCCAGAAATACTAGTTTCATTTTATCAAAATTGTCCTTGTCAAGCTTTTATGCCTATAGATTTCATATCTCTTTACTTGGTTTAATTTCAATTTCTTCTCAAAGTCTTTTTTACACATTATTGCAATCTTTTTTTTCCTAGGTAAATTTGCCACAAATTTTTTCAAAATTTTCCCTGGATCTTCAGATGACTTTGATGCTCTACCATATGGAAGATCTGTAACGATACCATCAAACTCCCCTACGATTTTCTTAAATTCTGTAAAATCTTCTTTGATAAGTTTTGACTTGTAACCATTTGCATTCAAATTCTCTTTAGCTATTTCATGCATTTTTTTATCAAAATCAACACCTATTGCATGTATTCCCATGGATTCTGCTTCTAATAATGTAGTACCTGTCCCACAAAATGGATCGCAAACGGTTTCACCCTCTTGCAGTCCTGCTAGATTTATCATTGCTCTTGTTAACTTCCAATCTAGTTCATGTGGGTGTTTTCTTACCTTTTTTGGTCTAACTTGTTTAGGAATTTTCTTTGAAAAACCAAAAAAGTTTTCTTTATCAGTAAAAATGAGATAAACCGTTATGTCTGGATTGTCAAATGCAACTTTTGCCTGAGAGAATTTTGAAATCATATCTCCCATAGAACTTTCAAGTTCTGGAATGTTAAATTGATTCTTTGATAAATTAATTATTCTGCATACAAATGTATTTGCACTTTTTAACACATCAATATGTTCTTCATCTAAAAATAGCCCTGACATTTTTCGTAAAATTTGACCTGATACTTTTACAAATGTAGCACGTTTAGTTATTTTTTCCCAATTTGTTTTAGACTGCAATATTACAAGATTGGAAATAATTTTAAATTTAGAAAAACGATCATACATTTTTGCTATTGATATGATTTCATCTCTGGCGATTTCTGGATAGTCTTTTGAAAGGATGAAAAAGCTTTCTGGCATTACTTCATTGCTTGTGTAATAGTATTTGAAATATCAACTATTGATGTTTTACCAGGAATCGTATTTGCACTAACAATTTTTGTAACCCCTGCATTTCTAATCTTTTTTTCAGCATTATTCATTAGTAATGCATGCGTACAAGCAACAAAAATACGCCTACACCTTTGCTTTTTCAGAAATTCAGTTGCCTTGATAATGCTTCCTCCGGTACTGATCATATCATCGACAATTATCAGGTCCCTATCTTTTACTCCGTCAAATTTTGATGTTTTAATTTGGACCTTTCCAGTTTTCCTATCACGATGTTTGGTTAGTGCAATACAATCAGAGCCAAACTCTTTGGCAAACTCTTCAGCTCTATTCTTTCCACCTTGATCAGGTGATATGACAAGAGGTTCTTTTAGTCTCATTTTCTTAAAATATTTGGCAAGATCAGGTACCGCTGAAACATTCTTTGTTTTTATTTTAAAATGTTTTAATCCGATCATACTGTGAATATCTACAACAATAATCTGTTTGGCACCAGCACCTTTGAATAATCTCCCAAGAACCTTCATTGTTACAATCTCTCCTGGCAAAAATTCTCTGTCTTGCCTTGCATATCCCATGTAAGGAACTATTGCAATTACATCATCAGATGTTTCTTTTGCTTTAGAAACAAGTGAGAGTGCATGCACTAGATTAGTATCAACAGGTGGATAAACTGACTGAACAACTATAATGCGATTTTTTGATAACTTTCCATCAAGTGTAATTTTACTTTCACCATCAGGAAAAACCCTTACATCTGAGGTCACAAGATTAGCTTTGAGTTTTTTTGAAATGCTTTTAGCTAATTCCTCTGATGATTTTCCAGCAATGACAGTAATTTTTCTCAACAAGAATTTGTGAATTAATGGGATTCTTAAGTTTTGAGAAGGCTATTCCTCTCCACCCCTTCCAAGATCCCCAATTCCATATTCATCAATAACCTTGTTTCTTTCTTCATCAAGCTTGCTGATCTCTTCTCCTTCACGTTTCTCATCTCCCTGGTAAACAGTTCTAATTGGCCATGGAATTCTAATATCGTATTTCTTGAATTCTTCGTACATGATCATTCTCATGTCTGTTTTAGTTTTGAACTGTGCACCATAATCTCTGACATATACCCACAAAGAGAAATCAAGAGATGAATCATTAAACTTGTTAAATCTGACAACTGGCTGATTAATGTCTATGTGGATATCCTTATCACAACCACAACTTGGTCTGTTTTTTTGCAAGTAAGGACATCTTTGCTGTCTTATTAGGTGTCTTCCTTTTTCATCAATTACCTCTTTCATTGCACGTTTTCCGATCTTGACCAAAATTGCAGCAACCTGCCTTGGATTGTTGAGATATGATACGCCCACATCTACGATTGCAGGCACCATTTTGATTTCTTTCGAGTAATTGATTATCTGTGCATTTACTAGCTGCCTTGTAGGGATAACAGCATATGATTCATTTAACGCATCACGAACGTACGTGACCCTTGATGTAATTTTATGAACATATCCGTTGTATCCAGTATCTAGCTTTACTCGTTCCCCTTCAGCAAATATTTTGTCTTTCCGAATTAAGATATACGCAAAGTAGTTCTGCATAGTTTCTTGTAGCGCAAGTCCAATTCCAATAGCTAAACCTCCTGTTGCAGTTGCAAGCAAGACCAAATCTATGCCCCACCAACTAATTACTCCAATTACAACTGCACCAAATATTCCCAACGGCAAAATCTGAGAAAATGATTTTGGTAGATCTTTTCTCTTTCTTTTTGCATAACCTGGTGGTTTAGTGCCTGAAATTATTGGCTCATAACCGGAGAATCTCTTCTCTTCTCTCCATGTGTCTATTGGATAAATCTCCTCGGGGTCTTGTCCTGGTTTTAGTTTTTTCCCTGACTGATTATTCCCAGTTACACAATCATTGTAATACTTTTGATATTTTACTCTCTCAGATTTTTTCCATTCCTCAAATGGATTTTTGACTAGTTGTTCATAACTTCCAATTGGTATGCCCTTTGTAGTTCTAAACTCTTCGAGAAATTTTTTGCCCTCTGCTGTTCTTAGATTGTTTTGAAACTCTTCATCTGTCATGTCCTCTGGAGTGTGTTTTGGGGGAACCCACTTGAAGCATTTATGAAAAAGATCAATTTCGTCATCTGCAAACCCTCTTAACTCCTTCCACCGTTCATAATCTTCTCTTTCAAGATTTGACTTCTCTCTCTTGTTAAGAGCAATTGGAATCAGATGTGCTATGGTATAACCGATTACAAGGATATTGATTGTATTGAGAATTTTTGCAAATGTTTCGCTGGGAGTTGAAAATTCATCTTCTAATACAATTTCACTTTCTTCAAATAATTCAAAGGATTGGATGTATACATTCATTGAAGTAATCAACGCTATGGCAAAAAATGGCAAAACTACAACCCTAACAAATCTAGAAAAATGTGGTCTAACATAATGAAATTTTTGGTGTCTTACCCAATTTGAGAATGTTCTATAAACAATCGCAATGCCAATTATTCCAATAACTAGAACTGTAAATGCTATCTGAATAGACTCATTTGACGCAAGTAACTGAGTAATGCCTTGAAATTGACTTACTTGTCCTGTAACTGCATCAATTATTTCATCTTCAGCCATAATCTACATCAATTATTTTCTAGAATACAAACTTTAAGACAATATATAGAAATTATAGATAATTCTGCACCATTTTTTTTCTATTTAAATTTTAATTGGAACCTTTAACAATGGTGAATGTGCTAATTACTAGGTGACCTATCAAGAAACTGTATGGGATAGCACTCCTACGTTAAAATCCTACACATTGTCCAATTTCCGTGATATTCCACAAATCCAAAAACTTTCCAAAGAGAAACAATTTGAAATGGAAGTTGTAGGAAATGTTTTGCCATTTAAGGCTAACAACTATGTTGTTGAACAACTGATTGATTGGGATAATATTCCAAATGATCCTATGTTTGTTCTTACTTTTCCTCAAAAAGGAATGTTAAAGCCTGAACACTATGACAAAATGTCAAATGCGCTGACAAACAATCTTGATAAAAATGAAATTGCAAAAATTGCAAATGATATTAGATTACAACTAAACCCTCATCCAGCAGGACAAATGGAACTGAATGTTCCGACATTAAAAGATGGCACTAAACTTTATGGAATGCAGCACAAGTACAAAGAGACATGCTTGTTTTTCCCAAGTCAAAGCCAAACTTGTCATGCATACTGTAGCTTTTGTTTTAGATGGCCACAATTTGTTGGAATGGATGAAATGAAATTTGCCATGAAGGAAGGCGAACAACTTGTCCAGTATGTTAAGGAGCATCCTGAGATTTCTGATGTATTGTTCACTGGTGGTGATCCGATGATAATGAAAGCTAAAATGTTTTCAAAATATGTTGATGCTTTAATTGACGCAAAACTTCCAAATCTCAAAACAATTAGAATTGGAACAAAGTCTCTCTCATATTGGCCATACAAGTTTCTGTCAGATTCTGATTCACAAGAAATGCTTGACGTTTTTAGGAAAATTACTGACAATGGAATTCACCTTGCATTTATGGCTCACTTTAACCACTTGGCAGAACTATCAACCGACGCGGTAAAACAGGCTATCAAACAAGTAAGGGATACGGGAGCACAAATCAGAACACAATCCCCTCTGCTATCTCATATCAATGACGATTCTAAGATGTGGGCAGAAATGTGGACTAAACAGGTTCAACTTGGATGCATTCCATATTACATGTTTGTTGTTAGAGATACTGGGGCCCAACACTATTTTGGCGTACCATTGGTGCGTGCATTTAAAATATTCAGGGATGCGTATTCATCAGTTAGTGGATTGGCAAGAACTGTCAGAGGACCTAGTATGTCAGCTACGCCTGGAAAAGTTGTAGTTACAGGAACCACTTCAGTAAATGATCAAAAAGTAATTCTGTTGAGATTTCTGCAAGGAAGAAACCCTGATTGGGTTCAGATTCCGTTCTTTGCAAAGTATGATGAAAATGCAATTTGGTTAGACGACTTAAAACCTGCATTTTCAGATAAATTCTTCTTTGAAGAAGAGATGAATCAATTAAAAAACAAAAATCAATAATCTTGAATCTAAAACTTTACATGACAAAATTGACAACTCTGTAATACTAACTATTATTAGTAAAGCGGTTTTTTAGTAATTCTATGAATGCAGATGACGCACTAAAAAAGATTCAAGATGAGAATATTACATTTGTTAATTTATGGTTTGTAGATATTTTTGGTGAATTGCATAGACTGGGAATGCCAAGCTATGCAATCGACAAGAGTAGTTTTGAAAATGGATTGGAAAAACTAGACGCTAGCTCTATTGTTGGATTCAAATCTGTTAACAATTCTGATATGATCCTAAAACCAGATCCAAATTCTTTTAGAGTTTTACCAAGTGATTATGATCAAGGAAATCGAAAAAATGCAATTTTCTTTTGTGATCTATATGAAGGAAATACGACGCAAGAAGTTAGATACAATCGTGATTCTAGGGGAATTGCTCACAAAGCAGCTGAAAAGCTCAAAGAATTTGGCTTAACTCATACTAACTGGGGACCGGAAATAGAATTTTTTGTATTTGATACAATCAATGTTTATCCATCACCCTATGGTGCAACACAATCTTCAGGCGGTTCTGGATATTCAATAGAGTCAAAAGAATCTCCTTGGGCAAAAGGCAACGTAAGTACTGCAATTAATCTCAAAGAAGGCTACTATCCATCTCAGCCCAAAGACACGCTTGAAACCTTTAGAAAAGACATTTGTGATGATCTTTACAACCATTTTGGAATCAAAATTGAGGCTGAACACCATGAAGTTGCAACATCTGGTCAATGTGAAATTAATCTAGTTTATGATGAGATGGTTGCAATGGCTGATAGTGTAGTAGCTGTAAAAAATATTGTAAAAGTTAAAGCAAAACGGAAAAATAAAGTTGCAACATTTATGCCAAAACCGATATTTGGAGACAATGCATCTGCAATGCACACACATCAAAGCCTATGGAATGATAAAGTAAATGTCATGTTTGATCCTGAAGATGACGTTGCACAAATGAGCCAAATTGGCCGTTATTATATTGGCGGAATACTGGAACATGCTTCAGCATTATGTGCAATTACAAACCCTACAACAAATTCCTACAAACGACTTGTTCCAGGATTTGAAGCACCAGTCAATGTTTGTTGGGGAATGGGAAATCGTTCAGCAGCAATACGTGTTCCGATGTATTATAGAAATCAAGAAAAGAGCAAAAGAATAGAGTACCGTGTTCCAGATCCTACTGCAAACATCTATCTTCTTGAAGCTGCATTACTATTAGCTGGATTAGATGGAATCAAAAAGAAAATTGATCCTGGCGATCCTGTTGAAGAAAATGTTTACAAATTAAGTCCTGAAAAGAAACGGGAATACAAGATTGGTTCACTTCCAGTATCGTTAAAAGGTGCATTAGACTCATTGCAAAGTGACTCAGCATTCTTAGAAGAAGTTTTCACAAAAGACTTTCTTGACAAATATTCCCAACTCAAATACAAAGAATATACTGCATTTGCTCAAACTCCTACTGCATGGGAAGTTTCAATGTATGCTGATGCTTGAAAATATGGTACAATCACCAAATTAATTCATTTTTTAAAAAAATGGTATAACCTTTTTAAAAAGAAAAACATTTTTTTCAATATTGTACTTTAAAAAAATTTCATTATTGGCATTGATAATGCCTGCGTTAATTGGTACAGCATTTGGTCATACGATTGATTCTGTAGGTGATGACGGATATAGGATTGAAATTGGATGGATGAATGAACCTGTTGTAAGTGGAGAAACCAATGGGATTGAACTGTATATCAGTCCGTTACGCCCATGCCCAGATATTTCAGATGCAATGAAATGTGCTGAATATCAAATATTTCAAAACGGTGTATCTGGATTAGAAAAAACATTGAAAATGCAACTTGTATACAAGGATCAAAAAATTATGCTACCTCTAGTTGCTGATCACAACATACCTGGAAAATACTATTCATTTGTAAACCCTACAATATCTGGTTACTATCAAGCAAATATTCTTGGAAATATTGGTGACAAAGTTGTGAGCTTATCTATGCATCCGCCAAAAGTTGAAGAACGCTCTTGGATTGAATTTCCTGAACCCTCTGATATAACATTATCACAACTAATTGATGGACATACTGCATTGCTTGGTGATGTCAATAATCTAAAAGAATCAGTATCACAACTAGAGCAAGAAAAACAACAAACAAATGTTGGTTATGCAGGAATTGCCTTGGGAATAATTGGTATTGTAATTGCAGCATTTGCATTATCTAAATCAAAGAAAAACTAGTTATTTCCATTTTTTGTAAATAACAAAAAAAATTGCTCCTGCAGCAATAATTGCCAAACCTGATAAAATGATCTCAACCTCAAATTGTATTGCCATGTATATTGTTGCTCCTAATCCAAACAAAGGCAATATGGGAAATTTTCCTATGTTCACAGGAACTTTGTATGGCCTTTCTAGTTCTGGCCTTACATATCTAAGAAGAATTACTGACAAGTTGATCATTGCAAATGTCACAACTACAGCAAATACAACAATGTTTGCAACAATTACAATGTCTCCGACAAAAGAAAACCCAACTGCTGTTACAAAAATGAGAATCACAGCAATCCATGGAGTCTTGGTTTTATGATGAACCATCCCAAGTTTTGCAGGTAAGGAGCCATCTCTTGCCATTCCATAAAATATTCTTGCACCTGCAACAAGTGTTATCAAAATTGTACTTGCAGTAGCAAACAAAGCAATAAGAGATAAAATTAATCGACCTTGCTCGCCTAGCTTCACTTCAGCTACGATTGCAAGCGGAGCAGAAGATTCTGCTAATTGCTCCCAACTTATTGTTCTAATTGAGGCTAAAGACACTAGAATGTAGATTATAGTCGTTATCAAAACAGAGAGCATTATTCCTTTAGGCATGGTCTTTTTTGGACGCTTTACTTCTTCGGCTACATTTGCAATGTCTTCAAATCCAATAAATGCAAAAAACACTAAAACAAATGCTAGAATAATACCACTAAATCCTGAGGGATTCTCAAAGTAATCTATCTCGTGTTCTACTGGAAATGCAAATCCAACGAAAATAATTATGCCCAAGCCAGCAATTGTAACAATTGCAAAAATTGTATTTGCCCAAGCAGATTCCTTTATTCCAATAAAATTAACAATAGATAACACACCTAAAATCGCCATAGCCGAAACTAGAATTGGAATATTGGTAAGCTCTTGTACATAACCTCCAAACCCTAACGCTACAGTAGCTGCAACAATTATTGATGTTAGTATTGTTAACCAACCAATTAGGAAACCTATGAAATCACTTTTGAAACCTTCTTTAACAAAAACGTATTCTGCAGCTGCTCTAGGAAATAATGTAGTTAATTCTGAATAACTTAGCCCTGCAAATGTAGCAACTATTGCACCAAGAATAAAGGAAATCCATAGTGCATTTCCAGCAAAGCCTGCTGCTTCTCCAATCAAAACATAGATTCCAGCACCTAAAATCAACCCAACACCATACATTGTTAGATGAAATAATCCGATATGGCGACTAAGTCCACTCATTATTATTCACCAACAATTTGCAAAATAATTTCTCTATTTCTTTTTCTAGTATCAAGTTCAACAAAAACAATTTGTTGCCATGTTCCTAAACACAACATTCTATCATTAAATGGAATAGTAAGTGAAGGACCAACAAGTGATGCCTTTACATGCGAATGTCCATTTCCATCATGCCACATCTCTTCATGCCCATATTTCAGATCCTTTGGAGCTATTCTAGAAAGCATTCTTGGAAAATCTTTGATTAATCCAGGTTCATACTCTATAGTAGTAATCGAACCTGTAGACCCCTTTACAAATACTGTCACATTCCCATTTGAAACATCTGAGTCAAAAACAGCTTTTGATACATTTTCAGTAATGTCTATCATGTCGTTTTCATTTTCAGATTGAATTTTGATTATTCTAGTAACTACAGTCATAGCCTAATTATGAATAATGATGATTTAACATAAATCTACATTATCAATTTTAGAAACAAAATTTGGCACCAAACCTGAGAATATCCATTTTGTATAAATGGATAAAAGTTACATTAACTCCATGGCGTTTCAATTAGCAGTTGTAATCCTAATTCCGATTATTTTGGGAATTGTGACTGTTTCACCATTTGATGAACCACAAATTGAAGAGCCTGTGCAGCCAAAGGAAATTGATGATGAGCCAAATTTTGGAATGCTATATTTTTTTATGATGATAATTTGGTTTTTCTTTTTGTTTAGAATCTTGTTTCAACTCAAAAAAGGTACGTTTACTTTACAAAGGAAATACTAACTCAGTACAGTTCTTTGTATTTTGACCTCAATTCTTCATGAGGGCCAACCATAGAAAATGCCTTAACAACATCTGTTTTACTAATTACTCCACTCAAATTTTTCTTCGAGTCTATAACTGGAACTCCACTAACATTATGTTTTATCATTAAACTAGCAGCAGTGGCAAGATCTTCTTCTTCACTAACTGTAATTAGCTTTTCATTTAACAAATCCCCAACTGTAAGATCTTTTCCCTTGCCAATTGGTAATAAATAATCACGAGAACGTGTCTTCCCCTTTGTAAAATAGTCACTGTGTGCTAAGAGAGTGTTTGTTGTGATTAATCCTAAAGGACAGCCATTTTCATCAGTTACCACAAGCCTTGATATTTCATTTTTATTCATCAAGTTTAGTGCAAACTTTAACGAATCAGTTTTTCTACAAGTTACAACCTTTTTACTCATAAACTCCTTTACTAGATACTTTCCACCAAAGACACTAGCATACGCTTTTGTCAGATCTGTTCTTGAAACAATTCCTATCAATCCACCATTATCATCTACCAAAACAACTGAACCAATTTTAAAAGTCTCCATTCTTGATGAACACTGATCAAAATGATCTTCAAATCCATCATTAATTGAAATAACATTTTTTTGCATAACATGTTTTATTGGAATCTCATCTACAACTCTTGCAGTTTTATCTTCACCTAAGAACCGATTAATGTCTCGCTCAGTAACAATTCCAACTGGTTTATTTTTTACTGCAACAACAATATGTTTTACAAAATTTTTTTGCATTTGTGATAATGTTTCAAATATAGATGATTCTGGTTGAACTGTTATTACTGGTGATGAATATCTTACTCCCATATTATTTCTCATTTTACTTTTATTGATTTAAAACAAAACTCTGATTCTCAAGTATGATTGTATAAAATGAAAATAGGCTAATACTGCGAAGTATTAGGCACAATTTCGATTTCTACATTGCTTCCATTAAATGAGGTTGCAATCGCTTTTATCTTACTTTTGTAAAGAAAGTATTTTTTGCCATCATCACTAATGGAGCCTGAAATACCAAGGAGTTTGTTATCATGCAAAGTCTGTAATCTTCTATATACAGTACTGATAGGGATCTTTGTTTCAGCACTAATTTCCATAGCAGATTTTGGTTTCTCCATTGTATTTTCAATTATGGCCCGACAATACTTGTCTGACATAACTTCAAGAATAGCGTCCTTTCTTGAGTCATCTTCAACTTTTCTTCCTGAAATCATTGCTTGCATGAGTTACATTTAGCTGGTTTTTCATATAATGACTAAGAACACACTGCAATGCACTGCACCTAATCTAGGCGTGAAAGTTTTCTATGAGATTTAAATTAGACAAAATTTGAATTTGTGTAGAAATGATGTTTTCAAACATTTTGGTGCCCTTTGACTTATCAAATCAGTCAATCCGTGCATTCAAAACTGCTTTGGATATTGCCAAAAATTACAATTCAAAAATCACTCTTTTGACATGTATAGAAGGAGACGCATGGCATCACAAGTTTTATGATTCAAGAGCAGATAATGAATTGATTAAAAAACAAAAAAAGGTTTCTCAAACTCAAATTGCAAAACTTGAGGCCTTGGCAAAAAAATCTGGCGTCACAACAAAATCACAGATAATCAAATCAAAATCTGTTGTAAAAGATGTAGTAACTTTTGCTAAATCTAGAAAATTCAATCTTATTGTCATGGGTTCTCATGGTAGAACTGGTGTTGATAAATTAATTTTAGGTAGCGTTGCAAATGGTATTGCTCAAAAAGCTAGTTGTCCTGTATTGTTAGTAAAATAACGAGATGAGATTAAACTGATCTCAATTATAGGTTCAGGCAGAGTTGGAGCGTCAATTGCATTTCTATGTGCATCAAATTCAATAGATGATATACTTCTTGTAAATAGAACAAAAACTAAGGCTGTTGGAGAAGCACTAGATATATCAAATGCAATTCCTGAAAACTCTGATATTTCAATTCATGGAACAGATGATTATTCTAAAATTGTTGATTCAAAGATTGTTGTAATTACTGCAAGTACAGGTGTTTATTTGACAGACAGAACTGAGATGATCGGTTCTCAAGTAAAAATGATTAAAGAAATTGCAAGTAAAATCAAACAGTACTGTCCTGATGCAATCGTATTAATGGTATCAAATCCACTTGATGTTTTAACATATTTTTTTCAAAAAGAATCTAAATTTCCTAGAACTAGAGTGATTGGAATTGCATCTAGTTTGGATACTAGTAGATTTAGATATTTTCTCTCAGAAAAATTTGATATAAAACAATCACAAATTTCAGATGCAATTGTTTTAGGTGAACATGGCAATACTATGGTTCCAATCTTTTCACATGCTAAAATTGATGGAAATAGCTCTCTAGAACTTCTTGATTTGAGTCAACAACAGGCAATTACCAAGGATGTGAGAGAGTACTGGAAGTATCTAAGAAACTATAAGAGTCGTTCACAATTTGGTATTGCTAAAAATACCTTTGATGTAATTTATTCGATCTTAAAAAACAAAGAATTGAATATACCAGCTTCAGTATTGCTGGAAGGTGAGTTCTCTCAAACAGATGTTTCTATGGGAGTTCCTGTAATAATTGATAAAGATGGAATTTCAAAAATTTATGAAATAGAACTAAACGATTCTGAAAAAGAATCTCTAAAAAAATCTGCTCAAACAATTAGAAATTATATAAAATCTGTTTAAATTTACATTACTAGTGAATGTAATCCATAACCTACAATATATGCAACAGCTGCTGCAGTACCGCCAATAATTACAGTGTAGAAACCGTCTCGAATCATTGATCTTCTTACAATCTTTCCCTTGATCATGCCTACTAAGAAAAATGATATCAGGACTAATACTATTGAATACATGAATGCCTCAGAATTTGGCTCAGCCCCAATCAAAATGAAGATCATAAATGGAATTAATGGAATTAATCCAATCAAATTAAATCCAACAAAAGTGCTTAGAGAACTATCCGTAGGATTTTTTTCATCTTCAATCAATCCTAATTCCTCTTTCATCATTGTATCTACCCAAATCTTTTTTCTTGAAGTAATTATACGAACAATTTCTTCAAGCAATTCCTCTTTGAATCCTTTTTTTCTATAGATATCTCTGATCTCGTCTTTTTCTTGTTCTTCTAGATTTTCAATTTCCCATTCTTCTTGCCTTCTTTTCATTTCAACAAATTCATTTTTTGCCTTTGAAGCTTGATAATTTGCAGCTGCCATTGAAAATCCATCAGCAAATAGATTTGCAAACCCTAAAATCAAAATAATCCCAGAAGGCAGTGAGGCACCAACTACACCTGCAACAATTGCAAAAGTTGTAACTGCCCCATCTATAGAACCATAAATAAAATCATCAAAATGCCATTTCATAATATTTTCCTTAATACGTTGTTTTAATGTATTTTCAAAAATTTATTCAGATATGGCCTTTGTAATGTCAGTTTTTGAAATTATTCCTGCTATTGAACTATTTCCATCTAAAACTACTAGTCCGCTTACATTATTTTCTAAAATTAAACTACACGCATCAGATAGACTTTGATTAAATTTGATTGTGATTAATCCCTTAGTCATGACATCTCTTGCTAATGAAATATTCCCAAATCCTTCCTCAGAAAGAAACCCTTGTCTAATTTGATCTGAAATAGTAAATCCTGAATCGTCTTCTTCACTGCCTAACTCTATTGAAATTCTAAATAAATCTCTAAACGATATAACGCCAACAGGATTTTCATTTTGATCCTTTACGATGACTCTTGAAACTTTACTTTCAAACATCTTTCTTACAACTTTATACAATGGGGCAGCAGTGTGTGTAAAAACATAATCATGAGTCATATAGTCTACCACTTTTTTTCCATTTGAAATGTTTTCCAAATAGTATTTCACAAGATCGCTTTTTGTAAAAATTCCTTTTAGTTCATTTTTATTTCCTAATGCTAAAGAGCTTACTCCTTTTTCAATCATAGTTTTAGCTGATTTTTGAGGTGATTGAGTTTCATCTACAAATAATATTGGTTTCATTATTTTTGTAATTGAAATATTATCCAATCCTTGCCTAGTTTTTTCTGAAAATAAGAACAAACCAATGTCTTTCTCTGTAATTATTCCAATCGATTTTCCTCCTTCTGAAACAATTAATCTACTCAAATTATGTTCTAATAATTTCTGAATTGTTTCTGAAATTGTTGAACTACTTAGAATGGAAATTGGTTTTTTAGAAATATCTGAAACAGACAATATCTAACCGAAATTATTTTTCTATAAAAGCAATCGGTATAATTTTCATTAGTGAATCTGAATTTAGTCTCAAACATCAAATTCAAAATTTGAAATCACAATCTTTTTTATATTTGAAGAATTTTATCTGAAAACATGGCAAAATTCAAAAAAATCCTTGTTCCGCTTGATGGATCCGCAAATTCTAATCGTGGTTTAGATAGAGCTATCGAAATCGCAAAAGAAAGCGGTGCAGAAATTACTGGATTCTACGTATTTCATTTGCCACTAGTTGCAGGACTAAAATATACAAAAAAGATGCATGATGAAGCGCAAAAAAAGGCTGTAAAAGCAATTGGACCAGCTATGAAAAAAGTTCAGAAGGCTGGTGCCACTTTCAAATACAAAACTGGTGGTGGTCACACAGGAAAAGAAATTGTCAACGCTGCAGAAAAAGGCAAATTTGACATGATAGTGATTGGTGCTAGAGGAATGGGTGCTGCTAAAGAAACCTTCATGGGCAGTACTTCAAACTATGTTATGCATAAATCAAAAGTTCCTGTATTAGTGGTCAAATAAAAATTTGGGATTTTCCCATTTATTTTTCTAATATCATTAGCAACTAAGGAAATCATATGTCTAGTAAAAATACTATGAAATGTAATTTATTTTGTAATTGAAAGATAGACATTTTGTAATTATTGGACTTGTAGTTGGTATGATAGGTTTTGCTTCATTTATTGGAATTATTGGTCAAGGTAATGTTAGACATGTTCCAATTTTTTGGCCAGAGAAAGTTGAACAAACAGTTGCCTTCAAAGACATTGATGGACAAGTAAAGATTGTAGGAATTTCGGGAACTGCTGAGGATAATAACCCCACATTAATCATGAGAACAAGTTTTGCATACATTCTGACAGTTGAAAATCACGGAAACCAACATCATAGGTTGTATATTGATGGATTTAATGTCCAAACAGATCTACTGGAACCTGGACAGAGTGATACAATCACCATTTATCCAGATAAGGAAGGAACTTTCAATTATTATGACAAGCGAGAAAGATTGTCACTATTAGGACAACTTAGATCAGTCGAAGTAGTTCCATCAGATGGATTTACTGGATTTCTTAGAGATATGATATGAATAAACAAGAATCCTTGATATTTTATTATGTAAAAACCTAGAAGTATAGGAAAAAAATGAAAAAATATCACAAAATGAGAGATTAACATGGTTGAAAGTAATTATGATATTCTAGGTATTGTTGACGGTTCTACAGAAAAGGAAATACGTGATGCGTTTAGAAGATTGGCACTTCAATTTCACTCTGATAAAGGTGGAGAAAATGAACAATTTATCAAAATTAAACAAGCATACGAAGATCTCAAAATAGGCAAAAAATATCCTGATTCAGATTATGACAAATTACGTAATTCTAGGGTATATTCAAGTGAATCTGAAGAAGATATTAAAAGAAAAAACCAGATTCTTGGACAACAACTTTCCAAAGAAATGCAAACTGCTGAGGAATGGGCAGCTGCACTAAATAGATCAAATTCAACTGCATCAAGATTATTTGGTTCAAAAACACTTGGAGAAATTGAATTAGAAAGAAAAGCCAATGGAGCATTATCAATTAAAGGAAATTTTATGGCAGGAAGTTTAACTTATGATGGTCCAATTATTATGCAAGGAAATATTTCAAGTCCATCTTGGACTGAAGAGTTTAGAACAAAAATTCACTTAACAAAAGGTGATTTCAAGTTTATAGATCCTCTTGAAAATAAGTATAAAATTGAAAATGGAGCAGAAATTATTGTTGATAACGGAAATGTTGTCATAGGAAATATTTTTGGAAGAAAATACAAAGTTCAAGATCCGGATGGAAAAGTTGGTGTTTTTCAAACTCGGGAACATCGAACACGCATCATAGCTCCTAACGGAAAAATTATTGCTGAAAATGCTGTAAATACAGTTTTTCTTGATGCTGACTCTATTATTATTTTGAATATGGAAGATGATGTAATAATACGTGCACGTGAAATTCTAGTTTATGGTAGCAAGATTACCTATGATTCAATAATCGAATTAAAGAAAGACGGCTTTGTTAGATTCTTTGAAAAATTTTCAGTTCAAGGACTTAGTAATGATGCAAAGATTAAACTTGAAAATGGAAAAGTAATTCCTCTATTTGATATAAAGACCAAAAAAATCAAGGATTTGGCTGATGAATTTGTGCCTGACAAAGAAAATTATGATAAGAATGCTACTATGGTTGGCGGTGGATTTACAATAACATATGATATGCTTGATAATTTGTCAAAAAAACCAACAAAACCCCAAAAGTCTGGTTGGGGTTCTAAATTTGGTTTTTCAAAAAAATAACGAAACTAAAGTCATAACTCTTACTCAGGTTTAATTTTCAAACTAAAGAATTACCGCATTATATATTAGCAAATCAAGTAAATAAAAAATAGATGAATATTATGTTTTCAATTATCATAGGAGTAATAGTAGTATCTCTAATGTTTACGATGTCTTCTTATGCAGTAGATACTTTTGAGCTTAGAGGCACTGGGATTTCTCTTGATTCAAACCTTGATAATCCTACCTTGTACAAATCTAGTTTACGATTAGAATTTACTAGTTTATCAGAAGTTTCAAAGGGCTCTGTCATTCTAAAATCTAAGGGAGATATTCTTGCAGCTAGAATGATGATTGATGATTGGCATATTTCATACAATGCTGATGGAAGCTTTGTTGGTTCTGGCCCTGTGAGAACTTTACAAAATAACTATTATGATATGACTATATCCGGAGATAGAAAATTTGTTGCCAATAACTGGTCCATGTGGGAATCAGTTGGTGAATTACAAGGAGAAAATGGAGAGAAATATTCATTGAGATTTATTGTCACAGGTGATGACAGATTTTCATCAACGTCTCCACAATTAAAATCTACAATAGTAATACCAACTGGTAATGCCTATCAAAAAGAATCCTCTTCATACATACCTGAAAAACCCACCGTGTTTAGAGGAACTACTGTCTCATGGGTAAATCATGATTCTGTAACTCATACTGTTCAGAGTCAAGATGGTAAAGGAAATGTTGTTTCTTTGTTTAATAGTGATATTCTTCAACCTGGAGATGTATTTGATTACGAATTTGCTAAACCTGGAATATATGATTATTTGTGCACTCTTCATCCATGGAGAACAGGCACAATTACAGTAGTTTAATCCACGAAGATTATATTCATAAAAAATATCAAAAAATCAATGGCAATTTCATTTAGCCTTGATAAGAAACTCATTCTTTTGGTAATGGTTGTTTCAGTAATTGCATTATCAATTACTGCATATTTGAGTTTCAATTATGCTGATCAAATTCTTCGAGAAAGACAAGGAGAGCAACTCTTTGGAGAGTCAAGAGTTAGAGGCGATACACTTAGATTACTTCTTGAATCTAGAATTGAACAAAATAAAATACTTGCAAATGATCCAATGATAAAAATTCTTGTCAGTGATTTAAATCAAGTTTCTGACGAGGAATTTGAAAATCTAAAAGAATCTAGTCGTAGGGCTTTTCTTACACAAATTCAAGCTTTTCAGGAACTTGTAGGATTTTCTATTGGTTTTGAAGACGTGAAGATTATGTCTGCTGACGGAAAATTATTGTTTACTCTTGGAAGAGTTTCAAATACTAATTTTCAAAACGATCCACTATTCAAAAAGGGATTAGAAAAGTCGTTTGTTGATTTTGAACCTACTTCCACAGGAAAAAAAATGATTGTAGTCTCTCCAATTTTTGCAGAAGATCATAAAAAAGGTGATGAACCCATAGGAGTACTTATTTCAAGAATGCGTACTACGGCAATTGATAATATTTTACTTAACAGAAGCGGACTAGGAGAAACTGGCGAAGTTTACATGGTAAATGATGGATTTTTGATGTTATCTGAATCCCGATTTATTAATGATGTAATCTTTAAACAAAAAGTCGATACTGTTCCCGTTCAAAAATGCTTTAGAGAAGGTGAGGATCATATTGGATTTTATCCAGATTATAGAGGAATAGGAATCTATGGTTCATCATATTGTGCAGCTGACCTAGGATTTGTAATGTTGGCTGAAATTGATGAGGCTGAAACAATAGAACCAATATTGGTTTTACAAGATAGAATATTTCAAACTGGTCTTTTAATTACAACTGGAATGGCGATTATCGCTTTTGTTATTTCAAGAACACTATCAAAACCACTAATCAAACTAAAAAATGCAGCAAACAAAGTTGCAGAAGGAAACTTTGATGTCAGAACAAATATTACAACTAGTGATGAAATTGGAGAACTTTCACATGCATTTGATTCAATGGCACAAAAATTACAGGATTCGTTAATTGAAATTAAACAAAAAGAAGATGTAATTAAGAAACAAGAAGACATTCTTTTACAATTCTCGGATTATAGTGAAAATTATTGCGTATGTATGGTTGATATAATGAATTCTACGAAGATCACCTCAGATCTATCTGATACCCAAACCAGTGAATTCTACAAAATATTTCTTAACTCTATAGCAATAATTGTAAGAAAATTTGATGGGATAGTTGTAAAAAATATTGGTGATGCATTACTATTTTATTTCCCAGTAATTTACGCTGAACAAAAAAATACTTTGAAAAAATGTCTGGATTGCTGTTTGACCATATCTGAATCTCATGATAATATTGCTAATCAATTAAAAAAAGCAAAACTGCCTGTGTTTAATTATAGAATTAGTGCCACATATGGAATTGTAAGAATTGCAAAAACTTCAACATCATCAGTAAATGATATTTTTGGAACTACTGTTAACAAATGTGCAAAAATTAACCGTGCTGCACCTCCAAATGGATTAATAATTGGACAAGATTTCTATAATAATGCAAAATCTATCGATGGATTCAATTTCAAAGAAATTGTTACTGATGAAGTATCCATTGCACATGGATACAAAGGATATTTAGTTAATAGAAAAAATAACAAAAATTAGATTAATTCAGTAGATTTTTCCTTTGTAGAAATATCATATGATTCTTCCACATTTGTGACAAAAATCTTCCCATCACCTTTAGCTCCTGTATGTGCTGTATCCATAATTGCAGAAACCACGGATTGTACTACAGAATCTTGTACTACAGTCACGATAACATCAGTTGAATTAAATTCAATTTGATGACCTCCTATTTCAGGTCTATCTCCAGCTCCTTGTCCCAAAGATTGAATTAATGTCACACCACCTACTCCTTCTTTTTTAGATATGGCATTTACCACTTTTTTTGACATTTCACTTTGAACTATTGCTTCTACTCGCTTCATAATTGGAATCTGAATATCGACGATTTAAAAATATGCATTATATATTTTCAAATATCAAAACTGAATTTCAAATTTGATATTCATATCTAATTTATATGAAAACCAAAGTTGTAGAATTGTAGTGAAAATTCTCTTAATTCTTTCTATAATGGGCTTAATTGGAATTCCTTATGCATTTGCAGAAGAATACGTTATTGATATTCCATTTGGAGCTTACAATCCTGAGTTGAACACTCCAGCAGAAGTGTGGTATAATCCCCCTCAAATTTTTGTCAAAGTAGGTGATACTGTAACTTGGTATAACGATGATAGAGAGGGTCATACTGTAACTAGTGGAGTAGATTCAGGAAGATTTGGGTGGATGAGAGATAATTTTGGAACTCCAGACGGTCTTTTTGATAGTGATAGATTCATGCCAGGCGAATCATGGTCTTATACATTTGATAAACCTGGTTCTTTCTCTTATTTTTGTACAATACACCCATGGATGGCAGGAATTGTAATTGTTGAAGAACAAATTCCTGATTATCCTCATGATGCAACTGGAAAAGAAATAACATTTCCACTGTTAATGTACACTCCAGACAGAGCCATTGAAGTAAATCTTACATGGGATCCCCCTGTGATTAGAACCCATGAAAAAATCCAATTTGTCTATCAATTCTACGATCCTATGACAAACTCTAATCTTGATAAAATGAAATATGACATAATAATATTTCAGAATGGAAAAGAAGTTTTTCATGATGAGGGATTAAACCAAATTGGTGGAGATTATCGAAATTTTGTATTTAGTGAATCTGGTTCAATAATTATCCGAATAGAGGGAATTCACTCTCCTTCGATTTTTGCTGAAGAAAGTGTTACAGTTTCTGGAGTCATAGAAAACAAGGCACAAAGATCCGTTGATTTTACTGCTGTAGTTTATGATAATCCGGAAAAAACCAGTCATGAAACTTATCACACCAAACCTGCTCAACGACTCCAGTTTTATTATGAATTAATGATAATCATTATTCTTGTTCCGGGTGTATTGTTTATCGGCGCATTACTTTGGTTAAAGAGGAAACCAAATGCTACACAAACCAAACCTGGTGCTGTTAAAATCTAAAATAATAAAAAGAAATTAAAAATGATTGAACTTTTCTAATCGATTAGTTCGGTCCAACCTTTGACGAAGACTGAGTTCTTGTAGAGTGGAACTGGTTGTCCAACAGTAAAGTCCATTGGTCTCATCCAAAAGATTGCCTTTGTTGGGCATACACCAATGCATGCACCATCAGAAATACATCTTTCTGGGTAGAAGACAAATGCTTTACCTCTCTTCCAGCCTTCAACTGGTTTTACTCTAAGTACATCTGGTCCTAATGAAGTACAGATTTCTACACATAGTGCACATCCAATACACATTTGTTCACCGATGTCTGGAATAATTCCTACTGGCATAACGAAATAAAGTCCGCTTTTGATCTTAATATAATTTGCCCAAAAAATTGTCATTATAACGGCGTTTCAATTTCTTAACGGTGTTATAATTTTGATCGCAATCACTTTTGTTCAATCTTGAAAATTTTCCCTTGATTTTTATTCAAAATTTTGAGAAACAATGCCTTTTCATCCCCATTTAGATAAAAGATTCCCGCATTTTTTGATTCAATAATGTGTCTTCCTCCAGGTGATAATACCCACCCTTCATTTTCCTTCTTTCTTGCCATTGCAGATACGACAATTATGGAATTCTTTTGTTTTGAAATCGATGATAACAACATTGTAATTGCATTAATGAAAATTCCAGATTCAATTTCATCAAACATGTTGTTTAATCCATTAAAAGAGTCTATTATGACTAAACATTGTTTTTTAGATATTTCTTTTGCAACATCTGAAAAAATTCTCTTAAAACTTTCTTTGACTGGCTGATATATCTTCACTTTGTTATTTTTTGGAATCATTTTAGAAGTAACATATCCTGAATAGAGTAAATCAAAATCCAAAAAAATTACAGAAAGATCAGTTGATTCTATAAGATAATTTAGAAATTGAGATTTCATAAATGGCTCAGAAGATAAAACCATGTTAGGATTTTTATTTGAAAATTCTCTGAAAATTTTTTCTAGAGTATTATCTAAAACCTGCTCAGGATTTTTATCCAACAATAATTAAGCATATTACAGATATAATAATGAATTTAGCCTCAAAAGACATCTCATCAGATTTTCCAAATTCTGGAAAAATTTACCTCAACAACGCTTCTGTTTCATTAATGCCGATGCAGAGCATTCAGGCAATGCATGATTTTTTAATTGATTATAATTCTATTGGTCCTGATTCTATTGACTCTGAACCATTTATTTCAGAAAAATTAAGTAATGTTAGAAAAATAATTTCAAAAATTATTAACTCCCAACCAGATGAAGTAGTTTTAACACAAAGCACTACTGACGGAATTAATATTGTAGCAAATGGACTTTCATTTAATGAAAATTCAAATTTAATCATTAGAGGTCTCTCTAACGAACATCATGCAAATTTGTATCCTTGGCTAAGACTTGAAAATAAAACTGAAATTAGGAATCTATCTATAGATAAGAATGGCTTTTTTGATTTTAATGAATTTGAGAGTTTTTTAGATGAAAATACAAGTCTTGTTTCTTTAAGTCATGCATTATACAATACTGGTTCTATTTTGCCTGTAGAAAAAATTGGTAAAATTACCCAAGAAAAAACTCCATTTTTTCTTGATAGTGCACAAACAGTAGGATGTCTTAGTGATGTTGATGTAAAAAAAATCCAATGTGATTTTATGTCCTTTAATGGTTCAAAATGGCTTTGTGGTCCTATGGGAACTGGTCTGTTTTATTGCAGTAGAAAATCTAGTGATTTACTTGAACCTACTTCTATCGGAGGAGAATCAGCTATGGTTTATGAAGAAAAAAATCTTGCATTCAAAGATCTTCCCGACAAATTTCAGACAGGATTTAGAAACTATGTTGGAATAATAGGCCTGGAATCATCTGCAAATTATCTTGAAAAATTTGGTTTTGAAAATATACGAAAGAAGAATCTTTACTTGTCAAAAATCCTTCGAGATGAACTTGCTAAAATTGATGACATAATCCTTTATGGACCAGATGATCCTGAAGTCAGAACAAGTATTGTATCATTTAATATCAAAGGAACTCAACCACAAGAAATTGTTGAAAAATTAGAAAAACAGAACATCATTCTTGCAGTGAGGGAAATTTCTAACACAAAAATTGTTCGAGCTTCACCTCATTTTTACAATTCAGAATCAGAAATTATGACAGTTGTTGATGCAATAAAGAATCTATAGATTTTCTTGTTCCTCAATTACCATCATGGTAAGTGTGGATTGTACTTTGCTGATTTTTCTTATCTTGTTTGTAATAATTGCTCTCAACTTTTCAGCATCATCTGATGATAACTTCAAAACAATGTCATATACTCCATAAACTCCTTGAACTTCATATCTGATGTCTTCATCAGAAAGAATTTTCTTTACTTCATCTATGATGGATTCATCTGAACCGAGATCAGAATTTAAAAGAACATAAGCCGTTGGCACATTCCAGATTTTCATTGAACAGTATTTAACCTTTCACAGATCTCTAAAACTGATAAAATACTATCTACATAGACAATTATGAAATTACTAGATCTTACATTAACTATTTCAAAATCTATTCCAAATTTTCCTGGTTCCCCAAAACCACAATTCATACCATGGTCCTCTATCAAAGAAGATGGCTATAATCTTGAATTATTGTTTTTGAGTTCTCATACAGGAACACATCTTGACGCTCCTTATCATTTTGATCAAAATGGAACTAAAATCCACCAAATACCAATAAGTAGATTATTTGGAAATGCAGTTCTTGTAAAGATTCTAAAGAAAAAAAACCAAGCCATTACAAAAAATGATATTCTTTTATTTGAAAAGAAAAATGGAAAAATCCCAAAAAATTCATCAGTAATATTCTTTACAGGTTGGCAAAAATACATCAAAAAGGATTTTTATTTTTTAGAAAATCCAGGTTTGTCTGAATCAGCAGCAAATTATCTATCTTCAAAAAAAATTAATTTGGTTGGAATTGATTCACCAAGTATAGATCTAGGAAAAAATAAAAAATTCATAGTTCATAAAATTCTATCAAAGTATAACATCTTAATTGTTGAAAACCTTGCCAATCTAAATAAAATCAGAAAAAATAATTTTGATTTTGTCATATTACCATTGAAAATTAAGGATGCAACAGGTTCACCGGTAAGAGCTATGGCAATCTAACTTGCATAATGAAATCTATTTCTCTTATAATTTTTTGATAGTTTACCAATTATAGGAATTTGGTTTCCACATGATTTACATTTGTTATCTTCATCAAGATTGTATTCTTCAATATCAAAACCAAATCTTTTGATTGCAATATTGTTACATTCTGAACAATATGTATGCTCTAATGGATGACCTGCAACGTTTCCAATATATGCATACTTTAATCCGACTTTCTTTGCAATCTCATAATGTTTTTCTAATGTTTTGACAGGAGTTGATTCAAATTCCATCATTTTGTAATCTGGATGGAAACGTAGAAAGTGGATTGGCATTTCTGGACCAAATTCATCGTAAATGAACTTACACAATTTTTCAGCATATTCTAAACTGTCTCCAACTTCAGGAACAACCAAATCTGTTATTTCTACGTGAATTTTTGTCTTATCACGAATCTCAATTAATGTATCAAAAACAGGTTTTACATCTGGAACTCCAATATACTTTCTAGTAAAACTTGGTTCGGCATTTCCTTTAAAGTCCACCGTAATTGAATCTAGGAATTCACCCATCATTTTTACAGATTCAGGCGTATCATATCCATTTGAAACAAATACGTTGTACAGATCTTTTTTGTGAGCTAATACACCACAATCTCTTGCAAATTCTATGAATATTGATGGCTCATTATACGTATAGGCTATTCCATCTGCCTTGTTGTTAAGCGCAGTTTCAACAACCTGTTCTGGAGTCATATCCACACCTTCAATTTTTCTTCTTTGACTGATGTCATAATTTTGACAATACTTGCAAAGCCAATTACAACCAGTAGTTGCAATGGAAAATACCTTTGAGCCTGGACGAAAGTGTGTAACCGGCTTTTTCTCTATTGGATCAACATGTCCTGCAATTACTTTTCCGTATACAAACAAGTCTAATTTTCCATTCTTATTTCCGCGAATTCCACACAATCCTATTTGCCCCTCTTTCATCTCACAATATCTAGCACATGCTGTACAACGAACCTTGTTATCTGGTAATTTTTCATATAGAATTGCTTCTTTGCCCATCATCAACAATACACGTTTTATGCATATAAGATGAATCCCTTATTCGTAATCCTAAAAGTATAGAAAGTTCATGTAGATACATGAGCAAGCCAGGTAATCTATGGAGAAAAGTCCACGGAAAAATTACTAAAAAACCAACAAATTTCTCATGGTTAATTGAAGAAAAATTAGCAGGTTCTGGAATGCCTACTAGCTATGATGAATTGGAATGGATTCTAAACCAAGGTGTAAAATCCATTGTAACAATGACAGAAAACGCATTACCAGAAAACTGGGTTAAAGAAATTGATTACTTGCATGTTCCAACTCCTGATTTTACCGCTCCAGATATGGAACGTATTGATTTGGCTGTGGATTTTATACATGAACAAATTTCAGAAAATCAATCTGTAATGGTTCATTGTGCTGCTGGTATGGGGAGAGCAGGAACTATTCTTGCATGTTATTTGGTAAAATATCAAAACTTTTCAGCACAAGATGCAATTACAAAAGTAAGAGAAGAAAGACCCGGTTCAATTCAGTCAGAAGTGCAAGAATTAGCTATTGGGTTTTATGAAAAACATGTGGGAAGCTGAAACTCAGATAAATTCTGAAACTAGTTTTCCATCTACTATTTTGATCTTTAGTGTTTTATTTTCTTGAAATACTAAAGTCAAACCGCCTTCAGAATTAGGATCTTCAACTTTTACAAGTTCTAACATTTTGATCTGATCAAATTTTCCCATTCATTTTCACCTATTCTGGAATTGAAACTGTTTCTATTTTTCCGTCAGCTACCTTGATGAACAAAAACCTATTATCTTTAAAGATAAAAGTGATCCCACCTTCTTTGTCAGGTTCTTCGACTTCAAGTATTGGTTGACCTAATAGACCATCGTATTTTGCCATGCTGATTATCTAAAAAAGTTCCTTATATCCCTAATTGATTGTAATTTCAATCTCTTTGGAATTATTCTTGATGTTTCCTGGTTCTGTATATTCATGTTTTTGCCAAGATGCAAATACCTCAGCTGAAACCTTATGTTTGCCTTTTCCTAACTCTGATGCTTTACATGTGATTTTTTCACTAAAATCAAACAATTCCTGTCTAACTTCTTCTTCTGAAAGTCTGATGAATGGCTCAAAATTTTTGGCTACCTGAACCCAAATTCGCCTATCTTTCATTGGGTTTACCAATTTTGGATTCCGTGTCCAAAAAATAGATGCTTTTCTATACGTATCAATAGTTTTTCCAACTTCTTTTTTCCTAAAACCTCCTGATGTGAGTTTTATTCCGTATTTTAGCTTAAACGAAACATCATTTTTGTTATATGCATTAGTCCAATTTGTCTCATTAAAAGAATCTCTGAGATCTCCTTCTATTGAAAAATTGACTGTGATTTCTACAGTATCATCCATAGAATATTCATCCTTATTTTTTACCAGTTCTATGCTGGAAATCTTGCTTTCTGCCATGACTGCTCATAATGATTTATATCCACAATAAGTGCTTTTTCCGAATACATGCAAGCTCAAGTAATTAGTTCAGAACCAAAAGAAATTAGTCTTTCAATAAAGGAGACTGATATTGGAATCCTTTACATTATTCAGCATGAGCTTCTTAAGGAATCAAATATTGATTTTGCTGGTGTTATTGTTAAACACCCATTGACAAATGAATGCTGGATGCGAATTA
The DNA here is from genome assembly GCF_018128925.1 of Nitrosopumilus sp. K4. Classification (NCBI taxonomy): domain Archaea; kingdom Thermoproteati; phylum Nitrososphaerota; class Nitrososphaeria; order Nitrosopumilales; family Nitrosopumilaceae; genus Nitrosopumilus; species Nitrosopumilus sp. K4. The sequence goes on from NZ_CP067007.1 coordinate 1,585,596, forward strand.
GCTCGAGTACTAAACCTCTGGGTGAGATCAAAAAGGCAACAGATTCAGCAATAAAAATGGCAGATGAGTTTAAACAATTATTTAATTCCAAAATTCAGGTAAAATAGATGAAGTTTTGCCCTAACTGTGAGGTCAAATTAAAAAAAAGTGATTCTGGACTTCAATGCCCTAAATGTGATTATGTTGAAGGCGGAATATCTAAAAAAACTAAAAAGGTTATCGAAGAAACAGAATCTGAATTTAATGTATTAGCAGAAAATGAAGGAGAAGAAGCACTACCAACAATTAAAATTGAATGTGAAAAATGTGGAAACGATGAAGCAGTATGGTGGATGTTGCAAACTAGAAGTGCAGATGAACCTACAACCCAATTCTATAGATGTACAAAATGTAGATACACATGGCGTAACTACGCATAACGTTTAACTGGAACATTAAGTTCAACAGTATTAGCTTGACTTTCGAAGCAAAAACTAGTGGTTCTGATGATCTTAAAGCTATCATTTCGGCAATATCAACATTAGTTGAAGAAGCTACTTTTGTTGCAACTGCAGAAGGAATTACTTTTAGAGGAATGGATCCGTCTCATGTTGCATTAATAGATATATCATGGCCAAATTCAGCATTTGAAAAATATGAATGTGATAGTGATATCAAATTTGGAGTTAGAATTGATGAATTTTCCAAACTTATCAAAAGAGCCGAGAAAAAAGATAGCATTGAAATTAGTATTTCTGAACAAAACATGCTTCTTGTTACAGTTGGAAAAAATAAAAAATACAAAATGAGATTGATTGAAAGTTCTGCAACTGATACTCCGCTTCCAAAAATCCCATATGACTCAAAAATTACACTATCTTCATCAAAATTTGACAAAATCTTAGGTGATGTTCAAGTAGTTTCTGATTACCTGACAATTCATACCTCAGATTCAAAAGCAGATTTTTCAGGAAAAGGTGATTCAGGAGAAGTAATTATTGACTTGGAAAAAGATACTGAAGAAATTGATGAGATTTCTTCAAAAGAAGATAGTACTGGTACCTATAGTCTAGAATATCTTAACCCTGTAGTAAAAGCTGTGGGGACTACTGCAGGCCAAATTACATGCGAGTTTTCTAGTGCAAAACCTTTGAGAATTGAATTTAAAGTAGCTAACATAGGTAGAATTCACTTTTACTTGGCCCCACGCGTGGAAAGTTAAAGCATTTAAAGATTAAATAATTCAGGTATTTTGAATTGAGACTAGTAATAAAATATGGTGGAACATCCATATCTGCTGCAAAGGATATTCAATCAATTGCTAAACATGTAAATGCTTTATCTAAAAATAATAAAATTGCTGTAGTATGCTCTGCAATTAGTGGAACAACTGATGATCTTATAGAAATCTCTCAATCAATCAAAAAAGAAAACAAAGCAAAAGCTGAACAATTAGCATCAAAAATTATTAATCGACACAAACAAGTTTCAAAACAAGCCATAAAAAAACAAGAACTTCGAAAAAAACTCCTCAAAAAACTTGATGACGACTTTAAAGAACTTGTTGCAGTAATAGATGGAATGGTATTGTTGGGAGAAATTACTCCAAGATCCATTGATTACCTTTATTCCTTTGGAGAAAGATTGTCAATAAAAATAATCTCTGCAGCAATTAGCGATTCAGGAAAAAAATCAGTATCATTAACAGGTAAAGAAGTTGGTATAGTTACTGATTCAAACTTTGGCGAATCAAAACCACTAATGGATACAACTCGACTAAGAGTTTCTAAAACCATAGATCTCTTATTCTCAAAAAATACTGTTCCTGTAATAGGAGGATTTGCAGGTGCAGATCAACATGGTCACATAACAACATTTGGTAGAGGTGGCTCTGATTATACTGCAACAATTATCGGCTCATGCATTAAAGCTGATGAAATATGGTTGATGAGTGATGTAGATGGTTTAATGACTGCTGATCCAAAAATTGTAAAAAATGCAAAATTACTCAAAGAAGTCTCTTACATAGAAGCAATTGAAATGGCATTATTTGGAGCAAAACAGATTCATCCTAGAACTTTTGAACCGTTGATAACCAAAAAAATACCGATGAAAATACGTAGCTCATTTAACATAAAAAATGAAGGAACACTAGTAACTGCATCCCCATCTTCATCTGTAAAAAATACTGTCAAATGTGTAAGCAATATTCGTCATAATGGACTAATCGATATTAGAGGAGGGAGTATGGTAGGGACTCCTGGTACTGCAGCCAAAATATTTGAGACGTTAGCAAAGGCTGGAATTAACGTGATGATGATTTCACAAAATCCTTCTGAATCAAGCATTACTATTGTTGTAAAAAATGATGTACTAGACAAAGCAGTAAATGCATTAGAAATGGAATTGCTGGGTAAAATTATCAAAAAATTGGAAGTTACAACAGATGTTGCTATAATTGCCTTGATAGGTTCTGGAATGCGTGGTACTGTAGGTGTAGCATCACGAGTATTTAGTGCTATTGAAAAAAATAAGATCAATGTTGCAATGATTACACAAGGATCATCTGAGTTGAATCTAGCATTTGTAGTTAAAGATCAAGATTCTAGTTCAGCTGTTAAAGCAATACATGATGCGTTCAAACTAGATAAAATCAATTAAATAAAATAATTTAAAGGAACAAAAATAATTGCTAACAATGAACAAGTTCTTTATTTTTTTGCTTGTAGGGATTATTTCTGTTGTATTGCTAACTGTTTCTAGTATTTCTGATCAATTTGTAGATGCAGGTTCCAGAAAAAAATTACACTTTACTCAAACTATTACATCTACACAAGATCCTGGAATGGGGCATGAAAGTCATCAACTGGCAATGATTCTTTCTCCTAACCAAGGAACCATTTATGATGGTTCAATGACATTTTCGTCAAGCGAACCAGTTCAGATTGTTGTTTTACATGAAATAAACCAAAATGATGCCAAGGGACAACCTACATGGAGTATTGATGGAAAAACACTCTACGGATTATCACTTGTCGACGTAAACAAAAAATCTGATTCGTTTGAGTTTACAGGCGCAGCGCTTGGATTGCATTCTCCCAACTCTAAAGAATTTACAGCAACTGTTAGTCTTGATGGTTGGATTAGAGGACAACCAACTGAAGTAATCATGCAAAAAATTGAGTTAAAACCTGAAGAGCCATCCCTTTTACTATCAAGAACAAATGTACCTGCAACAATTCCGATGCACAAAGGATTGTACAATACTGAACCTGTTTTTTACGTTATTACAGATTCAAGTGATAAAGAATATGCAGAAAAACTTTCAAAATTACAAGAATGGAAGGTAGAAACTGCCCCACCACTTTCAAAAACACCCGACGAAGCCTTACAGAAAATCTTTGTTTTCAAAAATGGCGTTCAGGGAGATGGAATTTATGGATTTCAAGAAGAATTGTTTACAAGTACTCCAAATCAAGAATATGAATACAGTGCATTAAATTCAGTTGTTGAAGTTACTTGGAAGAAAGGCCAAAACATGATTCCATTTGAATCCGTAGATGATGTGATTGAAGCACATGAAAGCGGTAGGATAGAATTTAATGAAACTGGAATTGTATTAAACACTCCACAAATAGTTTGGCCTGATGGACAAATGAAAATTAGAGATGATAAAGAAATTACAGATGAGTTACCATATGGTGGAGGACAAATTACAGAAATTAATACCGAAGAGATGACTGTCACTTTTGTTGCCCATCGCGGATGGGGCCCTGATGGAAAAACAATCTATTACATTGTTACTGATGCAACCCCCTCAACACCTGCTGAAATCATGGGCGTGTTGCATTCCCCGACATACTCAAACTTAATTTCAAACTCTGCAGCAGTTGATCTATTTCAATTCAAAAACGGTATTATCGGATCGGGTCCACTAGGATTCCAACCTGGAATTGCAGCAGCTGCTCCCGGAGATGACAATTACAGTCCTATGTGGCGTATCTACATTGTTGAATGGAATGATCCAGAAACAGCAAAAATTCTAGAATCCAAGTCTGATATTGATTCATTCAAAAAAGATGACAAAATTACAGTAAGCATAGCACGTCCTATGAATAGTGAACACATTGTAAACTGTCCGTTCATCGATCCATTTCAATAATTCACTAAAGGGATAAATTACTTAAAATTAAATTCAGTGCAAAATGACTGGTAAACTCTACATTGTTGGTGTTGGTCCTGGACATCACGATCATATGACATTTCGAGCTAAAGAAGTAATTGCAGAAAGTGATACAATTGTAGGTTATGAAACCTACGTTAATCTGGTTAATGATCTAATTGAAGGAAAAACTGTATATCGTTATGCTATGACTCAAGAGGTTGAGCGAGCTCATCAATGTATTGATCTGGCAAAATCTGGCAAAATCGTTTCTCTTGTTTCAAGCGGTGATCCTGGAATTTATGGAATGGCAGGGCTAATCTATGAAACCCTTGCAGAAAGTGGTTGGAAACCTCAAGATGATCTTAAAGTTGAAATCATTCCAGGCGTCTCTGCACTGAATTCATGTGCATCTATAATTGGTTCGCCACTAATGACAGATTTTGCTGTTGTGAGTATGAGTGATCTGCTTGTACCATGGGAAATTATTGAAAAAAGAGTAGAATCAGCAGCACAAGGTGATTTTGTAATTGTAATATACAATCCAGCAAGCAAAAAAAGAATACATCAGCTTCAAGATACAAGAAAAATATTGTTAAAATACAGAAAACCAACTACACCTGTTGCAATTATCAAAGGAGCTTACAGAGATTCACAAACAATTGTAATGACAAATTTAGAAGAACTGCCAAACCATTCTGAACAATTAGGAATGATTAGCACTGTAATAATTGGAAACTCATCGACTTATACTTACAAGGATTTGATGATAAATCCAAGAGGCTACAAATCCAAATATAATTTAGAAGAACAAACTAATCCAAATCTAAAAATCTAATAACTATTCTTTATTGCTTGGAATAATTCTTCATCAAGATTTAGTTTGTCTCTGATTGGAGACACAATCTTTACAAGATAATTCCCAACTGTTTGTTTTAAATCACCTGGATGTAGTTTTTTACTTTCAAAATCTTTGTGTAATTGTTCATAATCTGTATATGATACATTACCACCAAATTTTTCAGGCCTTTCTATGCTCATTTCTTTGAACTCATGGAAAATTACATGTTTTGAAATTTCTAATAATGGATTATTCTGAATATTTCCCTCTTCACACCAAGCCTTGTTGATTTTTTTCTTAATTTCTTCATCAGAATTGTGCATAAATATGCCTGAATTAGGATCAGATTTACTCATTTTTGTTACTTCTACATTTGCATCAGCTGGTTTTGAGAGTCCTGGTAAAAGTTTGTGGTGAACAGCAACAGGAACTTTCCATTTCATTTTTGGAAAAATTTCTCTCACTAACATGTGGATTTTTCTCTGATCCATTCCAGCATGAGCAATATCTACATCCAACGAATGAATATCCACCGCTTGCATTGCAGGGTATAGTAATTTTGCAACATCGATTTTTTTATCGTCTTCAGAACGCCCCATAATTGTCAGCGTTCTCATTGTTCTAGCAATCGACATGTGTTTTGTAAATCTGACAAGCTCAGACCAATATTCTCTCTTTTCCTGATATACTTCTGAACCTAAGACAATTTTTGCATCAGGACAAACTAGTTTGAAAGCATCTTGATAATATTTTGAGACTTTTGATATTGTTTCCCAATCTCCACCTAGTTTATCATTGATTAGTGTGTGCCAATCTGCAAGAAATATGGTACAATTAACTCCTGCTTTTACAAAGTCATTAATTTTGAATCCCGTACTGATTAGGCTTCCAAGATGTAAGAAACCTGAAATTTCTAATCCAATATAGTGATTAGGTGAAGAATTGATTTTGAACAATTCAATTAATTCCTCACGAGTAACAATCTCTTCTGTTGGTGGTCTTTCGATCAAATCAACCTTTTCAGTAACATCCAATTCAAAACAATTTTGAGATGTATGCCTATAAAGTTATTTGAAAATTAAGAAAATTCTAATTTGGAAGATTTGAATAGGAGATTATTTAACAAGAATTATGACACTTGAAGAAGGTCTTGAGCTTATTGAGAATTACAAAAAAGGTCTGCAAAAATTTCTGGAAACATTACCGGAACAATCAGTTCAACTAGGCCCAGAAATGATCAAAACACTTACAATGAATTCAAAAAATGAGATTGCAAACCTTGAGGCAATTGAAAAGGCATTGAAAAGGCCTTCTAGATATGAATCTGGCTTGAATTAATTTACTTGCAATTTTTCTTATGTTTTCTTAATTCATCAGAAGTATGAAATTCTTTTCCACACACTCTACATTTTTCATTTTTTTTATTATGTGCTTTTTCTTGATGTTTCTTTAATCTGTCTGAGTCTGGCAAAACAGTTCCACAATGTTTGCACTTTGTATTGTTTGAACTTCCAAATAATCCCATAACACAGTTACTTGTATCTAATAAAAAAACAAATTTGCAATTATTCTAATTTCTCTGAGCTTTTTATTAAAAAATTGTAACTTTACTCATCAAGACTTTTTCTTGGTTTTGTGCTAAGGTAAAATGCATGAGCACTTATGATAAATGCTGCAAGAAATACTTTAGTTGCAAAAACTAGATTCCATGGTCTGTCAGGATCTGGATATGCAATTGAAAGTCTATCAATGTCAGGTACTTGACCATCTACATAACTTGCTGCAATTGTTGCATTAAGAACTGTAAAATTATACAGAACTTCATAGAAAGTAATTATCACAAACCCTAACAACATTAACTGTAATAATGCCATTCTATACCCGCCAATTTTGTTTCCTGCTGTTCTTCTCCATCCAATTCTAGAAACACAATACCATCCAATTATCGTTGAAAAGAAGATCCACGTTGATAATCTAGCAAAATTTTCAAAAGGAATTACTGTATTGTGAATTGCTTCACCCATAACATATGTTCCATTTTCAATCCACTCTAATGTTGTAATATAAACACCATATACCAATGAAGCAGCCATTATGAATCCACAAACATAGAAAATGTAGAGATATACTTTGTAAGCCGGATCAGTCATTTCTAGATGTCTTGATTTCATTATGCCGTTTGCCAAATTTTGAAATATAAAAATTCATGTATACATGAGAGATTTATAGACTAGTTTTAGGGACAATCTATTATTGAAAATTGCAATCAATGTACCATTTGTAGGTAAAGAAGAGATTAGTGCAGTTACATCTGTCCTCAAGAATGGTGCATTAACTTCAGCTGCAAACCAAGGAGGAAAAAATGTTCAGGAATTTGAAAAATTAGCATCAAAATATGTAAAATCAAAATATGCTATAGCAGTAAATTCAGGAACTGCTGCCTTACAAGCAGCACTTCATGCACTTGGTATCAAAGAAGGCGATGAGATACTAATCCCATCCTTTACATTTGTTGCAACAGCAAATGCAGTTGTATCTACTGGAGCAAAACCTGTTTTTGTTGATGTTCTAGAAGAAAATTATACGATGGATCCTAATGATCTTGAAAAGAAAGTCACCAAAAAAACAAAAGCCATCATACCTGTTCATCTTTATGGTAATGTTGCATTTTTAAAACAAATTTCGGAAGTTGCAAAAAAACATAATTTGAAAATAATTGAAGATGCTGCACAGTCACTTGGTTCCACATTTAAACAAAAACATACCGGAACTTTTTTTGATTTAGGCTGTTACAGTATGTATCCTGCAAAAGTAATGACTGCAGGAGAAGGAGGATTTATTGTTACTAATAACAAAAATCTTAGAGATAAACTTCTAATGATTAGAAATCACGGAATGGTTCATGGTTATGATACAAAATCATTCGGATTAAATCTTCGTTTGCCAGAAATTAGTGCTGCAATCGCTTCCATTCAAATAAAAAAACTGCCACATTTTTTGAAAATAAGAAAAAAAAATGCAGAACATTTGTCAGATCTTATTTCTGATTTACAAATTAAACTTCCTCAAGAAAGAACATTTGAAAAAGTAAATTGGTATCTTTATACCATCGCAACTTCAAAAAGAAATAAAATTTTAAAAAAATTAAATCAAAAAGGGATAGGAGCTGCATCATATTATCCAATTCCAGTCCATAAAACTCCTTATTACAAACAAAAAGCTCGATTGCATGTTACAGAATGGGCAGCATCTAGAGTTTTATCCCTTCCAATACATCCAAAAGTAACTTCAAAGAATATTGAATTTATAGCAAAATCCCTACGTGAAATCCTCAATGAATAGCATAGGAAATATTATTGGTGAAATTTGCAAAGCAGTTTTTCCTATTCCAGAGGAGTCATACATGGGAAACATTCAATCAAGCATTGCTATATGTACTCTTTCTAGTATTAATTTACTAAAAAATATTGCAAATTCGGATTTTCTGAATAATGTATCTATTGTTGGACGCCTTCTTTCTGAAAATAAGGGAATTGATTCAATTGTAAGATATACAAATCAAAATAAAAATCTCAAAACTATTATCATATGTGGAAAAGAAGTTTGGGGTCATAATGCAGGACATTCATTGTTCCAATTGCATCAAAACGGAATTGACTCTAATGGACGAATAATTGGTTCATCTAGTCCTGAACCTTTTCTTAGTGTATCACAAGATGAAGTAATCTATTTTCAACAAAATATTAGATTGATAAATATGATTAATGAAACAAATCTCGAAAAAATTAAACAAAAAATCTTCTAATACCCATTTCTTTGTCTTTCTCGATTAATTTCATTCTTTTTTCTATATTCTTTAACAATATCATCTGGACTTAGATTCAATTCCAGTGATGCTTGAACAACAAAATGCCATATGTCAATAAGCTCTTCTCTGGCCTCATCTTCATTAAATGGAGTAGGGGTTTTCCACCATTTCCAATTAGTAGTTCTCTGCAGCTCCACTGCTTCATGCATAATTGCAGTACACAATGCTGAGACACGTCCTTCAGAATCTTTTGGATATCTATCAAGTTTCATCATTTCTGATAATCCCTTTTGTAATTTGAAAATTGTTTCCAATCTATCTTTATTTTCAGACATGCTTGATGTTTAGTAAAAATTATTGAACTTAAGTTTTTTTCAAAAGCGAATCATCTTTTCATATAACTTTACTCGTTTTGTAATGTCATTTTTTTTCAAATTTAGCAATCCATCTAATCCATATTTTTCTACCGCAAAAGAACCCAAGACATTTCCATATACTACAGCTTTTTTAATTTCTGATAAACTAGTTGAATTTTTACTAGCTAGATATCCTATCATAGCACCAGCAAATGAATCTCCTGCTCCTGTGGGATCTACTACATCTTCTAGAGAAAATCCTGCAGATGGAAAAATTACATCATCAAAAAACATTAGCGAGCCATGCTCCCCCTTCTTAATAATTACATATTTTGCTCCCCATTCCATCATCTTTTTTGCACATTTTATCAAATTGAATTCCTTTGTGAGTAATTTTGCCTCTTCATCATTTATCACAACAGCATCAACAGATTTTATCATATTAATTACAGACTCTCTCTTTGTAGAAATCCAAAACTCAATTGTATCACACATTGAAAATTTTACTTTATCAAATTCCTTAATCAATTCGATGTTTTGATCAGGATCATTATTGGCAAGGTATACGAATTGAGATTTTTTGTATTCTTCTGGTACTGTAGGTTTAAAATCAGCTAGTACATTCAATTCAGTTTTCAAAGTTTCTCTGGTGCTTAGTGTTTTGTCATAACTTCCATCATACCGAAATGTTTTCCCTTGTTTTATCGTTAATCCTTTAAGATCTAGATGCTTTGCTAGAATTTTATGATGTTGTTTTGGAAAATCATTTCCAATAACTGCAATTAGTCCTGTATCTACAAAATTACTTGCAGAGATAGCTGCAAAAGTTGCTGCTCCACCTAAAACATCTTTTAATGTTTTTTTTGGAGTTCTAATAGTATCTAATGCAGTAGAACCAAAAACAGTAAGCATTCTTTTAAAAAAATTAGTTTTACTGTATAAATTCGCTTGCCTGCTCTTCTGTTGGATAATATACGAATGGTACTTCAATAGATGTTATGATGATATCATATTTTGTAATTCCTGTAATTTTTACAATTGGTGCTTCTGAATCTGAATTATAATTTGTTGTAAAACTTCCTTTCACAAAACTATTTCCTAATGAAGGAAGAATAAACGGTTCTAACTTCCCTTTTCCAATAATGTCATCATTGGCAATAACAAAAAATTCAGTTTCTCCTGCAGTCAAGACCAGAAATGATGGATTTTCAAATTTTAATTCTACGTTATATCTTGACTCATCATCTTTTTTTTCAACAAGCTCACTTTGAGTAATTTCTACACCAATTTGTGAGGCTGAAGCGTATTGAGAAAATCCAAAAATACCTAATGCTATAACAAATACAAAAATTCCAAACTTTTTTGCCTTTCCCATGCATTAAAATCCCAAATTTACTTTTTAACCAAAAACGAAAAAAATCCAAATAATATGTGTAAAAGTTTTGATCTAATCTTAAACCTACTTAGAGCTAACAAAATAAATCAAAATTTCATAAATTATGGATAGATGGCAAGAATAAAGCTCAAACTAGGCGACAATGAAGTTGAAATAGAGTCTAGGGACTTTTATGTGGATAATGACAGCTTGCCTCAAATAATTGAAAATGTTTCACATCTTTTGCAAGAAAATCAAGCAAAAATAATCTATCAAGAAACTCCCCAAGAAACAGAACATTCTACATCTGAACCAATCCAAAATGGATTAGAATATTTGGATGACGCAGAGGCCTTTGAATCTGAATTTGAACAACCTAAATCAATTGATTTTCATGAAGTAAAATCAAAATTGAGAATTTTGGAAACTAGTGGATTTTTTAATTCTCCAAGAACTGTAACTGAAACTGTGCAACAACTAAGAGAATATGGTTGGGCTGCAAGTCCATTAGATGTTTCAAAATCTCTTGCAAAAATGGCATCAAATAGAGAGATTAATAGAAATTCAAATGATAATAGGACCCACTATTTCGTAGAGTCTATAATTACAAATTGATTTTATAATTACACTTTTCACAATTGTCAAAAGTTATTCCTTCTAGATGATCAAAATGTGCGTTGCATTTCTTGCAAGTGTGATGCATATCAAAATATCCGTCACTTTCTATTTCTCCAATTCTGTTTGATTCTAAATCAGTATTTCCGCATTTTATACAGTGACATCCACATTCGACTTTCATATTTTTCGACAATGTATGTATAGTTTGATCATGTATACAAATCATTGGAAAAGAAACGTGAAATCCCTCTTGAAATAGATGATCACTTCAAACTCTATGGGAAAGAACCATGGGAAGTAGATTATGGAGAAAAATGCCCAGTATGTGATGTGAGAATAGACGAATATGGATTCTGTTCTTGTGGATCTAGTGGAGATTGACTTTTCTGATAATAGGCAAAATTATCATCATTACAAACCCTATTGCTAAAGGAGCAATAATTGGAAATTCAGGAACAACAGTTGTACCTATAATTGAAACCTCTCCGGAAATATCTGGTTTCATAATCACCCAAGAATGTGTTCCGTTATTGATATGATCATAAACAAAAATTTTTTCATCTTCTAAAAATACTTCATATGGTCCCCACAATAATTCTAATGGTATTATTGTCGTAACAATTCTGTTTTCTTGATTAACATCAAATGTTATTCTCTTGGATGGTTGGTCAAAAACAAAATTTTCTAAACCAGCATGACTTCTCATCTCTACATGAAATTCTTTGTCTTCCCAAGTTACATTTTCAAGATTTGTTGGTTCATCTATAGAATATTCTAAAATCATTTGACAGCCATGACATGCAATTCCTTTTTTATCTGCCAAGTATACAGGCTTTCCGTTAGAAAAGATCAAATCAACTTCATTAGGAAAAATGAAAGATGTTGTTTGAAGATATCTAAAATCCCATGTCCATAATCCATCTTTTTGTACAAGTACATCATCAAGATCATACTCAACAACTAATTCTTCATTTGATGGCATTACTAAAACTCCATAATCTCCAAGCATGGAAAATAACTGCTCCTGCCCATCAACATTACTTACTTTTACATTTGAAGCTGTTCCGCTAATCAATTCTACTTGTTTTGGAATGCCTGTAGATGCTAGAATGTGTTTGACATGAATTTCTCCTTCTAAGCCTATGACGACTTCTACATATCTTTGAACTGCATATTCACCAACTGAAACTTGGCTATAAGCTGGTGGTATTACTGATAAACATAATAAAACTAGGAAAAAACCAAAAACCTTTCTTGTCATTTATTCCACTGTAACATGAAGCATTTTTGCCTCTTCTAGAGGACAATCATTTTGGTCACGTTGCAAATTAACAATTTTGTCTGCAACATCCATTCCTTCAATCACTTCTCCAAAAACAGTATATTGTCTATCAAGAAACGTACTGTCCGTAGTCACAATAAAGAATTGCGAGCCTGCACTGTCAGGATCTTGTGCCCTAGCCATTGAGACAATTCCACGAAGATGAGATCTAGAATTGAATTCTGCTTTGACATTATATCCAGGACCGCCTATTCCCCAAGTACTCTTGTCTCCTCCCTTCGTGTTTGGGTCTCCTCCCTGAATCATAAATCCAGGAATGACTCTGTGAAATAGGGTTCCATCATAAAATCCGTCCTTAGCTAGTTTTTCAAAATTTCTTACAGTTTCTGGAGCTAATTCTGGAAGTAACTTAAATGAGATATTCCCAAAATTGGTTTCAATTTTTACTGTACTCAATGTAACTCATTTACCGTCTCATCATAAGAGTCTTTTTCTGTAATCCTAAAATTCTCATAGTTCTATAATGAATCTTGAAAAATCCATAACTATGAGTACGGTTTTCGTAGATCCATCATTTCGTTCCATTCAGATATTTTTTCTACGGAATTAAGAATCAATATTTACTTAAAATTTCCTAAACTCTAAAATCCAAAAATTTCTTTTTCCAAAAGTTATAGTCTTATATAGAACAACTAAAATTTAGAATTCGTTGAATCGTACAAATCAGAGCACGATCATTAAAGAAGCAATTAATTCTTATCTTGACAAGGGTGTTACCGACAAACAAGACATCTACACAAAAGTTGTTGATGAGCTAGGTGTTCCAAGACCAACAGTCAGAAGAGTTGCAAGAGATCTTAGAACTGAGCTATTACAAAAAATCCAGATCCTTCAATCTGATATGCCTAAAAACACTACTGAAGAAGACGAATAAACTCGGCTCCTTTTTCTTTTTAATCTCATTTTTTGATTTCAGCATTACTGTTATAAACAATGAATTTTTCCCATAAATTATGGGATATCTTGGAAACCATCTTGCTACAGTGGTAACTGGAGTCTTTGCAGCAGTTTTGACAGGACTCTGGCCTTATTTTGTAGACTTTGCACCAATACTTCATTTCGTATTCATCATGGCAGTTCCAATCACTTGGTTCCTAACTTTCACATGTTGGATATCACAAAGAAGTGCTGATTACATGAAAAAATTTGAGGCTAGTCACACACACAGCGAAAAAAAAAGCTTGAGTAACTCACAAACCACACAAGTATACGCATCAAATCCAAATCAAGTAAGTTATGCTGAAATTAAAGAGGCACAAAACCAACTTACTGGAGAATTAAACCAGCTAAAAGAATCTGTAAAAATAAAAGATGACGAAATTGAAAGACTAAATCAAGAAATTTCTAATCTTCAAACTTTAGTACAGATTGAATCACTAAAAACCGAACTTGCTAATTTAAAGATGCTTGCATCTGGAAAAAAAAAGTAAGATCAATCCTTGCAATGGCAGCAAACAATGCCATGATTATTTTTGCAACCTGGACAGCTTTCGGCCCCACCAAAATGACATTTACATGAACATAATTCTGTAGGATCTTTCTTTTCTATGCTCATAAGAATATAAAAAATTCTTAATATTTGACTTTTTACAAGTAATCTTTGCTTATTGATTTATTTTTCAAATTTTTCAGAGCTTTAACTGTAAAAAGTAATCCTTTTCATCTTTCATTGATGACACTTTATATGAAATTGTATAATTTTTAACTTCATAAGAAAATTTTATTTCAATTATATCAAAACTAAATTCTACAAAAATCTAAATTATTTTTGTAATTTTGATGCAATCTCTAATGTTTTATCCACCATATTTCTCAATTTTTCTTTGGCGTTTTCGTCTGAGAATTCTTCTTCAGAAATAGATTCTGTAGTAATAAAAACAGCCTGAGGATTTGTGATTATTTGAAAATATGATAATAATTGTGTGATAAGTGTTTGAACATCAATAAAACCAATATTTCCTGCGGCCATAATTGTTATTCCTGCCACTTTTCCTCGTGTTTTTTTATAATCCAAGTATTCAAACAGATTTTTTAATGCTGAACTAAAAAACGAATTATAGATTGGTGTGCCAACAAGCCATACATCTGCATCCATTAAATCATTTGCAGCAGTTTTTGTCGCTTCATTGTACCCTTCATCTGATCCTCTATAGCATTCTACTTGACCTTCTGAAAGATTAACAAATTTCACATCAACATTTTTTGTTTCTGCGTATTTGACAACATATTTCATAATTAATTGAGTATTTCCCTTCTTTCTTGGACTTCCAGATATTACTGCAACTTTCACATTTTCAGCTACTTGGCTTTGTATTTAAATTCCCATGAAAATTAAAACGGGCTCGGAGGGCTTCGATCCCTCGACCTGTAACTTAGGAGGCTACCGCGCTATCCATGTTTCGCGTCAAAAAATGACTCTGCGCCACAAGCCCAGAAAAAAACACTTTTGTAATTATTTAAGCGTAATCAAGATTTTCTTTGATCATTTCTTGAATCTCTTTCCAATTGGAATTTCCTTTATCATTCCACTTTTCAAAGAATACTACGTCTCTAAGTTCAAGTCTAGGAAGCCAGCCAGCTTTTTCCAAATCTGGCTTTTCTGCAAACTCATCTACATATCCAAGACACAGATATGCAATTGGAACTACATGTTCTGGTAATTCTAAAACTTCTTTGAGTGTATCATTTGATAAAATACTAACCCAACCAAGTCCAATACCTTCTGTTCTTGCTGAAAGCCACAAATTCTGAATAGCACAACAAACACTATACAATCCAGCCTCAGGAATACTTGATCTTCCTATTACAAACGGACCAAATTTTGACGGATCGTAAGTTACACAAAGATTCACAGGTGATTCTAAAATCCCTTCTAGTTTGAAAGATAGGTATTTTGATCTTTTTGGTTCCTCCACTAATTGTGAAGATCTATTCTTTTCAATTTCAAAAGACTCTTTGATCTTCTTTTTTGTAGTCATATCCTTTATCAAAATAAAATTCCATGGTTGAGAAAACCCTACAGAAGGTGCATGATGAGCAGCATTTAGAATCTTTGATAAAATTTCATTCTCTATTGGCTTAGGTGTAAAATGAGATCTTACGTCTCTTCTTGAATAAATTGCCTTGTAAAAGCCATTTTTTTCTTCATCTGTAAATTCTGACATTCCTTATAGCCTATGATATCTCTATTCATGCTTTTGTTAAACGTTAATAATGTCAGTAACTAGTCTTGTACTTCAATGGGCCGGTAGTCTAGCTGGTTAGGATACCGCCTCGACACGGCGGTGATCGTGAGTTCGAATCTCACTCGGCCCACTTTTTTTAGTTTTGATTGGTAGTGAAATCCTTCTCAATTATACTCCAAGAAGTTTCACTAGTAATACTTCCTTCCGCACTAAAATTTGAGATATTTCCATTTAGAATTGAATCATATGTGTTGGAATCAACATTTTCTTTTACAAGAACAAATGTATTTTTCAACGGAATTTCAGCTCCTGGATAAAAAACTGCTCTTCCTGGCATTGCAATATCTTCAGTAGAATATTGACCAGAACCCAATAACACACCATCTGCAAATAATTGATAACTAATTACTGGAACAGTGAATGTTTTTTCACTTGGATTGCTAATGTAAAATGTAACTTCTAACTTTGCAGTATTTTCAATTTTGTTAACATCTCTTACAGTAACTTCGCCCAGTTTGATTTCTACTTGCTCTAAATGTGGATTATCTAAACTTGCATAAAATACAAACCCTCCCATTAATGCTAAGAGACCTGCAATCGCAGCATAAACTGTCATCTTACTTTGTAGTGCCAATTTACTGGTATCAAATTCTGTACAACTAAAAAAGGTTGTCAAGATCCAAATACATAATATTTGATCTTAGAAATAAGATATTGTGACACCTATTGAACAGGCTATTCTAACATGGATTCATCTAATTTCAGCTGCAATATGGGTTGGAGGTTCATTATTCATTGGAGTAGTTTTTTCACCATTACTCAAAACTCTGTCCAACTCAATTGAAGAAAGATTACAAATAATGATTAAAGTTGGAAAAAGATTCAACAAAATTGCCATTCCTTCTTTGGTAATTCTTATGGGAACTGGATTGTATAATTCACATGTACTTCTAAGTAAACCTGATTTACTAGTTGCAACAAGTTATGGAACATTCTTAATCATCAAAATAATTTTGGTAATTTCATTGATAATCACTTATGCCATACATGTTAGAGTTATCAGAAAAGATGTTGAAGAAAAAATTATGTCAAAACAAATGCCTGAACAACAAATTCAGAAATTGAGAAAGAAAATTATAATTTTAGGAGAAGTCACAGTAGTTATTTCTATAGCTATTCTATTTTTTGCCTCATTATTGGATGCTGGCGTTTGACACACCTTCTATTCTAACCTCAAAACCATTTGGCAATTTCCCTACACCGTATTTGCAACCAGTAATTTTTGATGTTACGTAGAGATTAGTTTCTAAATGTGTTGAAATTTTTGGAACTCTAAAAATAGTCATACCCTCAGCTAAACTTGCAGGCACTACAAGCATATCTGCAAGATTTTCATCTACACCTAACTCGTTTTCTGTAATTTTTTTCAAATCCATTCTAAATTCATTAGTTCTTTTGTCAAAAATACTATCAATGCCCATAATTGATTCTTCATCAACACTTGCTATCAATAGAGTAGAACCTGAATCAATAGCATTTTGATTTTTAATTACTACTTTTACATCAAAATTTTTTTCAATTAAATTTGATCTGATCTTTTCTATTTTTTCTTTGATTAGCTGTTCAGGTAATTTTGAATATGAACAAAAAATTTTTAATTTTCTTGTTTTTTTATTTGTCAAAGATATTGGCTTTATTGTTGATGGAAAAACTTTGAGATTTATCTCTCCTCCTCCTTTAGGATAATAACCACGTTTAACTAACTCAATTGAAAAATTTATTCCTAATCTTTCATAAGCTTCTCTTAGAACATTATTGGTATAATCAATTGTTGGACTCCATGCAACATCTGTTCCTCCCTTGATAGATAATTCTAGTTTTCTTTGATTAATTGCAGAAATTGGTATCAACACTTGAAGAATCAAAGGAATACTTCCAGCTGTTCTAACATCTTCTCTTAATATTGCGTCCTTTACATCCTTTGGAGCAAATTTCAGATTTGTTGAACCTATTTTAGCTCCTTCTATTGTAGCATTGCAAATTTTTTGGAGAATTTTAATTGCAGTCAAATGTTGATGTTTTAATCCTGGATCTTTTCTATTCTTTCTAATGTTTTCTAATATTATTGGTGTTTTTGTAATACATGAAAGAGTAACTGCTGTTCTAACAATTTGTCCGCCTCCCTCCCCAAAATTACCGTCAATTTTTAAAAAATCCAATACATTGAACCTTACTGTACTCTTTATGATAGTTTTTTAAAAAGAAATTTTCTAACACAATTGATGAATGGTTTACTTATTGGAAGATTTCAACCATTTCATTTAGGACATCTTAATGCATTAAAATTCGCCTTATCAAAAGTTGATAAATTATGGGTTGGATTAGGCAGTTCTAACAAGCCTAGAGAAAAAAATAACCCGTTTTCAGCTGAGGAACGCAAAGAAATGATCCTTTCTTCAATTGACGAATACATGAAAGAAAGAATTTCAATTTATTTTATTCCAGATTTAGATAATCATGTAAAATGGATTGAAAAAATAGATACAATTGTTCCAAAGTTTGATGTTATATTTTCCAATGATGAATTGACAAATCATTTGTATTCACAACGAGATATTCAAGTAATATCGATCCCATTTTTGAAAAGAGACGAATTATCTGGTACTAACATTAGGGATCTAATAATTAGCGATCAAAAATGGGAGCATCTTGTACCTGACGGAACAAAAAATTTTTTGAAATCAACCAATGCCAAAGAACGTTTGAAAAATCTCTAATTATAAATAAAACCCATATTGTACTGTTGGTAGATAAATATGGAATATCTTTCAATGCTTCCAGGACCAACAAATGTTCCTAATCGAGTAATGAGAGCTATGCTGGCACCTATCATTAATCATAGAAGCGATGATTTTGTTGAATTATACACAGATGTAGTTGACAAAACTCAACAAGTATTTGAAACACAAAATGATATCGTAGCATTATCTGCATCCGGCACTGGAGCAGTTGAAGCTGGCGTTGTAAACCTGATTAAAAAAGGAGACAAAGTCATTATTCCTGTAAATGGAGAGTTTAGTAATAGATTATCACAACTTATTGAGGGACAAGGCGCCAATGTTGTTAAGCTTGAAACCCCTCCTGGACAAAATGCAACATTTGATCAAGTAAAGGAAGCATTTGACAATAACAAAGACGTAAAAGCATTCTATGTTGTTCATAATGAAACTTCGACTGGAACCATGGTTAATTATCTTGATAAAGTATCAGATCTGACCTCTAGAAACGATGCATTCTATGTAGTAGATTCAGTTTCCTTGTTAGGCGGTGCACCACTTCCAGTAGATAAATGGAATATTGATGTATGTATGACTGGTGCACAAAAAGCAATTGCTGCACCACCAGGAATTTCACCTATCTCAGTTAGTGCTAAAGCCAAAAAGTATATGATTGAAAATCCACCACCTACAATGTATTTCAATTTAGCAAGATATTTCAAATATTATGATGAGGAAAAACACACTCCTTTTACTCCTGCATTGCCTTTGCTATATGCATACAGAGAGGCCCTTTCAATTTTACTTGAAGAAGGATTGCAGAATGTCTTTAACCGTCACAAAATTTGTTCAGATGCATTATACTCTGGACTAAGCGCAATTGGTCTTACTCCATTTGCAAAAGAAGAAGATCGTTCAATCTCTATTGTTGCATTAAATTATCTAGATGGCCTTGAAGACAAGACATTTAGAAATACATTAGCAAACAAATTCAAAGTATTGGTGGCCGGTGGATTTGGAAATCTTAAGGGCAAAGTATTTCGAGTTGGATGTATGGGAGAAGTTAGCCCATACCATGTAATGAGAACTATTTCTGCAATTTCGTCCACATTAGCTATGATGGGTTATGATATTGATTCTCAAGCAGGACTCAAGACTGCAGAAGAAAAACTTAAAGCTCTCTAAACCCTGTTAACTTAATATAAGGAAATTCGAGACCGATCACATTGACTTTCGATAAAGGTTCACTAATTTTAGTAGATTATACTGCTAAGGTAAAAGACAGTGAAGAAATTTTTGATACCACTATCGAAGAAGAAGCAAAAAAACACTCAATCCATGAAACAAATGTAAAATATCAACCAAAACTTGTTTCAATTGGAGAAGTATCTTACCCAGTTCTCAAAGGACTTGATGAGGCATTAGCAAAAACATCTGTTGGAGATAAGCTCACAGTAGAAGTTACTCCTGATAAAGGCTTTGGCGAAAGAGATTCTAGCAAAGTTAGAATGATTCCAATCAGGAAACTTGGTGAAGATGCAGAAAAAGTTTCAGTTGGTGATACAATAGAAATTGATAACAAAAGAGGAATCATTAGATTCATTGGTTCTGGAAGAGTTCAAATTGATTACAATCACAAATATGCAGGTAAAACAATCCTTTATGATGTAAATGTTATAAAATCTCTTGATTCACCACATGACAAAATTGAAGGAATACTGCAAAACAGATTACCGCTAGAAAACACAAAAATTAATTTTGAATTAAAAGACAAAGAAGTTGACATCACAATCCCTGAAGAAATTCTGAGAGCTGATGGATTACAAATTATGAAGCATTTTATTCAGTTAGATGTTTTCAAGTTTGTTCCAACCTTAGAGAAAATTAATTTTGTTGAAACACACATCAACAAACAATCTCAAAAGAAGCCTGAGAACAAAGAAGAAAAAGCTCCTGAACAAAAGACTGCATAAATTAAATTACTTTAGTACTTTTAGCAAGATCAAATGCAATTTTTTCAGTCATTTCAATTTGTTTTAGAATTGTATATCTTTCAGGTCTTAACTCTTGGGCAATAATCAAGGCATCTACCACTTCCTCTTTCTTCAAACCTATTTGTTTTGCAGTTGTTGGTGCACCAACTTGTTTTAATACACCTGCAATCTTTTTCCAATCTTGTCCTTGTAATTTTGCCATCATTATAGAGCCTATTCCACATTTTTCACCATGTAATCCTCTTCCTGGAGCAATCTTGTCTAATGCGTGAGAAAACAAATGTTCTGCTCCAGAACATGGTCTACTACTCCCTGCAATACATGAAGCAACACCTGCACTGATCAACGCTTCAACTATAACCCTTGCATCTAACCCTGTTTTTGCAAACTTTTTTGAATTTTCAAAAACTATCTTTGCACTCATCTTTGCCAATTCTGCAGAATACATTCCGTAATACTCCCCAGTTTTTTTGTGACCTAATTGCCAGTCTTTGACTGCAATTAGATTCGCAATCAAGTCTCCACAACCACTTGCAAGAAGTTTTTTTGGTGCTTTTTTAATAATATCAATATCCACAAACACACCAAGGGGAGCCGTTGCAACAATTGAATGCGGTTTATCTGTTTTTACTGAGACAAAAGGACTTGCCATCCCATCATGTGAAGCCGCTGTCGGTACACTTACAAACGGTAAATCCAAGTTGAAAGAAACCATTTTTGCAGTATCTACAGAGCGGCCTCCTCCAATACCTGCAACCATATCACTACGATCCTTTTTAACATCTTTTTGGATTTTATTGAGACTTTGTAATTTGTTATCTTTTGCTACATGCCAAACAAAGGAAGTTTTTTTTGATTTTAATGATTTTTCAATTTTTTGCTGAAGAATTTTTTTGACATTTATTCCAGAAATTAACGATATTTTTTTTGGTTTTCCTAAAGTATGCAAAAATTCACCAAATTCACCAATATTCTTTTCACCAACAACAATTAGCCGTGGTAATTCCATTGTGTGAGATTGCATGCGATCCTCCTTTTTTCTCAATATTTATCATTTCAAGGGATCAAAAAGTTATTTAAAAGGGTGTCATGCCACATAGGTTATCTCTATAGGTGTATTTTTTGTCGAATAACGTTGAAGAAAAAATTTTGCATGGGACTACCACTGTAGGTATCAAGGCTAAAGATGGTGTTGTTTTATGTGCAGATATGAGAGCTAGTGCAGGTTATTTTATCGCAAATAACAACACAATGAAAATTCAAAAAATTGATCATCATGCAGGTTTAACATTAGCAGGCGGTGTAGCTGATGCCCAAAACATTGTAGATATTCTCCGATATCATTCTAATATCCATCGAGTTGAAAAACAAGAACCAATTGCAATTCATTCCCTTGCTAGATTATGTTCTCTTATTTTCCATCAAAATCGTGGTTATCCGTTTATGGCAGATATTTTAGTAGGCGGATATGATTCAAACGGCCCTGCATTGTTTAATATTGACATGTTCGGTTCAGTAGAGGAAAAAACCTATGTTACAACAGGTAGCGGTTCTCCTGTAGCATACGGAACACTAGAAGAGGAATATCGCTCCGATCTAACAGTCGAAGAAGCAAAAAAAATTGCACTTCGTGCAGTTAAAGCCGCAATTGTAAGAAACATTGGTACTGGTGATGGAATTAACATTGCCGTAATGGATAAGGATGGATTCCGTCTATTGACTGGTGAACAAAAGAAAGCAATTATCGAACTTTAGTGATTTAATGCAAAGAAAACAGCAACAAAAAGAAATACCTTCTAGCCAAAACATAATGGCCACCATACTGCAAAGTATTCCAAAAGAAGCTAATGTAACTAAAATTGAATATGAAGGACCACGAATAGCTCTGTATACTAATGCACCTCGTTATTTGATGGAAAATAATGAAACAATTTCAAATCTTGTTAACGTAATTAAAAAAAGAATTGTTGTTAGAACAGATGAATCAATCAGAAAAAGCGAAGAAGATGCTAGAAAAATTCTAAACGACTGTATCCCAAAAGATGCAAAATTTGAAGGAGCCTTCTTTGATACTGCCACAGGTGAGGTATCGATTGAAGCAAAAAGACCTTGGTTACTTCAGAGAGACGCAAAAGAGTTCAATCATGCTGAAGTAACTGAAAAAATTGGCTGGAAATTAAGAATAAGAAAAGCTACAACAATTCCCTCAAGAACTATTCAAACAATCAATGCAAATCTAAAACAATCTTCTGCTGAAAGAAGCAAACAATTCAAACAGATTGGGGATGAAATTTTCCGACCTAGATTATCTCAAAAATCTGAAGTTTCTCTGATGACATTAGGTGGATTTGGCCAAGTTGGAAGATCATGTATGTTATTATCTACACCTGAAAGCAAAATCCTTGTTGATTGTGGAATAAATCCTGGTGCTAAACATCCGATGGATGCATTCCCAAGATTAGATTGGTTAAACTTGACCCTTGATGAAATTGATGCTGTAGTTATTGGTCATGCCCATCTTGATCATACTGGATTTTTACCAGCATTATGCAAATATGGATACAAAGGTCCAATCTATTGTACGGAACCAACACTACCAATGATGAATTTAATTCAATTAGATGCAATCAAAGTAGCAGCTGCTCAAGGAAGAACACCAATGTATTCTGAGAGAGATGTTAAACAAATTATGAAACAGGCAATAACATTGCCTTATGGAACAGTTACAGATATCTCTCCAGACATTAAACTTGTACTTGCAAACGCTGGTCATATTTTAGGTTCTGCATTATGTCATTTTCATATTGGAAACGGTGATCATAACTTTGTTTATTCCGGTGACATCAAATTTGGAAAAAGTATTCTATTTGAGGCAGCCAATTGGAATTTTCCTAGAGTTGAAACTTTGTTGATAGAAAGCACTTATGGAGCAAAAGAAGACATTCAACCATCAAGACAAGAAGTTGAATCTGCATTCATTAATGCAGTAAATAATACTCTTGCAGATGGTGGCAAAGTCCTTATTCCTATTCCAGCTGTTGGTCGTGCACAAGAAATTATGATGGTAATTGATCATTACATGAAATCTGGAGAAATGGTTGAAGCTCCTGTATTTACTGAAGGAATGATTTCTGAAGCATCTGCAATTCATGAAGCTTATCCAGAATATCTTGCACGAGAATTAAAACAAAAAATACTTGAAACAGATGATAATCCATTTGATTCTGAATACTTTACGAATATTGAACATGCTGATGCTAGAGAAGAACCAATGAGGGATGATTCACCATGTATTATCTTAGCAACATCTGGTATGCTTGAAGGCGGCCCTGTTCTAGAATATTTCAAAAATATTGCTCCTGATAAAAAGAACAAAGTTCTCTTTGTTTCATACCAAGTAAATGGAACACTGGGTAGAAGAGTTCTAGATGGTTCAAAACAAGTTTCTATGTTGGGAAAAGAAGGCAAGGTTGAAGTAGTTTCAATTAACTGTGGTGTTGAGAAATTAGATGGATTTAGTGGACATAGTGATTATAACCAATTAATGTCATTTGTTCAAAGACTAAGGCCAAAATTACGTAGAGTATTAGTAAATCATGGTGAACGAAAGAAGTCTGAAAATCTTGCAATGAATATTAGAAGAATGTATAGAGTCCCTGCTCATTATCCACAAATTCAAGAAGCAATAAAATTATTTTAGATCGTATTCTGGCTTCCAAATCTTAATGCTTGATGGTGCTACAATAATCCTCTCTTCGCCTAATCTTGCAATATCTGCACCAGCAGTTTTTGCAATAGAGTACAATTCTTCAACTACTTTTCGTAATTGCTCAACATCTTTTTGAGCCAAAGGAGTTACTCTAAGGATCAAAATCATTTCCTTTTTGATATCTTCCTTGATGGAGTGAACATCGCTAATATCACGAATAGTGATTGCCTTTAGATATGTTGGATTTTCCTGTTTTTGCATCCTTGAGGAAAATGCGATCTACTCCCTCAAAAACTCTTCCTTAGTTTTAACTAATTTTTTAAAAATTTCACGCCTAGATTCTGAACTTGATATAGGATTCTTCTGAGGCACATTTTGTTAAGATGTCCTCTGATGAATCATCTCTTTTTGAAACAACAAAAAACTCTTCTTCTTTTGGTGCATCTGAATATCTTAGGGTAACAGATGCCGCAAATTTTGTATGTTCTGATGCATTCCTTCCACGTAATATTGAGATGGGTCCTACGTGATCACGAGCTTCAAGTAAGATATCTCCAGGTAATGCAATTGCTTTGATCATTTCATTTTCGTCTTTGTTTCTTCCAACAACTAATTTTGTCTGTTCATCTAATCTGAAATGCCTTCCAATCTTTAGTAAATCAATATCATTTATTGTTGGATTTTCTGTATGTTCAAACAAATCTTTTGCTTTCAACCCAAAAGCTGGGTCTGTTAAAAGACATCCTCCACCTGCATTTGGAGGATTTTCAATTCCATATTGTTTTGCCATTTGCAATTGGTTTTTTCTTGTTCTTCCTCTAATCATTCCTAAATTTTCTCTTTTGATTAATCCTTCTTTTTCTGGATCTGTTTCGGGAAGTAATCCTGCAGATAGTGGCCTAACAATTTTTCCCACAAGCCCTGATTCTTTTTCAATAGTTCTTAATGCAGGTGCATGTTGACTCATAGGTCTTTGTCCTAATACCTCTCCTGAAATAATAAACTCAGCACCGATTTCATCCATGTGTTTCTTTGCAGCATCAAACATCATTGAACGGCAATCTATGCAAGGATTAAACCCTGCACCAATTCCGTGTTTTGGATGCTTTAACATTTCAATATATTCATCACCAAGATACACTGTTTTCAAATTTACATTAAGATCATCAGCTCTTTCCCTGATTTCAAATCCACACCCCCTTCCACAATCAAAATCACAAAATGGAGTTTTTATTGCAACTGCCGAAACATCAAATCCTTGCTCTTGCATCATTCTAACAGCAAGTTGACTATCTAGTCCACCTGACAACAGAGCAACTACTTTCTTCTTCTGCTTTTCTTCAGTCACATTTCAAAAATTTTATTTCGCATATACAAACTTTGCATCATACATAAATTAAGAAAACAGCAAGTTTTTTCATGAGACAACGAAGGAAGAATCTTCTAAAATTTGCCCACAAAATTGGCTGTGATACACTAGTTGCATTTGAGCCTGAGAACCTGTTCTATATGACTGGATTTTGGGGTGAGGCGATCGGATTATTGGAGAAAAATGGGAAAACTACAATAATTGCACCCGAATTGGAAGTTGGCCGTGCCACTGCAGAATCAATAGATTGCAATGTGGTAACCGCAGAAAGAGGAACTGGACTGATATCCACACTTGTATCTAGAATTAAGAAAAACAAAGTTTGTACTGATTGTCAAAATTACTCCATCATGACTTCTCTCAAAAAATCTGTTCCTAAAATAAAATCGTCCACTGAACCCTTTTACAATTCCCGAATTATAAAAGATGACAATGAAATTGCAATTCTAAAAAAAGCTTCTAAAATTATTGATGAAATGTTTGAAATTTGCTCAAAAAAGATGAAAGTAGGTCAAAAAGAATCTGAACTTCAGGCAATTTTGATGTCATATGCTATTAATCAGCAAATGTTTGACACTGGTTACAAATCAACACTTAATCCTCTAATTATTGCAGGTGGTCCAAATGGTGCATTACCTCATGCACAAGTAAGTCAAAGAAAATTCAAGAAAGGAGATCTTGTGGTTGTTGATCTTACATTAAGATACAAAGGATATGTTTCTGATGCAACAAGAACATTTGCAATGGGGAAAATTTCACCATTAGCAAACGAAGCTTATGATGTTGTTAAAGAATCACAGAAACTTGGGTTAAAAGCAGTAACGCCGACAGTAAATTGTAAAGATGTAGATTTTGCTTGCAGAAAATACATTGAAGATCAAAACTTTGGAAAATATTTCATTCATTCAACAGGTCATGGAATAGGACTTGAAGTACATGAACTGCCAACCGTTTCATATAGAAGTAATACAAAATTGGAAAAAAATATGGCAATTACTGTAGAGCCAGGAATTTACATCGAAAACAAATTTGGAATTAGAATTGAAGACTCGTTGATAGTAAAGGAAAGACCAATAGTCATGCACAAATTTACTAAAGATTTAGTCACAATTTGAGCCTAATCATAAAAATCTACTAAATCAATAATGTGTTTTCCATTTTGATTATTTCCAGAAATATCACTAGTTTCTACATTTACACTCCAATCATAATTTAATTCTCCTTTATAGGATTTAAAATCCAATATCACCTGAAACTCATCAACATCTGTATTTGTTATTGTAACATCTACGTTTGTCTTTTTGTTGTCATAGATCTTCTCATTTGGATATTCTTCTGCTATTTTATTTGAAATTGCATCAAGTACACTTAATCCCTTCCCATTAGGACCTCTATATGACATTATTTTGTCTAATGCTTGTTTTTCTTGTTCTGAAAGATCTTCTGGAAAACTGCTTTGTAGATCTCCTTTTGTTAATTCAGGTACAATAAAGACAATTACTAAAGTTATGACACCTAGATACACTGGAGCTCGTTTTTTGAGAAATTTCTTAAACTCTGATTCTTTTGGTCTGTCTTCTTTCTTTTTAGAGTCTCGAACCATTTCTTACTTTAGTTTTTTGCAGTCAAAATTAAAACTTCCCAAGGAAATTCAATAATTCCGTTTCTTTTAGTGTGTTTTTTGGTATTTTCCCTAACTGATTCTTTTAGCTCTTTTCTCTGAGATTTTTCAAGAGAGTTTAGTTTTTCTTTGATTGGCTTTGCAACATATCTTAGATAATTTGTCCAGTAATCATCAAAACTGCCTGGCGTAAACTTGAATACAAAATCTCTCACTGAAATTTTTTTAAATCCTGCATTTTTAACCTCGTCTCTTAACGCCTTTTTTGTTCCATACCTGTCAAGAGATGGCGTACCTGGAGGAATATAATCTGGAATATACTTTGTGACTGCATCTAAGATGTTTCCAAAAAATGGTACTCTGTCCTTGTGACCATGTACAGAAATTCCCAAAGTACCTGTTTCTTTGAGGCTATTTTTCATATTTTTGAGTGCCCTTTTTGCATCTGGAAAGAAAAACAACCCATACTGACATGTAACTGCATCGAATTTTTCTTTAAATGAAAATTTTTCAGCATCTACATTTACAAAATGTAGATTATGCTTATTGTTGATCTTCTTTGCAATCTTTATTGCAGTAATTGAAGTATCAACCCCAATTACATATCCTGTTTTTCCAACCTTTTCACCAAGTCTCTTTGTAACGACACCTGTTCCACATGCAACATCAAGAACTTTGTCTCCTTTTTCCACCATGACTAGATCAACTAATTTTTTTGTACTTTGAAACGGCCCTGAATTTGAGCTTGCCCATCTTTTGTGATATCTAGGTGCAACTTCATTCCAAGTTGCCATATTATTTTTTTTATATTCACTGTGTCTTACTTTATTCACTTTAACCAATCTGAGTAAAATCTGATTTTAATCTTCTTCCTGTTTCATGAAAGTATCTGTGTTCTATTTCTTTTATCTTTTCAGATAATTTTATACTATCTACATTTTTCTTCTTTATTTTTTGTTTAATTTCTCTGTACTCTGAAATTAATTTTCGAAGTTCTGAGTTTTTCATTTCATTCTTTTTTCTAATTCTTTTCTAATGAATTTTACAACTAATTCTTTTTTCTTTCTACCAGAAGAAACAACTTTTCTTGAATCAATAAACAGTATCTCATTATTGTTTGTATTTTTTTGATATTTGCTACCAATATCATTTGCAATTATTATGTCTGCATTAGAGTCTCTCATTTTTCTCTTAGCAGATTTAACTAATGCATTTTTTGAAAGATTTGTTTCTGCCTTAAATCCTACTAACATGACATCGTTTTGCATTTTTTTTACAAGATCAATGATTTTTGGTGTCTTTTTGAGCCTAACTGTCATAGATTTTTTATCACTTTTAATTTTAGATTTTGAAAATTTTTCTGGTGTGTAGTCTGATGCAGCTGCTGCCATAATTACAATATCAAATTTCTTTTTCAGTTCTTTTTTTGTTGCATCATACATCTCCTTGCTTGTATTTACATCAATTAACTTACAACCCTTAGGCGGCTTTTCATTTCCAGGACCATACACCAAGGTAACTTTTGCGCCTGCTGAAATTAACTCTGATGCCAATAACACTCCAGTTTTTCCAGAACTAAGATTTGTTATCACCCTTACTGGATCAATGTATTCTATTGTTGGACCTGCTGTCATTAACACTTTTTTATTTTTTAAAATTGGTGATGAGCCAAATTTTTGTAGTACGTATTCTAACACATCTTCAGGCTCTGGAGCTTTTGCTTTACCTTCTATCATTTGTGGACTAAGAAACTCTATTTTCTTTTTTAAAAATTCAATATTTTTTTTAACTGCAGAGTTTTCGTACATTGACTCGTGCATTGCAAGACACATTAGTATTGGGATTTTTGAGCCAAATCCAACTGTTAATACTGTAGAAACTGGTGTATCATCAATTCCATTTGCAAGTTTTCCTAATGTATTTGCAGTAGCTGGATACACAATCATAAGTTCTGATTGATTATAGTCTGCTAATCTGATGTGTTCTAGTTCTCCTGTAAGCTTTGTAATGACATCATTTCCTGTAGCCCATTTGAAGTAATCAGGTTGGATTAGCTTTGTTACTGCATTACTTGCAACACACGTTACATCTGCACCATGTCTCATTAGTAGCCTTGCTAGTTCTATTGATTTGTACGCTGCAACACTTCCTGCAACACAAAGAACAATTTTCTTGCCTGACAGTTCTACGCCGTACGAGGAGACAATATCTAATGATGGATGATCCTCTTTTGCAATTTTTCGTTTAGCTACCAATTTCCTCTCTTAATTTATCAAACTCTTTTTTTTCCATAGAAAACCAGTTTTCCTCAGATGGAAAAACACCTGCTTGTACATCATTTCTGTAATTTTCAAGTGATTTTACAATATCTTCAGACAAATTCATGTATCTTTTTGCAAATTTTGGCTTTATTTTGTCATACATGCCTAACAAATCCTGAACAACCAAAACTTGTCCGTTACATCCAACGCCTGAACCAATGCCTATTGTTGGAATGTTGATAGTATCTGATATGATTTCTGCAACTTCATGGCTTACCATTTCTAATGCAATGCTAAATACACCAGCTTCTTCGAGCTCTTTTGCGTCTTGAATCAACCTCATTGCTGTATCTTTGGTTTTTCCTTGAACCTTGTAACCTTGTGATAGCATTGTTGTTTGTGGTTGCAATCCAATATGACCCATTACTGGAATTCCTATATCCACAATTGCACTAATTGTTTCAGCCATTACAGAACCCCCTTCTAGTTTTACTGCATCAGCTCCTGCCTTGATTAGTTTTCCGGCATTTCTTATTGCATCTTCTATGCTGACTTGATATGACATGAATGGTAAATCTGCAACAAGTAATGAATTGTGTCGTGCACGACTTACGGCTTCTGTAAACATACACATCTGTTCCATTGTAACTGGAATGGTATTTTCGTATCCCAACATTACCATACCTGCACTATCTCCAACTAACAGTACATCAATTCCTGCTTTGTCACAAAGAGAAGCTAACGTATAATCATAACTTGTAATTACTGAAATTTTTTTCCCTTCTTTTTTCATGTTAATAATATCTTGAACCAATTTATGCAATTTTTAACCTCCTAGAAAGATTATTTTTAATTTCTATAATATTTTCTGAAAGATTTTTTTTGTTATCGAAATCATCAACCATCTTTTGTAATGATGAAGGTTTTTTTACAGATAATTTCTTGCATTCTTTAATCAAGATATCAATTGCACGTGTAACATTATCTACTATTGTGATGTTTGCAGTTTGTGAAGTTCTTGAAAGTGGATTAAGATCAAATGTAATCACTGTTTTTCCTGATTTTCTTAAAGCCAAT
The DNA here is from genome assembly GCF_018128925.1 of Nitrosopumilus sp. K4. Classification (NCBI taxonomy): domain Archaea; kingdom Thermoproteati; phylum Nitrososphaerota; class Nitrososphaeria; order Nitrosopumilales; family Nitrosopumilaceae; genus Nitrosopumilus; species Nitrosopumilus sp. K4. The sequence goes on from NZ_CP067007.1 coordinate 1,616,070, forward strand.
GTTCTATCACCATCCTCTAAAGGAACAACTACCACGTCTGCTGCAAGAATCCCGTTCTTGTCTACTATTCTTCTTGCAGAATCTATTCCCTGAAGTTTTGCTTTGAATTTCTGATCTATGCCTAAAATTTCCCTTGCACCATTCTTTTTTAGAGCATTTACAATGTTTTGCTTTCTTTTTTCATTATGATAAAACAAATTTACCTCAATTTTTGCACCTGTAGTTTTTGCTAGTTTTACTATTTTTCTTGGGCATAATGCAGCAATGTTTCCATTTACTGAAATAACAGGCGTATTTGCTAAAATAATCTGTGCTGCAGCAGCCTTAATTGCTTTCTTTGCTGTTTTACCCGTTTTTTCACCAAGTAAATAATCAAAAGCTTCTCCTCTGCCTTGTGCTAATAATCCTTCTTTTGCAACTAGACCTTTATCAAATCCATTGACAAGCTTTTCTCTAATTAAAAGTGATTTTGCTCTTGGATGAGATTTAGGAATTACAGTCATTAAAATTCAATTAATTTTCTAAAACTCTGGCCCCTAGCTTATCTAATTCTGATTTTAAAACAATTCCTTCAGCATATTTTTCAAATATATCTAAAACTTTCTGTTCTTTATCTTTTGAAACCATTGAAAATACCGTCTCACCAAAAAGTGCAATCCCACATTTGATTTCATTTAGTTCTAATTCTTTGATCAGTTTTTCCATTCTTGGTGTCATTACATCAACATATTTTGCAAATTCTAATGACATGTCTTGGAAATGCTCATAATTTCTTGACTCTAATAATTTATTGACCATTTTGCCACCTAGACCATTTATTTGTGAAAGTCTTTCTTTGAGAAATTTGTTTGTTGAAATTGGAGAAAAACAAATCATTATGATTGACATTGGTTCTGTGTTAATTTTTTCAACAATTCCTATTCCAGGAGCTCCAGGTTTTACTCTAATCTCAAAGCCACCATGATATGATGCTAATACATCACCTAATCCTGTTTTACAATTTACTTCTGCATTATGTGCAATTTTTCCAATCTTCTCATGTTCTAATTTTGTTTGAAGAACTTGATCAAGCGCATAAGCAAGTGATAATGCAACTGCACTGCTAGAACCTAATCCGTATCCAACTGGAATTGATATTTCATGTATAATGTCAAAGAATAATTCATCAAAATTTCCCATTTTCAAAAATTCTTTTAAGACAAATTCAGAGACATCGGTTTTATCTGACTTATAACCGTAAGTAGAAATCTTGAAACTTGAGTCATTTTTCTTTGGTGTAATAGTAACATGCGTTGTTACTCCCTGTTTGATGGAAAAACCTGCCCCCATCGAACCAAGATTTTCTGAAATTCTTGATTCTTCATCAAGATAAGCTTTGAAGAATCCGGTAATGTGAGCTGGACAAAATGCAGTTGCCTCCATTGATCTGAGTTTAAATTTTACACAAAATATAAGAATATGGCTTAAATTAATTAAATTAGTATAAATTGACTAAATTTATTCGACGCCTACAAAAAATTGGAAGTAGCATTCTAGTTTCACTCCCAAAAGAATGGATTGATGCAAATAATTTGGATAAAAGTAGCCAAGTTGAGATTGAAACAGGACATGATAGTATCTCCATTTCCGCAAATAAGGAGACTAGACCAACTAAAGAATTAGTAATTACATATCCATTGCCTAAAGAAGAAAATATTGTTGCAGACATTACCGGTGCATATCTTCTAGGATATGATATTATTCAGATTAATTCAAAATCAATTCTTCCTGGTGAAGACAGAGAAAAAATTCGAAATTCTATGAGACGTTTGGTTGGTATGGAAATTGTTGAAGAGGATGCATCAAACATTAACATGCAATTTTTACTTGATTCCACTACACTAAACCCTGAAAAAATTCTCAAAAGAATGAGCTCAATTGCACTTGGTATGTATGAAGATGTTTGCAATGGATTAATTTCTAATGACAAATCGAATCTACAGACATTATCAAATAGAGATGTGGAAGTTAACAGACAATATTTTCTTTTAGTGAGACTTATCAGAAGTACTCTTGTTGACAAAAAATTAGCAAATGTATTTAATCTTGGAAATATTGATGTACTTGATTATAGAGTCGCTGCAAATCTTTTAGAAAATGCTGGCGATACAATTGTAGAGCTATCTGATCTTATTTACAACTCATCATTATCTGAAGATAATCTCAAAAAAATACATGGTATTGTTCAAAATTTTCATATTATTGCAGAAAAATCAATTGATGCATTTACTAAACCCGATAGATTGTTAGCCATAGAAGCAATTTCATTACATAAAGAATTTCAAGAAAAGTTAGCCAAATTAAGAATTATACTTGGAAATAAAAAACAAATTCCAATTGATTTTCTTGATATTGTTTATCGCTTTGAAAGAATTTCAAAATCTTGGGCTGATGTAGTTGATCTCGTAAAACCGATCTATAATGACTAGTTTAGTTTCTTTTTTGCCGCATAAGTCATTACTGCACAAATAGTTTTTGAATCCTGGATTTTTCCAGTCTTTATCATTCTCATAACTTTTTGTAGTTCTATCTTTTCTACAGAAAGTATCTCATCTTCATCTAATTTCAACTCTGCAATTTTTTTCAAACCTGAAGCAACATAACAATAGATTATTTCAGAATTATAGCCAATTGAAGGATAAAATGAGATTAAAGGTGTCATTTTTTTGGCTCTATAGCCTGTTTCCTCTTCTAATTCTCTAAAAGCACATTTTTTTGGCTCTTCTCCTTTTTCCAACGTTCCTGCTGGAATTTCTAATACGTATCCATGTGGAAATCTATGCTGTTTTACCAAAATCACTTTGCCTTTTTCATCAAACGCTAGCATAGCAGCAGCTCCTCTATGCTCTATCATTTCACGTTTTACTTTTCTTCCTTCAATTATACCATGATAAACACTAAGACCTAAAATTTTTCCTTCATAGATCTTTTTCTTTTTCACACAATCCGTTTATTCAGTTATTATTTAATTTGTTTGATATGATAAATGCAAAGTAGGGGATTTTTTTGCTTCTTTAATGCTATCTTCAAGCCACTTTTCTAAAAATGTAATCTTCTTTGGAATAAACAAATCAGCACTTTTAACATTATTTACATTTCTTACTTTTTGAGTAATGTCGTCCATTTGAAAAATATCATTACTATACATAAATAACACAATTTGATTTTTTGAAATAAATGGTATTTGTAAATATGAATCAGAAAATTTTTCATTCATTTGAGTTAAAGTTTCTTTTAGGTCTCTTTCAATCCATGTCAGTATTGCATGAGGAATAAAACCTTCAATTTTCGTAGGATCATAGATTAGTGTAAATTGTATTCCGTCATTTTCTTGCAATTTTTCTAAGCATCTTGTGACTGTTTTTGTAGAAAGGTTAGTTTTTTTTGCAATGGATTCAATCTTTTCTCTTGGATTGTCCAACAGTTTTTCAATAATTTCTAAATCTGTCTTTGTAAGATTTGTGCTATATCCAGGATTTTCAGCTTCAAAAATTGATAGTACTCTTACATCTTTCATTAGTTGTTTTGCTAATTCAATTTTTTGCTCCATGTTATCTTTAACTACAATGCTGCATACTGTAACGCCACCTACACATGGTACAACAAAAAATGGTTGACCAACTAGACTTACCTGCTCTAATATCTCTTTTGTATTTTGGCCTGACACCACAAAATACAAAACGCCATATCCTAATACTGGTGGCTCTACTCGAATTGTAAATTTTTCAATAACTTTGGAATTTTGCATTTTTCGAATTCTTGCTCTAACTGCTCCTCCTGAAATTCCTAATTCTTTTCCAATTTGTCTGTCTGATTCCCTACAATTGTTCAATAATCTACCCAAAATTCTAATATCTAAATTGTCCAATTTATCACCTATACACCATTATTACTATATGGAATAAACCTATTTGATATAAAATTGTCTATACTGTTAGCACTATGTATGATAGATATTAAATAATAGACTATTTTATTATTTTTGTGGAATATAGGTTAACTCTAGCAAAAAGAATGCTATTTAACAAAAAAGGGAGTCTAATCGGCGCTGTCTTAGCAGTTACGATTGGCATTTTAGTAATTCATGTAAACTTTGTAATTTTTCAGGGTCTTTTTGATGCAATAGTCCGAGACATTAGCAACTATCGAAACGGTGACATTCTTGTTACTGATGAGGCAGACTATATCGATAAATCTGATCTTTCATTGGCCAATTGGTTTGAAAGGATACCTTATGTTGAAGCTGCGACTCCGCGGCTTTCATCAACGGCCGAGATGAACATGACAAAAAATGGAAAATTAATTGAAGAAACTCGAATACCTATAGTTGGGGTTGATCCATTTAGAGATGTTAGAGCATCTACTGTTCATGAAACAATATCTGATGGAAGCTATGTATTTTCAAGAAATTCCATTGTGCTTGGTTCAAACATAGCAGACGATCTGGGAGGTGCACAAGTAGGAGACAGTGTTAAAGTTCTTGTAGTGGATAGATATGGTGAAGATCAAATAAGACGATTTACAGTTTCTGGAATTGCAAAATCTCCTGGTGGACAAGGATTTGATTATACTGCAGTTGTACATATTGACACATTACGTGATATGATGAAACGAGACGGCGAATCTGGCTCCTTTATGGTAAAGCTAAATGATCCTAACAAAGCTTTTGAAGTAAAAGAATTCTTTTTGAGATCATTTCCTAATGATGATTTTTTAGCTGAAACCATTGAAGAATCTGCTGAAGAACAACTTGCAGGATTTAGATCTGGTATCGCAATGATCAACATGATTGGATATTTTGGAATGATGTCGTCTGCATTTGCTATAGTTACAATTCAGATGATGTTGGTAAATGGTAAAACACGTGAAATAGGTGTTATGAGATCTATTGGTGCAAAAAGAAAAGATATTTTGATTATCTTTATCTTCCAAGGAATGATTATTGGTGCAATAGGTGCTGGTGTAGGCACTGCTGCAGGCTTGGGATACACATTTTATGCAAAAGAAACAAAGATGTCATTTAACAATAGTCTTCCTTTGGAAGTAAGTTATGATTGGGTAAAAATTACACAAACTGCCTTGACTTCATTTATTCTAGCGATAATTGCATCATTATATCCGTCGTATAGAGCAACAAAACTTCTACCTGTGGAGGCGATGAGAACTGTCTAAGGTACTTGAAATCCAAAATCTAAGTAAAATTTACGGAGAAGGAGAAAATAAAGTAAAAGCTCTTGATAATGTTTCATTTTCAATTGAAAAAGGCGAATTTGTTCTCATTGTTGGTAGTTCTGGCTCAGGAAAATCCACTTTGCTAAACATGATTGGTTTGTTAGACCAACCAACAAATGGTAAAGTTTTCATTGATGGAACTGATACCACGCTTCTTGATGATGGAAAAGTTTCTTCATTTAGAAATAAAAAACTAGGATTCATTTTCCAATTTTCTAATCTTCTATCTGATCTTACAGTACTTGAAAATGTATTGCTTCCAAGGCAAATTGCTGGAACCAATGAAACATCAGAAAAAGATGCAAGCGAATTACTTTCTGCAGTGGGATTAGAATCTCAAATGAATAAAAGAGCAAATAAGATTTCTGGTGGTCAAGCTCAACGTGCAGCAATTGCGAGAGGTTTGATAAATAACCCCTCTATTGTATTGGCTGATGAACCCACAGGAAATCTTGATTCAGTGACTTCAGAAAAAATTGTTAATCTACTAAAATCTATGGCAAAAAAACTGAATCAAACTTTCATAATTGTAACTCATGATAGAGAACATTTTGGAGATGTTGATAGGGTAATTACTATCAAAGATGGACGTGCATTTGAGGGTGACTTACCTTCTCAAATGGAGGTTGTGGCATGATCTCAAAAATTACAGTCTTGTTTGGATTGGTTTTTTTATCACCTTTACTTATTGAGTCCTCATTTGCTCAAATTTCATCAGGCGGATTTGGTGATTCTCCTTTTGAAAGAGATTATGGTGATGTTAAGTTTCTTGATGCCTATTTTGGAACCATCAATAACAAAATTGAAGTTGAACCCGGTGATCTAAATGTTCCATTTACAGTTGTATTTGCAAATGTAGGAACACAAGATATTACAGGAATTAGAGGACAATTATCATTACCGTTTGGATTTTCATCTGCAGATGGTCCAAGTTCTACAATTTATGCTGACAGTGATTCCAATTCACTTGCAGGAGAAAATTTTCATCTAACATTTTTTGTAAATATTGACAAAAATGCAAAGATTCAACAATATCCTGGAACTGTAAAGGTAGATTATTCTAGATTAAGAGAGTCGGGAGTTAGAACTTCCTTCTCTGAATTTGATTTCAAAGTTACAGGTGATAGTATTATCAACGTAAGGGCACTTGAGCCATTTTTAACATCATTGAGAACAAATGAAGTCATAATTGAAATATCAAATGATGGAACTGCTCCAATTTCAAGTGTAGATATTGTGGCAACAAATACTCAAACTGAAATTGCATCAACTGCATCATCAACTACAAATGTTGAAAATGTTGTAATTTTGGAATCCAATTGGGATATTGGTAACATTAATCCAAAGTCTTCCAGATATCTTACTGCAACAGTATATGTTCCAGAATCTCTAAAGGGAGATACATTAAGAATCCCATTGTCAATAAACTACTATAATGCACATGGTGATCAACAAACAATTTCTAAAATTGTTGATTTTTACATTAAAGGTCTAATTGATTTATCAGTATATGATGTTAAAGTAATTGAATTATCAGGAACCCAAATGGTTGTTGGTGAAATAATTAATGAAGGAAATGAAGATGGTTTGTTTGGGTTTGTTACATTAGAAGGATTAAATGATTCAAACATTAAAACAAAAACTCAGTTTATTGATGAAATAGAAATTGACGCACCTGTCCCATTTAATGTTCCATTAGAATTTGATGGTGAACCAAAGTATGGTGCGCATGATATCAAAATTATTGTTAGATACAAAGATAATACTAGAGATGAAATCTTTCTTCCTTATGAAACAACAATTTTTATTGAAAAACCATCAAATGATGAAGAATCTGATAATACTTCTCAAATGCTCATAATTCCTCTAATAATTGCTGCAGGTCTTGGATTCTATTTGTATCGTAAGCGTAAAAGTACCAAAACCAATACAAACTAAAATTAGAAATATAGAAATTATGTGCTAATTTTAAAATGAAACTTACTTTAATTATTCTGATTGCAGCACTAGTAATTGGTGGTTCAATTATTTCATATGGATATTTGACTAATCAACAACCAATAGAAGTTGTAGAAAAATCTACACCCTATGAAAAACTAACAAACTACAAAGAAGAATTAGAAAAAATTAATCAGTACAATCAGAAAATTCTGAGTGATCTTCAACAACAAATCAGTGATTCTGATGATGAAAACTTGGAACAACTAAAACAAGAGATTCAAGTTCTAAAACGGGTTATTGATGAAAACAAGGTAGAACTAGATCAAGTTATACAAAAACTCTCAAAAATGGAATCGACTCCTTAGATCGCATAATTCCATTTTTGGGAAAAAAACGCCAACATTATATCATATTTTGTAGTATAATTATTGGGCATGGGAAAAACTCTGTTTCTATTTCTAGCTGGTGCTGTTGTTGGATTTGTCACAACACCATTACTATGAGGTAGAATTTGAAAATACTCAATTCATATACTAATTTTTTAAATTAGTTTTATTGGAAACCCATAGGCTTCTTACTCTTCTTGGCGTTGTTTTGTTGATTGCCACTATTGCAATATTTTATCTTGATGAGGAAAAACCCCAAGATGAATTTAGTTTTGCATATGTTACTGGAATTTCAATGATAGTTGTATTTTTAGCTAGTCTTGCAATTGTCAATAAAGGAAAATTTAAAGAAAAATCAAAAAATTAGTAATTTTCTTCTCAGATACCTCCAAAAGACCTTAAGATTATAAGCAATTACTAGATCTTGCGATCATGTCGTTTGATGAAATAGAAGTTCCTAAAGAACTTCGTGAATTTATGTTAGATGGAGCAGAAGAAACAGTTCTAGGCCAAAAAAATGGTGCAAACAAACAATATCGTTATGGAAATTTACACATTAGAGAATATGATGATAAATTTCTAGTTCATACTGATAAAATTGATCCAAGAATAGATCCTCTTGGTCACTTGGTACATGATGCACCAGAAGTTTTGATTGGATTAGCTTGTGCTATATTTGGAGGCTCTCAAATTGGAAAAGCATTATCTAACAAAAACAATTCAAAAAAATCATCCATTACAACAGGATTGGCATCTTCTATAATTTCTGGATACATGGGATATATTGCAACTAAAAAAATTAAAAATTATTTGGAGTAGAAATGTCAACTGTTAGAACTATACATGTATTGGTAAAGCTTTTGCCATCTATTTTTGCCTTAAGGAAGGATAGAAAAAAATGGGTTAATCAAGAAGGCAAAGAACTTGATTTAGAAAGATTTAGAAAAAATGCAAGAAAAGTTCTAAACACATTCATTTCATTGGGACCTGTTTACATAAAACTTGGACAATGGTTATCCTCGAGAGCTGATATACTTCCACAGCCATACTTAGAAGAACTTGCAAAACTTCAGGATAACGTTCCTGCAGCGCCATTTGATCAGGTAAAACCAATAATTGAAAATGATATTGGTCCAATCGATGAAACATTTGAAAATATTGATCCAAATCCTGTCTCTGGTGCATCTTTAGGGCAAGTTTATCGTGGAACACTATCTGGACAAGAGATTGTTGTAAAAGTTAAAAGACCTGGAATCGAAACGGTTGTTAAAGAAGACATTAAAGTTCTAAAAAAAATTCTTCCCCTAGCATTAAGATTCGTTGATCCAAATTTACGTTTTTCAGCAAAGGCTATGCTGTCTCAATTTATTGAAACCATTCATGAAGAAATGGATTATACGAATGAATCCACAAATCTAAAAAAAATAAAGCATGACATGGAAAAAAACGATAAAGTTGTTGTTCCCGAGGTATATGACAAGTATTCTTCTAAGAATGTCCTTACGATGGAATATCTGCCTGGAATCAAAGTAACAAATGTTGAGGCACTCAATGAAAAAGGGATTGATAGGCAGAAACTAGTCGTTGATGTACACAAAGTCTTCTTTACGATGCTCCTTAGACATTCTGTTTTTCATGCTGACCCTCACCCTGGAAATATCTCAGTTACTGATAATGGAAAACTGATTTTGTATGACTATGGAATGGTTGGAAGACTTGATAATGAAACTAGACTCAGACTAATTCGTCTCTATCTTGCTCTTGTAGAAAAAGATCCTCCTAGAACAGTAAATGCAATGAATGATCTTGGAATGCTTACTCCAGATTTTAATCGTTCAGTAATTGAAAAAGGAATTGAGCTTACAGTTAGAGCAATGCATGGAAAAAAACCTGATGAAATGGAAGTTGAAAGCTTGATGGAACTTGCAAACAAAACTATGAGCAAATTTCCATTTGTTCTTCCAAAAAACTTGGCACTATACATGAGAATGGCATCTATTATTGAGGGAATTTACAAAACACACAAAGTTGATTTCAAATTTGTCAAAGTTGTTAGAGAAATTTTGGAAGAAGAGAGTTTGATAAAGGATGCGTATATCGAAGAACTGAAGTACTCATTTGAAAGATTTGCAAAATCCATAGATGCAACTATTTCCATTGCACCAGAATTAAAAAAATTCTTAGATGAAAAAAGATCTCTTCAATTGCTTAATGCAAAACCTAAATCAAATATCCTACTTTCTGGTAGTATACTTTCAGCTTCTATGTTTATTGGATCTGCTCTTTTGTATTCATCTGACGAATCAATTGGTACAATTGGAATGGTTGGCTCACTAATAACAATGGGAATTTTTGCAGTTTTTAGGAATCATTAGTTATTCTACTTTGATATCTTTTCCACGCTTTTGAACAGGAATAGTAATTGTTAAAACACCTTGTTCGTATTTTGCTGAAGTTACAGATTCTTCTTTAAGTTCAATTGGCAATCTCATTTTTTTATCAATAATGTTTGGTCTTTGATTACATACCATGTTGTGTTTTTTATCATCAGAAATTTCCTTACATGCTTGAATTGACAAAATATTTCCATCAAGCGATAATTTGATATCTTTTTTCTGAAATCCAGGCATATCTACAATTAATGTCAATTTTTCATCATCTAGGTGTATATCAACAGGCGGTAAAACAAATTCATAAAATTCTCTTGATTTGTTTCCTATTTCTTTCATCATTTCTTTAGCCATAGATTTCACTAATCCCATTTTGTGATATGTGGTTAATTTTTGGTTATAAACTTTGATAGATTTTTAATCAATCAATTTCTCTGTTCAATTGACTATGATTATTGTTATTGAGGGTGGAGATCAGGCAGGCAAAAAAACTCAAACTGCAATGCTTGCCAAGGCTCTTACAAAAAGAAAGATCAAAACAAAGACCTTTAGCTTTCCTGATTACAAAACACCAATTGGCAAAGAGATTGCAAAATATCTAGCAGGAAAAAGAAAATTTCCCCCACAAGTAATTCATTGCCTTCTTGCTGCAAATAGATGGGAAAAATTAGATGAAATTATCAAGGCACAATCAAAAAATTCAGTATTGATAATGAATCGGTACTATCAATCAAATTTAGTATATGGTCTGGCAAATGGCATGAAGCAAAAATGGCTAGAAAATCTAGATACGGGACTTCCAAAAGCTGATCTTGTTGTTTTACTAGATGTTACTCAAACTGAATCATTTAATAGAAAAAAGGCAAACCGAGATAAATTTGAAAAAAATGAAGAATTCCTAAGAAAAATCTCAGTTCTTTATAGAAAGACTGCAAAGAAAAAACACTGGAAAATTATAGATGCCTCAAAATCAAAACAAGAAGTTCATGAAGAAATTCTAAAAACATTTTCAAAAAAAATAGGATTATGAAAAAAAATTATCTAGACATAATAGATCCCATTCACGATTTTATTCGCGTATATGATCATGAACTCAAATTAATTGATAATCCAATTTTCCAAAGACTAAGAAGAATTAGACAATTATCTGGCGCTCACCTGACATATCCTGCGGCACAACACACAAGATTTGAGCATTCATTAGGTGTAATGCATATCTCTGGGCAGGCGGGAAATGCATTATTTGAAAAAGGGATTATAAAATCTGAGGATATTCAAATTTTGAGACTTGCAGGACTCTTACATGACATTGGACACGGTCCATTCTCTCATCTTTTTGAAGAAATCATACAAAAAAAGAAAGTGTCACATGAGGATTTTGGTAAGGAAATAATTCTAAAATCTGAAATTGGTGATAGTATTTCAAAAAACGGATTTGATAAAAAACTTGTAACAAAGATAGCCTTTGGCGATTCTAAATTTCAGTATTTGAATGAAATTGTTTCTGGAGCATTAAGCGCTGATATGATGGATTATTTGCTAAGAGATGGTTATTTTACAGGAGCAGAACATGCAAAGATTGATCACAAACGATTAACTCAATCATTAGATGTATACAAACAAAAACTTGCTTTAGAACGTTCTGCCTTGTATTCATTTGAATCAATGATGCATTCTAGATATCAAATGTTTAAGGCAGTCTATTTTCATAAAACAGTTAGAGCAGCAGAAGTAATGCTTTTGGAAGCATTACGCTTATCTGATGATGAATTTGGTTTTACGTCCTTTAATCTTGATGAATATGTAAAATTAACAGACGAGTATGTATTATCAAAACTAATCTCATCAAAATCTTCAAAATTAAAGAGAGCAAAACAATTTGCAATAGATTATCAAAATAGGAAATTACTCAAATGCGTTTATGAAAGAATTCTAACTAGTACAAGAAATTTGGGAAAGATCAAAACAAACGAATTAAGATCCTCAATTTCTAAAAAATCTAAAATTGATGAAACTGAAATTTTTGTTGACAGTTCTGTTACTCCATCTATACCTCTTGCACCTTCAAAGAAGGAATCAAAACAAATTATTCTAATTAGTCAAGAAAATGGAAAATCATCTGCTCAAGAACTATCTATTTCAAAAATCCCTGTAGTTTCAGCAATATCTGGATTTATGAATATCTTGAGAATTTACACACACCAAAAGAATCGAAACAAAGTTGAAATTGCCGCAAAATCAATACTTGATGGATTAAAATAATGAAAAAAAGAATTGTAATCAAACTATCTGGTAGAGTTTTTGGCATGGATAATGTCAAAATGCTTAAAGACTATGCATCATTTTTGGTCAAAATCAGCAAAGTTTGCCAACCAATTGTGATTGCAGGCGGTGGTAATATTGCAAGACACTATATTTCACATGCAAGATCATCTGGCGCTGATGAATCTACACTTGACGAATTAGGTATTGAGATTTCTAGATTAAATGCAAAACTCTTGATTTACGCTTTAAAAAACAAAGCGTATTCCCATCCTCCAACTACACTTCAAGAAGTAAGACATGCAGTTGATGATGGTCTGATTGTGGTTGCAGGAGGACTACATCCAGGACAAAGCACAAATGGAACAGCAGCTCTAATTGCCGAAAAAGTCAAAGCTGAACAATTCCTTAATGCAACTGATGTTGATGGAGTATATGATATGGATCCAAACAAATTCAAAAAAGCAAAGAAATTCAAAAGAATTGATCTAAAACATTTGAAAACAATGTTGGTCCATGAGGATTCTGTGGCAGGTGGTTATGATTTGATGGATATTGTTGCATTGAAAATTATAGAACGCTCAAAAATCAAAACCAGAATTCTCAAGGCAGATCCAAAAATTATTGAAAAAGCAATCAAAGGCTCAGATGTTGGAACTGAAATAATTCTTGCATCAAAATGATTATTCTGAAATTTCGTTTTGAATAGTTGGTCGTGTCTCAGACCATATCTGAATTTCTTTTCCAGGAAATTCTGGCATTCCAGAATCTCTTAGTTTTTTGTATATTTTGAATGCCTCTTCTTTTTCTACGGCCTTAGATTGTGCTTTAGTAAACCCGTCATTATCTACAATAATTGCAACAAATCCATCTAGGGAGTTTATTACAGCGGTCAGGTCTTCTTCTCCAACTGGAACAAATTGCCCATTTACTTTTTTTGTTGTAAGTGTTAGCATTCCAAATCCTGCAGCATCAAACATCTTCATTTGAGATTTACTTGCTCTCTGTTTTCCTTGTTGTACTGCCTGGAAATATTGCATGTTTTTTTCCCGTTTTTATGATATAATAACTATTTTCAGATTAGATCTAATCCATTGGTTTTGCGTTGCCAACTTCACTGGATTCATCTTTCTTTTGAAATACTCTGTATTCACCAATTATTGAATCACATTTTTGGCATGTATACTGACCTCTTTCTACTAGGATTAGATTATCTGCTACTTCTTCGTTTGTACTTTCTTCAAGCTTGATATTTGGTGAGCTATCAAATTCTGATTCACAATTTTTACAAAAATGCTTTTTCATTTTTTCTTGTTCTAATTTTCCAATTGGTGCTAGAAACAATTTACCCACTCCAAGATCCGCTTTTTTCAATTGGTCTTCAGTTAGTTCAGCAACAACATATCCTCCTGAACCGTGTACAGTTTGTTCTACCATTTTACATTGATCTTCTTATTGACCTTAAAATAACTATGTTTTTGAGACGAACTCCTTTTACATCTTAACATTTAAGATATCTAGGAAGTTTGAAAATACGATGAATCCCAAAATCTTTGTAATAGCTGCCATAATTGGACTAGGTGCAATTATTGCTGTAGTTCTTACATCTGGTTCAACAATAGAAAATCTGGCATCTTCACAACCCGAAAAAGAAATTATTAAGGTTGAACCAATAGCTGTTGCATTAGATGATATTTCAGTAACTAATATTTCTGAAAGATCTGCTACAATTGAGATTAAATTCAAACTTACAAATCCAAATCCTGCTTCTATGATTGTTCAAGTAGTTGATTACCAATTGTATGAAACTAATTTTTCTGAAAATAAACAAATCTCCGGTGGTCAACTTGGAAGCAGGCCTGAAGGAATGGTAGAATTTGGTTCAAATTATTATACTCTTCTTGGTGGGGCTGAAATGATTCTAAAAGACAAGGTGATCTTAAAAAATAATGGAAATATTCCAGAACTGTGGTCTTCACTTGAAAGTAACACTGCAAATTGGAAAATTACTGGTGATGTCTTTTACAATCTAAGTTCAATGACTAGCGGACAGGAAAATGAACTTCATTTTGAACTTACAGCTTAGTAACTATCAGTGTATCATAAAAATAAAAAATTATGATAATATGTTTTTAGAGAAAAAATATTGGCAAAATTATAAAAGCCCGTAAAGTGGGTTTTGATCAAATGGCAGAAGCAGGAATGGCCGCATATGGCTCAGCAATAGGGGTTGCAATTGCATTAGCAGTTGTATGTTTTGCACTTCGTGGAAAAGGACACCCTGAACCACTAGACTAAACAAAGGAATTCATTCCTTTACAATATTTTTCAAATTTTCTAATTGTCTTTACCTAACCCAAGCATTTCAGCAAGAGATGTCTGTTTGGTTTCTTTTTTTGCAATGAAACATTTTTGATAATATTGACATTCCATACAATCTTTTGATGGCTCAACAATTGGGGTTTTTTGCTCCTTTAGAAGATCATTTAGTACTCTTACCCTCCTAACTACTTCTTCAAACATCTTCTTGTCTCTAATTAATGAAAAACTTGACTCTTCTCTATCTCCTGAAATATAGATGATCATTCCATCTTTTTTGTCATATATCCAGAGACATGCATTGAGATACAGTAAATCATTTGCTTCAGGTGATTCAGGTGTGGAATGAGCTGGTCTGAATAAAATTATGGAATCATCGACTATCATATCTGCTTGTGCCTTTAGACTAATGTCTTCGATTGCAAATTGTTTTGGCTCACTACCGTACTGTAATTTCCGAAGTAATCCTGCTAAAAGATCACTAAATCCTTTCCTCTCAATTTCTTTTGGATCAATTCTGTCATAATATGATCGTCTGAGACACTGAACTACCTCTTTTAGATGGATTGTCTTAATGTCCTTAGAATCAATTTCAATATCTAACTCTCGTCCTATAGAGTCTACTGCATTTTTGATAATACTTCGAAAATCCCTGTCTCCCATCATTGTACTTCACTTATCTAATCCATCCTAATAGGTTAACTCATAATATTTGTCAAAAATTTTGAAATTTTGCTAGAAAATGCTAATGTGACAAAATGAACCCCAAATCCTAAGATTGCACCAATTATGAGATTACCGGTACCAAAATAGATTCCTAGGAAAATACCTAATGGTGGAATTGAGAAAACCATAGCCATAAAACTACTGACCCAAATAGTGTTGATTACAGTTTCAGTGGAAATATCAGTTTTTTTCTTTGGAAATCTGATCATCTTTCTTGTCTATTCTTCTTCAAGAATTAGCTTTGACATGGTAACGTCTGTTGGAATTTTTTGCTCTACAGCATAAGCTATTGCTGCCAAATTCCTTACTTCAAATGCAGTTAGTTTTGTAATTCCAATAATTGTAGCAAAACTAAACATCTTTGTAAATGCTCTAGATGATGAATGATAAAGTGACATCTCAAATGCTCTTTCAAATTCGGCTACAGCATCTAATTCATTTTCTACTTGAGGAATCAAATTCTTGTATTTTGTATTTGAGAGCTCATTTAATGCATCTCTGACAGATGCAGCTGCCATCATTCTTCCCAACAATTCTCTTGGAACAGTAGGAGTTTGTGTTACGATTAAATCTTGAATTTGTGCTTCTTCTAATCCCCAAAACTTTCCTCTAATTACACTAAGCAAGTTGTAAAAATCTACATCCATTCCTACAAGCTTGATGACATCTCTATCCCTAGTATTCTTTAGAGCGCGACCTAATTGCTGATACAAAATTTTATCAAAATATGTATCGAAGATTTGAATATTCTTTCTTTCATTGTACAATGCAGCTGCTTTTGCAATTTCTTCTCCAAATTGAACAGAATTCAAACTTGCTACTGCTTCTTCAAGATCTTTTGCAACAAGAGCCTTGATGATAATATCTCGTTGCTTGATTAATTCTTCAGCATGTAAATTGATATGAGCTTCTAATTCCTCTTGTGATTTCCCAAGAACTTTTCCTTTTAGGATTAATTTCAAATTTGAAACGATAAATTTCATATAATATGCATCTAAAATATCTGAGTCACCTGCCGTTTTTGCAATTGAGTAATGCACATCAGCTAAGTGGCCTCTCAGTGCTGATTCAACACCTTGAGATGTATAGGGTTTTTGAACATCAGATACTGCATCTCCATAAATCGTATTTTTAATTCTGGTCATCAATTCTTCAAGATCTCTTGATTCGGCCAGTGTTTGAAAATCAGCCCTTTTGAGTAATTTGCCTCTTTGACTGTATGACTTTACAGAAGCATAGACGTTTTTAGAGCCACCCATTTCGACAAAACTTGATGGGCAACGGATTTTAATGTTTGGCGATCTGTTTCTAAAAACTTCAATTTTTACGTGATTTCATTAAGGAATTTTAAGGCATTCTCTTTTTCTTGTTTTGATAACTTCAAAAATGCCTCCAAAATCTCCTTTTGAATCACTAGGGATTCATCAGATATCTCCTTAATTTTTGAAAGGTCAAATGGCAGTAATTCTTCTATTTTGTTATCACAAAATGCCTTTACGTATTTTTGAAAAATTGAATACGTAAAATTTGGGCTTGTTTTTAGAAGATTTGAGAGAATTTTTTCGAATTTTTTTTCATCCGGTTCTGCTTCAGCAAAAAATGCATCAAGTAACTTCTCCCTATTTTTTACCTCTGATATGGATAGCGCAATCAATAATCCCTTTTTTGTCAAATGATAATATGGAATCCCTTTTTCCTGTAGTGCTTTCGGCCCACGCTTTAATGGAAGCCTTCCATCTTCCTCAGCAATTCCCATAGGGATCAAAATTTCATCCAGATCTCTGAATATTCCTGAGTAGATGTTTTTCCATACAATTCCTTGTCCCTTTGCAATCTTTTGAGAAATTCCAGTCCTTGTTCTTTCTGCAGGATTTGCATTACTTGCTAAAATTGTAATGATTGCTCTTTGTCTATTAGCCTCTCCTGTAAGCTCTTCTCCTTTTGTCTTAAATGTGTCAAAAATTGATAATCTTGTATCTGATTTTACTTTCATATGCTTACTCCTGACATAATATTCATTTTTTATGATAGTATCAGAATATACTAAAATATAATAATTTACTTTTTCAGTGATTTTGACGTCTCCAACCCTTAAATAATTTTCAATTTCGATAAACGTAATGAATTCTAGGAACCACAAGTATGCTCTATTACTTGTGGCCGCAGTTACCATTACAGCAACTGGTGCAATGTCTCAGGCATTCGCACAGCAAGTTACCGATGGTATGGACGGATACTATGATCACGGAATTTACACTGGCAACCCAAACGAGTGTTGGGTTGACAACGGTGATGGATCCTTTACTGCTTGTTACATCGATACAGGTGATACTGCATGGATGTTAATGGCAACATCAATGGTCCTTTTCATGAGTCCAGGTGTAGGATTCTTCTACGGTGGTCTGGCACGTTCAAAGAACATCACAAATGTTCTTGGAATGACCCTGATTGTTATGGGTTTAATGTCAGTGCAATGGGTTCTTTGGGGATACTCACTAGCCTTTGCTCCAAACGCCGATGAAGGAGCCAACATGTTCATGGGAAGCCTTGATTATGCAGGATTCAACATGGTGTCAAGCTATGCACCTATAGGAGCTCCAACAGCTTGTGACGGCGACATTTGGTCAAATGCGTATCAAATGCAGCAGATGAAAGCTGAAGAAGCTTGTGGTGATAGTTGGCCAAGTACAGTTCCACATGCATTATTCGCAGCATTCCAAGGTACTTTCGCAATCATTACACCAATTCTAATTATTGGTGGTTTGATTGACAGAATCAAATTCAGTGCATTGATAATCTTTGTTCTCCTATGGGGTACATTCGTGTATGACCCTGTTGCCCACTGGGTATGGGGAGGCGGATTCATCGGTGGCGGTGGACTCGATCTAAATCCAGAAATCGAAGAAGCCTCATTTGCGCTTGACTTTGCTGGTGGTACTGTAGTACACATTACTTCAGGATTCTCTGCATTGGCAGGAGCCTTAGTCCTAGGTAGAAGACTTGGATATGGTAAAGTTCCAATGGAACCACACAATATTCCAATGGTTGTTCTCGGAGCATCAATTCTATGGTTTGGATGGTTCGGCTTCAACGCAGGAAGTGAAGTAATGGTTGACGGTATTACTGTCAGTGCATGGGTTGTAACAAATACAGCTACAGGCATGGCAACTATTACTTGGGTACTAATGTCCTGGGCACATACAGGTAAACCAAGCATTGTAGGTGCTGCATCAGGTGCAGTAGCCGGATTGGTAGCAATCACACCAGCTTCTGGTTGGGTTGGCCCAATGGCAGCTATTATCATCGGTATCGCAGCAGGTACAATCTGTTATGGTTCTGTAGCATTCAAGAATGCAAGAAAGTGGGATGACGCACTAGATGTATGGGGAGTACATGGAATGGGCGGTCTTACAGGTGCAGTTTTGACAGGTACATTAGCAAGTCCACACATCTGGGATACAGGTGATGGTTGGGGAGCATGGACTGGAACACCACAAGGATACGAACAACAAGCAATCAGTATCATCGGTGCAGCAGTCTCAATTGGATATGCATTTGGTGTAACAATTGTAATCCTCAAAGTAATGGATGCAGTATGGCCTGGCGGAATCAGAGTCACTCCTAAAGAAGAGGAGATTGGTCTCGATTTGGCACAGCACGGCGAAAGAGCATACGTAAACGAATAGGAAAAACCCTTTTCTTTTCTTCTTTTTATTATTCACCTTCTAATCTGAGACCGTTCTATACTGCTCTAATTTTTTACATAATATGTATTTCATACTCTATGTATATCATTATATATTCAAATATGAATCATCTAGCATGACAACAATCAAAATGTCCTCATTTAGAGGCACAAATTCATTTATGTCCGTACCTGTAAAATCGCTTCTAATTGGTACAAATAACAGAAAATATCGAACAGTAATCCGTCAAGCTCCAAAGAACCTCAGAATTGTTGCTTCAAAAGGCACAAAAACCATTCAGATAGAACGAACAATGAAAAATACTGTCCCCACAAAGACTTTGTTTATTGTTGGAAATCGTGGAACAAAGTCTAGTGTTGTTCCTATAACAAATTAATTTCAGAGTAATTCTCCATTTTGTATGCTTATCCAAACAAATGACTTGCAACAAATTTTGAATGACGATGATTTGATTGTAGTTGACACTAGATCATTTAAGGAGTATTCTGATGGGCATATCCCCGGTGCCGTCAATTTAGATCTTTTTGCGTTTCATTGGATTGATACAACAAAAGATGGGCTAGAAAATTTTGATAGACAATCACAAACATTGCTATCTTTTCTGGGAGTTACTTCTGAAAAAAAAGTGGTATTTTATGATGATATTTCTGGAATGCTTGCAGCACGTGGTGTTTGGATGTTGATGTATCTTTCACACCAAAATGTTTCAATGCTAGATGGTGGAATAAAAAAATGGAAACAAGAGAACCTTCCTATTGAGACAAAACCAAATGGATTCAAACCATCTTCATTTTCTGGAAAACCCAATCCAGAAATTATTTCAGGATTTGAATATATTCAAAATAATTTAAACAGAGTACAAATTCTTGACGTCCGTTCAGAAGGAGAATACAATGGAACTGTAATTCGTGCAGCTCAAGGTGGACATATCCCAAATTCCATTAACATTGATTGGTACAAAAACATCAATGAAGATGGTACATTCAAGAATAATGAAGATTTATCAAAATTGTACGATATTCCTAAAGATTCTGAAATAATCACATATTGCCAGGGAGCATACAGAGCAGCTAATACCTTTTTGGCGTTAAAGAAACTTGGATATGAAAAAGTTAGAGTCTATCTGGGTTCATGGGGTGAATGGGGAAACAAACCAGAGCTTCCTGTTGAAAAATAAATCGAATGCTTTTTCTACAATCAAACTTTTGTTTTATTATGGGATTTCTAAAAAAACTCAAAGATACCGCTGAAAAAGGTGTTGAAAAAGGAACTGATCTTGGAAAGAAAGGTGTCGAGAAGGGTGCTGAGTTAGGTACTAAAGGTTATGATGCCACCAAAGATGCTGCCAAGAAAGGACATGATAAAGCTAAAGAAAAATAATCTCTAATTTTCTATTTTTTCCAAATAAATTGATTGTAAATCAATTCTGGTCTTATTGCTCTAAATGGCTGTGAACCACCGTCATACCATTTAGTAAAGAACTCATACAAATGCAACCTGAGTGACTGAATGTACACAATTAATCCTTCAATCATCATGATTCCTAAGTTTCCTCCAATGATCATTGCCCATGCGCCACTTGATTCTGCACCTCCAAGTGAAACAAATGCATTGTTTACAGTCAAAAGCAAAGCCGCATGTACAAGTAACATAATTCCTAATCGAGCATAGCTGATTGTATGTGCTAAACTCTCTACTGTCTTTCCAAGAAATACTTCCATTACAACATTAGCTGCAGAACCTCCGTCTTCAGGATGTCTCTTTGCATGCATTATTCCTCCAACCATCATCATTGCCATTGAAGCAATTACAATAACTACTGCAATTCTTGTAACGATCCAAACTTGGGCCCAATCTCCTAAGAATACTGTAACCCATGGAACAGCTTCGGTGTGAACTTTGGAATACATGTTCATGACATCATATTGTGAACCAATTGCACACATCATGATTACCACAATTCCACCATAGAGCGTGATGTTTGGAATTGCCTCTAGGTACATTACCAACTTGTGTCCTTCCTGAGCCAATCTTCTAATTCTAAGAACCATTGCCCATACAAGATGAATAATTCCAATGAATAATGAAACTTTGAGAATATTGATTACTTGTTCAAATGTTAATTCAGCAACACTGAGAATTCCTACAATCCAACTAACTGAGTGTAATGCTCCTCCCTCTTCTAATAGTCCTTCAAATGGTCCCATGTGATCTAGGTGATATCCAAACATCTCTCCTGCACCTACACCAGCTATTGCTGCAGACGCACCAGAGATTGCTATGAGCATTCCCCATTTTGAGAGATTTCCTTGTCCTTTGACTTTGAATAATAGTCCCATTCCCATTAACAACAATCCATGACCCATATCTGCAAACATCAATCCGTAAAAGATTGGCCACATTAGAGCAATCATTGGAGTTGGATCTGCTTCTCCTTTGTTAGGAATACCCTGACTTTCTGTAATTACTTCAAATGTTCTTACAAATCTCTTATTGTCAAATAATACTGGAACTTGCTCTCTAAGTTTTGGATCAGTAATATCTTCAATGATTGATGTCCATTGTTTTGTAGAGTTTCTAAATTTCTCTTCCATTTTTGATGGAATGAATCCTTGAATTACTGCAAAGTGTTTTGTACCTCCTGGTTTTCTGAGTGTTTCAAGAACATCCTTTGCAACTTGTGCCTCTTCATGCAAAACAAGAATATCTCGTCTGATGTTCTTTTTGATTGCAGCAATTTGTTTTGCAATTGATGCTTGTTTTGCTGTCAGTTCCTTGATTTTGGCTTCTGCCATAGCAAATGCCTCAGTTGGAACTTGAGGAATTCCTTGAGGAATAACAAATGGATTTGCATTAAACCCTCTCAAAACTTTGAGTGCTCTTTCTGAATCATCAATTCCACAAATTACAAGAATTGCTGCTTTTTCTTTACTCTCTAAATCATATTTATAAAATGTAATTCCCTCAAGTGCTCTGCTAATTTCTTCAAAGTCTGCAGAGTTGATAACAAAGAGATTTGTGTAAAAATACTTCATCAATCCAAATCCTGAAAGATCAATGTTTAGTTTCTTGGCAACTTCTAGTGTCTCTTTGAGTGACCTGTATTCTTCTAGTGAACGCTTGGTGTTTGCTTCTTCTTCTAGAAGTTTTGCTGGTTCATCAATTATGGATGGAGCCCGTTTTTTAAGATCGTTGACCATGTCCTCAACTTCATCAATTTCATAGTCTTTCTTTTTGATCACAGTTCCTTTGAAGAGGATCTCCAAAATTCCTACTGTTGATGGTACACCTAATCCTTTTACAACATCATCAATTGATTGATAGGTTTTTTGAGCCTCTAATAGAAGATCATCAATCTCAGGTGTGACCAAATCATTTTCAGAATCAATCTTGTGAAACCATTCAAATTCTGTCAGTCTCGAAATTGCTTTTGGAGACTCACTTCTTGGTAAAATTATACTTCCAAGTTTTAGATCGGCTACTACCAAGATAATCCAACGGTATTTTCTTTGATTTTAATATCTTTCTGAAATTGAATTTCCCAAACATTAAAATCCATTACGAATTTACGGCACTCATTGGCAAATTCTGCTCTAGAAACTACCATAGATAAAATCCTTGATCAAACCCAAAAAAACATTCTTTCAAACATTGAATCTGCTCTTGAAAACTCTAAAAAAACACTTGATGATGCAATTCCACGACTGGAACAAGAATATGACAAAATCCTCTCTGATGGAAGAAAAGAAGCAGACAAAATTGAGAAGCAAATTGTTGGTAGTTCTGATTTAGAGTTAAGAAACAAGCAATTACTAGCATTAGAAGAAGCAGTCGATAAAGTCTTTACAAAAGCACTCGAACAAATTTCAAATACTAATCGAAGTGGCGACTATTCAAATCTCATAAAATCTCTCTTAGATGAATCAACCAAAATTTTAGGAACAACTGACGTTACTGTTTTCACTAATTCAAAGGACAGAGATGCTGTACAATCTGTTCTCTCACAATTCCCAGGATCTGAATTATCATCTGATACAATTGATTGTATTGGTGGTGTTATCATCAAATCAAAAGATGGAGCAATGACTTTTGATAATACGATCGATGCAAGGATTGAACGTCTGAAGCCTTTAATAAGGAAAGAAATTGCATCAAAATTCGGAGTAGGTAATTAGAATGGCAGCACAGGGAAGAATCGTTTGGGTCAGTGGTCCGGCAGTCAAAGCAGACGGAATGTCGGATGCAAAAATGTATGAGACTGTTGTTGTTGGAAATTCAAAACTAGTTGGCGAAGTAATTAGACTGACTGGTGATGTTGCATTTATCCAAGTTTACGAATCAACCAGTGGATTAAAACCAGGTGAACCAGTAATTGGTACCGGAAACCCACTTAGTGTATTATTAGGTCCAGGAATAATTGGACAACTTTATGATGGAATTCAAAGACCCCTGAGAGAATTATCCAAGGCCTCAGGCTCGTTTATTGGCAGGGGTATTACTACGACTCCAGTTGATATGACAAAAAAATACCACTTTGTTCCAACTGTAAGCAATGGTGATGTAGTTCATCCAGGAAATGTAATTGGTACTGTACAAGAAACAGATCTTATCGAACACTCTATCATGGTGCCTCCAGACCATCCTGGCGGAGTAATCTCAAACATTGTCTCAGAAGGTGATTATGATTTAGAAACTGAAATTGCAAAAACTGAGAAAGATGGTGAAACCACTGTTCTCAAAATGTATCACAAATGGCCTGTCAGAAAACCACGTCCATACAAAGATCGTTATGATCCAACTGTTCCACTTCTTACAGGTCAGCGTGTTATTGACACATTCTTCCCAATTGCAAAGGGAGGTACAGGATCAATTCCAGGTGCATTTGGTACTGGAAAAACTGTAACACTTCACCAAATTGCAAAGTGGGCTGACTCTCAAGTTGTAGTTTACATCGGTTGTGGTGAAAGAGGAAACGAAATGACCGAAGTACTCGTTGAATTCCCACACCTAAAGGATCCAAGAAGTGGAAAACCACTCATGGATAGAACTGTACTTGTTGCAAATACAAGTAACATGCCAGTAGCAGCAAGAGAGGCAAGTATCTACACAGGTGTAACAATTGCTGAATATTACAGAGATATGGGTAAAGACGTTGTACTTGTAGCAGACTCTACAAGTAGATGGGCAGAAGCACTCAGAGAAATGAGTGGTAGATTAGAAGAGATGCCTGCGGAAGAAGGTTATCCATCATATCTTGCATCAAGATTAGCAGAATTTTATGAAAGAGCAGGACGTGTTAGAGCTGCAGGAAGTCCAGATCGTGATGGTTCTGTAACTTTGGTAGGTGCAGTATCTCCATCAGGCGGTGACTTTACTGAACCAGTAACAACACACACAATGAGATTTATCAAAACTTTCTGGGCTCTAGATGCAAAACTTGCATACTCTAGACACTATCCTTCAATTAACTGGATGAACAGCTACTCTGGTTATCTTGCAGATATTTCAAAATGGTGGGGAGAAAACATCGACCCAGACTGGCTTAGCATGAGAAGTGAAGCATATGGAATTTTACAAAGAGAGGATACACTAAAAGAAATTGTTAGACTCTTAGGACCAGAAGCATTACCTGATGAAGAGAAGCTTATTCTTGAAGTTGCAAGAATGGTAAAGATTGGTCTATTACAACAAAACTCCTTTGATGATGTTGACACTTATTGCAGTCCAGAAAAACAATACAAGTTACTCAAACTATTAGTTGACTTTTATAAGAAAGGACAACAAGCACTCAAAGACGGTGCAGAACTTGCCGACATTAGAGCACTTAATGTAATTGGCTCATTACTCAAAGCAAGAATGGAAGTAAAAGATGATGAAATGCCAAAACTTGATCAACTAGCAAAAGATATGGATGAACAATTCAAATCAATTTCAGGAGTGAAGGTTACAAATTGACAGCAGAAGGTGGAGTTCAATATAGTAAGATTGCAGAAATCAAAGGTCCACTTGTAATTGTAGATGATGTTGAAAATGCAGCATTTGATGAATTAGTTGAAATTGAAACTAAAGATGGTGAAAGAAGATTAGGTAAAGTTCTAGAAGTTGGAAATGGCAAGGCCATTGTCCAAGTTTTTGAGGGAACAACTGGTCTATCTATTTCTGGAACCAATGCAAAATTCGTTGGTAAAGTCATGGAAATGCCAGTATCAAAAGAAGTTCTAGGTAGAGTCTTTGATGGACTTGGCAGACCAAAAGATGGACTTCCAGATCCAATTGCAGACAAATTTATCGATATTAATGGTGAGCCAATGAATCCTGAACAACGTGAATATCCAAAGGACTTCATTCAAACCGGCGTTTCAGTAATTGATGGAATGATTACCCTAGTTAGAGGACAAAAACTCCCAATCTTTTCTGGTTCAGGTATGTCACACAACTTGTTGGCAGCACAAATTGCAAGACAAGCAAGTGTTGTTGGAACAGATGATGACTTTGCAGTGGTCTTTGCTGCAATTGGTGTGCAATACAGCGAAGCAGAATATTTCAGAAGAAGCCTTGAGGAATCAGGCGCATTAAAAAGAAGTGTACTTTTCTTAAATCTTGCAGACGATCCTGCAATTGAGAGAATTATCACTCCTCGTGTAGCACTAACTGTTGCTGAATATTTGGCATTTGATCTTGGAATGCATGTACTTGTCATTCTTACAGACATGACAAACTATGCAGAAGCACTAAGAGAAATTAGTGCAGCAAGAGAAGAAGTACCGGGAAGAAAAGGCTATCCAGGTTATCTTTACACTGACCTTTCTACAATTTACGAAAGAGCAGGAAAACTAAACGGAAAGAAAGGAAGCGTTACACAGGTCCCAATCTTATCAATGCCATCTGACGATATTACCCACCCAATTCCAGATCTTACTGGATATATCACAGAAGGCCAAATCGTACTTGGCAGAGATCTCTTTAGACAAGGAGTCTATCCACCTGTCAACATTCTCATGAGTCTTAGTAGATTGATGAAGGACGGAATTGGTGAAGGAAGCACTAGGGAAGATCACGGAGAAATATCTAACCAGAACTATGATGCATACTCTAGGGCACAAGAAGTCAGAGCACTTGCAGGAATTGTAGGTAAAGCCGGCCTTACTGATATTGACTTGAAATACATGGATGTTGGCGATGTCTTTGAAAAAGAATTCTTGTCCCAAGCAACTGATGAAAATAGAACTATTGATGAAACACTAAGTATTTTGTGGAAAGTTGTATCTCAACTACCAAAGAATGAATTGACCAAGGTCAAAGACAAATTCGTAGAACAATATTATCAGGAAAAGTAGCAAAATGTCGTTTGGACAGAATGTAGCTGCAACAAAAATCGAACTTCTCAAATACAAACGTTCCAGCCAAGTTGCTACAATGGTTCAGAAAATTCTTGACGACAAACGTAAAGTTCTTCTAAAAAACATTGAAGAGATGATTGAAGAAGCCTCAAAAGCAAGAGGTGGAATATGGGATCCTCTTCAAGACATTTACAAATCTGTTAATGAAGCATATCTTGCATTAGGAACTGCAACAGTTGATTCTGTTGCCGAATCCACACCTCCTGTAATGGAAGTAGAAGTTAAAGTAAGAAGAGTAGTTGATGTAAAGATTCCAGCACTGTCTGTAACTGAAAAGGATACAAAATCAATGCCTTATGGATTTGCAGATACAAATTCTTCAATTGATAGGGCTGCAAAACAAATCAAAGAACTACTTCCAAAAATCTGTAAAGCAGCAGAGTATGAAAATTCCATCTTTAGCCTTGCAAAAGCATTAGAAAAAACACAAAAACTACTAAATGCACTTGAAAATGTCATTATTCCTCAATATCAACAAAGAATTAGATTTATTCTTGCTACTCTAGAAGAAAGAGAAAGAGAAGAATTCGCAAAGTTAAAAAAAGTAAAGGCTAAGATGGAGAGTAGAAAATAATGGCAAAAGATGAAATTAAAAAATTAGTTGAAGATTCTAAAAAACAACTAGATCAGGATCACGAAAATTTTGCAAAGTCTATCAAAGATGAACTTGCATCATTCAAAAAGAAAACACTTGATCGAATTTGAGTAAATTCACTCATCATGATTTAAATATGGAACTGGAGGAGCCGTATCGTAAATGAAACCTATCGTCTTGCTACTTTTGGCAGCAGCAGTAATATCCATTTCAGGATCTACTGGACTTGCATATGCAGCAGAAGGAGATGCAGCAGGAAGTTCTGACTCACTGAAAATTCTCGGTGCAGGTTTGGCATTCGGTCTTGCAGCTTTTGGTGCTGGTATAGGTTTAGGTCAAGTAGGTGCAGCCGGTCTTGCAGTCATTAGTGAGAACCCCGCATTACAGTCAAAAGTATTCATCTTCGTAGGTATGGTTGAATCAATCGCTATCTACGGTATAGTCATGATGTTTATCATCCTGGGACAATAGACCCAGAAGTACTATCTTTTTCAAATTTTTCAATTTTTAGTTTAGTTGTACTTTAGCTTGTTTACATCTAGAACTCTTGCACAATATCTGCACTTGAGAACCTGTCCTTCTTTGTCAATAACATCCATAACAGATTCAATGTGCTCAGTACTGT
The DNA here is from genome assembly GCF_018128925.1 of Nitrosopumilus sp. K4. Classification (NCBI taxonomy): domain Archaea; kingdom Thermoproteati; phylum Nitrososphaerota; class Nitrososphaeria; order Nitrosopumilales; family Nitrosopumilaceae; genus Nitrosopumilus; species Nitrosopumilus sp. K4. The sequence goes on from NZ_CP067007.1 coordinate 1,643,692, forward strand.
TTGTTATGCAATCAGGATTGGAACAACGAAAAATTCTGTCAATCTTGTTAGGAAGAGCAACCCTCCTTTTTTCTACAAGCTTGTAGTCCTTTATCATGTTGATTGTTGCCTTTGGTGCAATTACTGCAAGCTTGTTTGTATCATCATCTTTTAGAAACTTGTTTTCAACCTTGATGATGTCTTTTTTCTTAAACTTTCCACTTGGAACATTAAGTGCTATGGTAATTAGACTACCGTCCTTTCCATCAATTCTTAGGGCATTTAGAACTTGCAGTCCTTTGCCCTCGTTAATGTGGTCAATTACAGTACCCTCCTTAATCCGTCGAACCAAAAGTTCGGACTGTTCCATCAGAATACTTTGTATAGTCACCTGTATATATTATTGAAAGATGAACGAGTTCTATCAAAAAGACATTATCTCGATTAAGGACTTTAACAAAGACCAGTTAGAGAAAATTTTTACCTCGACTGATAAAATCATTCAGCTAAACCCTACTGAGAGAAGAGAAATTTCAAAAGGTAAAACCATGGCATACTTGTTTTATGAGCCAAGCACTAGAACGCGTCTGAGCTTTGATTCGGCAATGGCTTCAATTGGTGGAAATTCACTTGGTATTGCAGATATTTCATCATCATCAACTCAAAAAGGCGAGAGTTTGGCCGACACTGTAAAAATAATGTCCATTTATTCTGATGCACTTGTGCTTAGACATCCACTTGATGGTTCAAGCAGGTTTGCAGCAGAGGTTTCTTCAAAACCCGTAATCAATGCTGGAAGTGGAACTGAGGAACATCCAACGCAGGCAATTCAAGATTTGTACACAATTAGAAAAGAAAAGAAAAAGATTGATGGATTAAAAATTGGAATTGTTGGTGATCTAAAATATGGAAGAACTGTATATTCACTTTTGTATGGATTGGGAAATTATGACGTTGATGTACATTTAATCTCCCCAGAATCTCTGAGAATAAGATCTGATTCTGTATATGAAATCAAAAAGAGATTGTCTTTTACCGAGTCCACTGACATTGAAGAACACATTGATGATCTTGATGTTCTTTACGTAACTAGAATCCAAAAAGAAAGATTTCCTGATGAAGAAGAATATCTCAAGGTAAAGGGAAGCTATGTTGTTGGATTAGACTTGCTTCAAAAAATGAAAGACAATGCAATTATTTTACATCCGCTTCCTAGATTAGATGAAATATCTACAGATGTTGATGGAACAAAAAATGCAAAATATTTCCAACAAGCTGAATATGGAAAATATACAAGAGCAGCATTACTAGGACTAACACTAAATGAGGACGGTTTTTAATCCGTATTCCATATATCTAGAGACGTATTATCTATTCATAGTTTGACTGAAACGAAAACTATACCGATTTTTCCACTGGACTTGGTTCTTTTTCCTAGGCAAGAATTGCCATTGCGAATTTTTGAGCCTAGATACAAACAGCTTGTAGATGATTGCATGCTAGGTGATGGCCAATTTGGTGTTTGCCTAATTGATCAAAACAACACTATCAATGGATGGAATGCTCCAAAAACAATTGGAACAATTGCAAAGATTTCTAAATGTGAGGACGTGGAATTAGATGGACTTCAATTACACATAGAGACAATCGGAAGAAACAAGTTTAAAATAAAAAAAATCATTCCCCCTTCATTAGCACTACCTGAAAACTATGACCCATATACTGTAGAGGGGCATAAAGCAATTTCAGATATGCTTGAAAAGATTGGGACTGATGCAAAGATGTACATTCGTGCTGAAGTTGAATTAATTCCAGAAATTGATGAGGATCTTTCTTTAGATAAGTGGCAGAATTTAGTAAAGATGTGGAAAAATAAAATCATTACACAGGCGCAACCTCAGGTAGTCGAACCACATGCACTGGACCATGTCTTGGAGCAATACTATCTTACAACAGATCTTCCAACAATAGATTATGTGTATTCATTATCTGCATTGGGTGCAAAAGATCCTAATGATCTCCAGCCAATTTTAGAATCAGATACAATTGATGAATTATTGCAAAAAGTAGAAGAATTAATGACAGTAAAATAGCCCTACATAGGTTCTGAAAATGATGCAACTAAAGAAATTTGGAATATTTGTTTTAGCTGCTTTTTTGTTAATACCTGTAACTAATGTTTACGGTCACGGTCTGGGAATTGACACTATTTCCTCTGTAGATGTTCAGGGAAAACCTA